>JBIQJW010000309.1:0-1654 GCA_044507145.1 Actinomycetota bacterium
CTCGTTGGGGCTGTGGGGATGTGGTCAGGCCCGCAGGGGCTGTCCAACGGCTGGGCGTCAGCCCGCAGGGCTGTCCCCGGCCGGTCATCTCCACAGGCTCAGATCAGGCGGTGATTCCGGTGGGTGGTGTCGCTGCGCTCGGCCTTCGGCCCCTCGCCGGTGTCGTTCGTCGGGTCATGTGGGGTTAGAGTCGATCTGTGTTCTGGTCTCGCTCACGACGTGCTCGGCGGCTCCGTGAGCGGGGTTTGCCGGCGGTCGCCACCATCGTGGGTGCCCGGCAGGCTCGTGGTGGGAGGTGGGAGCTTCGGCTTCGAGTGAGGCCGGCCGGTGGGCCGGCCTTTGGCGCGTCGGCGGATGCCCTGCTTCCCTCCGGTGGCGTGCCGGCCGTCGGTTCGGAGGTGGACGTGCTCCATAACCCGGGTGGCGGTTCCCATGTCGTGCTCTCCGGCGTGCCGGCGACCGCCGCGGTGTCGTCGGGCGGTCCGTGGGTGGACGTCGGTGAGGGCGATGGAGGTGGTGGGAGGGGTGAGGTGTTGGCCGCTGCCGATCCGCTCGACGTCATCCGCCAGGTGTTCGCCGGCCTCGCGGACGGCAGCGGCCGCACCGATGGGCCCACCGCCGGATATGTGAGCGTCAGCGTGGATGGCGTCCCCGTCGAGCCTCGCCCCGCTGAGGGCTCGGCCGGGGCGGACGGGGAGGATCTGGCCCGGCTCGCCCGCTCCGATCCCGGAGCCCTGGCCCACGAGATCATGGGCCGGCTCGCCACCGGCGAGCTCACCCCGCGTCGGGCCCTGGCGCAGGCACGCACCGCCGGCCTGGACGGCGAGGCCGGTGAGGCCGTGCTCGGGGAGGTCGCCCGGGGTGGGCGGCTCACCCCCGACCAGATCGAGCGGATCCGGCGCCACCTACAGCGATGACGCTCACGTCACCTCGCGGACGCCCCCGTCGATGAGGTCCAGCACCGCCCCGCGCACACGGTCGGTGTGCAGCAGGAACGGCGATGAGCGCACCCGCAGCACGCCCGCCCGGACGCTGGCATCCAGATCCGAGAAACCGCCCGCGCGCCAGGTGGGCGTCTCGCCCCCCTCGCGCTCCATCCGGGCCTGGTACTCGTCGTCGTCAAGATCGATCAGGCTGCAGCCTGTGTGCTGCAGGATGAGCACATCCGTGGTCCCCAGGAAGCGCTGCGACAGGGACAGCGAGCGGATCACGCCGTCGTCCACCACCCCGCCGGCGTTGCGGATGATGTTGGCGTCACCCGGATCCAGGCCCAACACCACCGGCGGGTCGATACGCGAGTCCATACAGGTGACGATCGCCACCCCGGTCGCCGGCGGCGCCGGCACCCGCGCCCCACCGAACAGCGCTGCGTACGCAAGCTGACGGTCGATTCCCATCTGATGATCTTCTCAGGTGGTCAGGTCTTGCTCAATCAACTGTCGGAAGTCCGACGATAGACGGACGCCGCGAGGCTGACCGGTCCCCCGCTCCGGTCAGGTGCTGAGCAGTGCGACGAGCGCGAGCACCCAGATGCCGATGACGGCCAGTGCGACCGGCCACCCACCGGAGAACGCGATGGCCACGGTGATCGTGGCCAAGACCGCGCCGCCCACCACCAGCCACTTGGCCCAGTTGAGCTGGTCGCGCTCGCGCT
>JBIQJW010000310.1:0-1653 GCA_044507145.1 Actinomycetota bacterium
CCGCGGCGTGTGAGGCCGCCGGCCGGGGAGCCCGGGTCACCCTGATCGAACGGCGTCCGTTCCTGGGAGGCCGCGCGTTCAGCTTCACCGACGCCACCACCGGGCGCACCGTCGACAATGGCCAGCATGTCTTCATGGGGTGTTGCCCGGCCTACATCGGGCTGCTGACGCTGCTGGACACCCGGCGGCACACCGTCCTGCAGCGGCGCCTGGACGCCCCGGTGCGCGACCGGGCCGGGCGGTGCGGCGCGCTGCGCGCTGCTCCGCTGCCGGCCCCGCTGCATCTGGCGGGCAGCTTCGCCCGTTACCCGCACCTGTCGGTGCGCGAGCGCATCTCGGCGGCCCGCGCGCTGCTGGTCCTGCTGGGCATGTCGGCGCGGGAACGCGCGGCGCTGGACGACGAGACCTTCGGATCCTGGCTGGCGCGCCACGGTCAGGGTTCGGAGGCGGTCGCCGCGTTCTGGGACCTCATCGTCCTGCCGACGTGCAACGACCGCAGCGACCGGGTCTCCGCGGCGCTCGCCGCGTTCGTCCTGCACGAGGGGTTCCTTTCCAGCACCGGCGGGTCGGCCATCGGCTGGGCGACCGTCGGCCTCACCGATCTGGTGGACCCCGCCGCCGAGCGGTATCTGCGATCGCGCGGCGGGCGGGTGCTGCGCGGACGCGAGGTGGCCGAGGTGGCCGAAGGGTGCGTACGCCTGCGAGATGGGGACCGCATCGACGCCGACGGCATCGTGCTGGCGCTGCCGCCCGCGCGTACCCGAGCGGTCGCGCCGGATGCGCTCCCCGCCGACCCGGATCTCGGAAGCTCCCCGATCGTGAGCGCCCATGTCTGGTACGACCGCCCGGTGATGGACGAACCGTTCACCGCGGTGATCGACAGCCCGCTGCAGTGGGTGTTCAACCGACGGGCCATGACCGGCGAAAGCGGCGCCGATCACCACCTGGCGGTGACCATGTCCGGTGCCCGCCGGGAGGTGGAGCGCACCCGGGACGACCTGGCCGAGCTGGTGCGCGCCGAGCTCGCGCACCTGTATCCGCGAGCCGCCGGAGCGACGGTGCGCGCGTGCGCCGTCATCAAGGAGCCGCACGCCACGTTCGCCGCGGCCCCGGGCCAGGCGGCCCGCCGGCCGGCCACGATGACGCCGGTGGACGGTGTGGTGTTGGCCGGTGCGTGGACCGCGACCGGGTGGCCGGCGACCATGGAGGGCGCGGTGCGATCCGGGATGCTGGCCGCGCGGCACCTGCTGCCCTGATCCCCCGCCGGGGCGATGTTACGATCGTCACGTTCTCATTCGTCGACGACCCCTGCGCGGTGATGGGCTCCACCCGACAGTCAGGACTGCACCTCCGAGGCACGCCCGTGGAGCGGGCACGCGACCTCACCAGAGCTGCCGCGACGGCCCTGCCGCTTCTCCTGGCCGGCGTCTGGGCGTGGGTGCGGATGGCGGCCCGTCGCACCCGCCTCCTGCTCATCAGCGTCGGTTCGGGACGCAGGGAGGCCCTGGTGGCGCTGGTGGCCTACGGCGGCTACTCGGCGGTGCGCGGCCTCTGGGGCGGCACGCTTGCCGAGGGCCGTGGGAACGCCGCGGCGGTGATCGACCTGGAGGAGCGCCTGGGGATCCACATCGAGGAGCACGCCCAGCGCTTCTT
>JBIQJW010000078.1:0-10098 GCA_044507145.1 Actinomycetota bacterium
GCCTCATCGGCGCGGTGGAGCGCTTCGAGCCCGAGCGCCAGGTCAAGTTCGAGACCTACGCCGTCACCCGGATCAAGGGATCCATCATCGACGAGCTGCGTGCACTCGACTGGGTGCCGCGGTCGGTGCGCGCGCGGGCGCGCGAGATCGAGCGCAAGTCGGCCGAGCTGGAGCACCGCCTGCAGCGGGCGCCCACCGATGAGGAACTCTCCACGGCCCTCGGGATGACATTGGACGAGTTCCAGAGCGCGATCACACAGATCTCGAACTCCTCCATCGTGGCGTTGGACGAGATGTGGAGCGTCAACGCCGGCGGTGAGCCGCTGTCGCTCATCGACACCATCGGCGACGAGCGCATGACCGACCCGGCCGCCCTGCTCGACGTCACCGAGCTGCGCGACACCCTGGCCGACGCCATCGCCCGCCTGCCGGAGCGCGAGAAGATCGTGATCGCCCTCTACTACTACGACGGGCTGACCCTGCGCGAGATCGGCGAGGTCCTGGGTGTCACCGAGAGCCGCGTGTCGCAGCTCCACACCAAGGCGGTGCTGCGGCTCAAGGGCCGTCTGCAGGAGGATCGCGAGGACTGACGTGTCGGGCGCATCCGCGCGCCGGCCGCCCCACTGGCCCGCCACGTGGGCCGGCAATAGACTCGCCCGTACCCGGCTTGTGAGGAAAGGTACGAGCTATGTCGCCGACACGCGCGCCGTCGTCTGCGTCCTCGATCCGGAACATCGCGGTGGTGGGTCACCGCGGATGCGGGAAGACGAGCCTCACCGAGGCCCTGCTCTTCCGCGCGGGAGCCATCGACCGCCTGGGTGACGTCACCCAGGGCACCACGGTCTGCGACTCCGATGAGGATGAGCACCGGCGCCAGATGTCCATCTCGTCCGCCCTGTGCCACCTGTCCTGGGCGGACACCCACGTCAACATCATCGACACCCCCGGCGAGCCGTCGTTCCAGGCGGAGGCCATCGGCGCCCTCTCGGCCGTCGACAGCGCCGTCATCGCCGTGAACGGCACCTCGGGCATCGAGGTGCAGACCGAACGTATGTGGAACCGCGCCGCGGCCCTGGGCCTGCCCCGGGCGGCCGTGGTGACCATGCTGGACCGTCCCCGCGCCGACATGGCGGCGGTGGTGGACGCACTGCGTGAACTGGACGAGGGGGTGGTGGCGCTCCAGATGCCGATCGGGAGAGAGGACGGCTTTCGGGGTGTGGTCGACCTGGTCGACATGACCGCCACCACCTACGGCGCCGACGGCGCCATGTCGACCGGCCCGATCCCCGACGATCTGGCCGACGAGGCGGCCGCCGCGCGCGAGGCGCTGATGGACACCGTGGCCGGCAGCGACGACGACCTGATCGAGCGCTACCTCGACGGCGAGGTGCTCACCCACGAGGAGCTGGTGGCTGCACTGCATGCCGGCGTCGCCGCCGGCCGGCTGGTGCCGGTGGTGGGCGTGGGAGGGCATCCCTCGCCCATCGGGGTGGAACCCTTGCTGGACCTGGTGGCCGAGGTCTTGCCCACCCCCGGCGACCGGCCCGCGCGCGACGCGGTGGGCGTGGCGTCCGGGGAGGAACTGCACGTGGGCGCCGACGGCGACGGGCCGCCCGTGGCGCTGTGCATCAAGACCCTCGCCGATCCGTTCAGCGGCAGGGTGAACGTGATGCGGATCCTGTCGGGCACGCTGGAGTCCGACAGCCACGTGATCTGCGCGCGCACCGGCGAGCGCGAGCGGGTGGGGCGCCTGTTCCGCCTGCAGGGCAAGACCCACGTGCCGTGCGAGCGGCTGGGCGCGGGCGACATCGGCGCGGTGGCGAAGCTGAAGGGCGTGGCCACCGGCGATGCGCTGTGCGCGTCGGAGCCGCTGATGACGTTCGCACCGCCGGCGCTGCCGGAGCCCGCGATGAGCTTCCGCGCCAGCGCGCACGACCACGCCGACGACGACAAGGTGGTGTCGCTGCTGCGGCGGATGGCCGAGGAGGACCCCAGCCTGGACGTGCACCACGACGACGAGACCGGCGACCTGATCGTCGGCGGCCTGTCGGAGTTGCACGTGGAGGTGGTGGCCGACCGCATCGCCCACCGGTTCGGGGTGCAGGTGGACCTGGCGCCGCCGCACGTCCCCTACCGGGAGACCATCGCCGGCACCGCCCGGGCCGAGGGCAAGCACAAGAAGCAGAGTGGCGGGCGCGGGCAATACGCCGACTGCTGGGTGCGCGTGGAGCCGCTGCCGCCGGGCACGGGCATCGAGTTCGTGGACGAGGTGGTGGGCGGGGCGATCCCCCGTCAGTTCATCGGCGCGGTGGAGAGCGGCGTGCGCGCGGCCCTCGCCCACGGCGGGGTGGCCGGCTTCCCGGTGGTGGACGTGCGGGTGACCGTCGACGACGGCAAGCACCACAGCGTCGACTCGTCCGAGGTGGCGTTCCAGATCGCCGGGGGCCTGGCGGTGCGCGCGGCCCTGGCGGCCGCGTCGCCGGTGCTGCTGGAGCCGATCATGCACGTGGAGGTCATGGTCGACCCCGAGCACGTGGGCGACATCATGGGCGACCTCGCCTCGCGCCGCGGCCATCCGCTGGGCATCGAGGTGCGCGGGCACACGGAGGTGATCAGCGCCGAGGTGCCGATGGTGGAGATGCTGGCCTACGGCGCCGACCTGCGCGCCATCACCGGCGGGCGCGGCGACTACGCCATGCACATCGACCACCACGCCCCGGCGCCGGCGGGCGTGACGAAGCGGGTGGCCGAGGAGGCCGCCGCGCCGGCGTAGGCCCAGGGACGCTCCCGCCCCGCCCGCGTCGCCGGGCGGGGCGGGTAGCATCGCCGCATGCTCGTCGCTCAGTTGCTGGCCGCCCTGGAGCGCCACGCGCCCGCCGCGCTGGCGGAGGAGTGGGACAACGTGGGGCTGATGGTGGGCCGCCACAACCGGCCGGTGCGGCGCATGCTGGTGGCGCTGGAGCTGCGCGACGAGGTGGTGCACGAGGCGCGCGAGGGCGGCTGCGACACGATCGTGGTCCACCACCCGCCCATCTTCCCGTCGCTGGCGGCACTCACCGACGACACCCCCGCGGCATCGCTGGTGCTGCGCGCGGCCGAGCACCGCATCGCGGTGGTCGCCGCCCACACCAACCTGGATTCCGCACGCGGTGGGCTCAACGATCTGATGGCCCAGATGCTGGGTATCCACGGCGACCTGCGGCCCCTGCGCCCGGTGCCGGCCGATCCGGAGGCGGGGCTGGGGCGCGTGGGCGCGGTGGAGCCCACCACGTTGGCGGCCGTGGTGGCCCACTTGGCGGCGACGCTCCCCGGCCCGGTCACATACACGGGCGACCCGTGGGCACTGGTGGCGCGGGTGGCGTGTTGTACCGGCTCGGGCGCCTCGCTCATCGGGGACGCGGAGGCGGCGCAAGCGGACGTCTACGTCACCGGCGACCTCAAGTACCACGACGCCGACCGCTCCTCGGTGGCGCTCATCGACGTGCCGCACGCCGGCGTGGAGCGCGAGATGATGCGGCGCTGGACGCGCGAGCTCGAGCGCGAGCTGGCGCAGGAGGGGGTGGAGGTGCGGTTCGCCGCGGCCGACACCGACCCCTGGCAGCGCGCGTAGGCACCCCCGCGTCGGGCACGCGCATCGGCTCCGGTGCGCCATTGAGGTCCGGTGGGGCGATCGGTACACTGCGGACCGCCTCGCGGATGTAGCTCAGTTGGCTAGAGCGTCTGCTTGCCATGCAGAAGGTCGAGGGTTCGAGTCCCTTCATCCGCTCTTCGAACGGCCCCGGTCACCGGGGCCGTTCTCGTTCTCGCCCCGACGCGGCGCCGGCCTCGACCTTGGGGACGCGTGGATCGCCGTCGCGATGCCCGGGCCTATGCGGCGACGCCCTCGTCGAGCGGAGCGCTCAGCCCGGCCCCAGCGTCGCGGCCAGTGCGTCGACCAGGAAGCGCGTGTGCGCGTGCAGCGTGGCCGCCTGCCCGATGCGGTTGGCCACCGCCGAATTCGCCACCGCGTCCGGGCCGTTGCGCGCGATCTCCGCCTGCTTGGCGCGGCGGTCCATGGCGAAGATGGTGTCGGCCAGGCGCACCTGGTGGTCGGCCATCCAGGCCAGCGTGTCGTCGGCGCGGAAGTCGCCGGCATCGAGGGCGTCCTCGAGCATCACCAGGAACACCCGCTGCCAGGCGGTGACGCGCACGCGCCGGCCCACGGTCTCGTCCAGCGCCTCGTCATGCACGGATGGTGCGCCGAACTGCAGGTGCAGCTCGTGAGCCGTCGCGCCGCCCACCAGGTCGACGGCGGACTCCAGCTCCGGCGCGTGCGCGAGGCCGTCGGCCAGGCGGTCGGAGAACAGGCGCAGGCGGTCGCGGCGGGCGTCGAGCGCGGTTGTGGCCAGCGCCTCGGCCACGAAGCGCAGGTGCGCACGGATGGCGGCGTCACCGGAGGGCGACAGCGCTTCGCCGTCGCGCGCCTCGTCGTCCAGCAATTCCCTCAGGCGCGTGGGGTGGGCCTGCATCCAGCCCAGGACGGGCGGTGTCTGCGGTCGGGTCTCGGAACCGATCATCGCGCGGATCTCCTTCCCGGGGTGTCGGAACGGGTGGCGCCCGGTCCTGCCGGTGGGGTCGGGACGGTGCCCGGCCCCACCGGGGCGGCCATGTCTACGCGCTCAGCGGGCCCTGGCCACCGGGGTAGGCGAACGAGGCGTTGGGCGAGTAGAAGCCCCAGGTGACCTCGAGCGGGTCGGCCGGGCGCAGCGCCGACACGGGGTGGTCCGCCTCCAGGAACTCGAACTTCAGGACCTCCCACGGCTGTACCAGACCGGCCGTGAAGGGGTAGTTGCCGGTGATCTGCTGGCCGTCGAGCTCGGTGATGTAGCGAAGCTGGCCGCGACCGGTCACGGCGATCTCGTCGCCCACGCGCACCGTGGTGCGGATGACGGCGACGCCGTCCGACCAGGTGGTGGCGGTGAGGATGCCGTCGGTGATCTCGAGCTTGGTCTCGCCCGCTGTCGCGGGGACGCCCACCTTCTTGGCGTACTCGCGCATGTCGGCGTTCGAGTTGAAGTAGTGCGTCCAGAAACGACCCGGGACCGCGCCGTCGGGGGTGTCCAGGCCCTTCAGGTCGGCGCCGGCGTAGGTGAGCGAGTACTTCTCGAAGCCGGAGGTCTGCTCGTCGGTGTCGACCACGTACTGGTTGATGAAGCACTGGTTGTTCTCGGCCAGCGACAGATTGGACGGCACCAGCGCACGCACGGCGTCCGGGTCGGCGGGGACCCAGGTGAAGTAGAGCATCCGGCTGTTGGTGACCAGTTGGGCGGGTTCGAGCACGGGCATGTGAGGCTCCTTGGCGACGGGGGCGAAGGCCGGGTACGGCCCACATCCCACGCGACGAATATGCTGTTCCCTAACCAGTTAGGGAACAGCGCCAAACTAAACGGTTAGATCACGGAGCGCAAGCGCATGCCGCCCAGACGGGGACCCACACTTCGCGATGTCGCGGCCGCGGCGGGAGTCTCGGTCTGGACCGCGTCGAACGCCTACAGCAACCCCGATAAGGTCGCCGAGGCGACGCGCGCGCGAGTGTTCGACGCGGCGGCGTCGCTGGACTACGCCGGCCCGCACCCGGGGGCGCGCTCGCTGGCGCGCGGACGCACCGGCGCGATCGGCTTCATCGCCCCCGGGCATTCCGACGAACTGCTGGGCGATCCGGCCGCTGCCCTGGTGGCCCGGGGCCTGCTGGCGGCGTGTCACCGTGCGGGCTACGCCCTGCTGCTGTCGGGCGAGCCGGCGGGCGAGATGGTCGACGCGCGGGTCTTCTACCGCGACGGCACCGAGGCCGACACGCGGGTGCCGACCGTCGTCGTGGACGGATCGGCCCCGCCCGGCGTCGACACGGTGCGCGCCGATTCCCGTGGGGCCGCGGCAGCCATGGCGGCCTACCTGCACGGTCTCGGTCACCGCCGCGTGGCCGTTCTGGCGTGCCCGGGCACCGACGACCGGCTGGCCGGCGTGGCGGACGGATGGGGCGGCGACGGGCCGCTGCCGGTGTTCAGCCTCGGCGCGCCCGGCATCCAGGACGATCCGGACGCGCCGGCGCGACCGACACCGGCGGCGGGCGAGGCGTTGGCGCGGGCCGCGCTGTCGCAGACCCCCCGTCCCACGGCGCTGCTGGCGCTCAACGATACGTTGGCGGTCAGCGCGTTGAGCACCGCGCACTGGATGGGGCTCGACGTCCCCGGCGACGTCTCGATCGCCGGTCTGGACGACCTGCCCGACTCGGCCGCATTGGGCCTCACCAGCGCCCTCATCGCCTACCGGCCCCTGGGTGAGCGCGCCGGGGACATCCTCACGGCGCGCCTGGCAGGCCGGGAACTGCCGGCGTTCCCGCCGCTGCCCACGCCGCTCAGCATCCGTGCCACCACCGGGCCGCCGCCGGAGCGTCCGTAGCGGCGGCGCTCAGCGGGCGGTCCACTCCCGGATGAGCTCGGCCGCCTCCGGCGGGACGTCCAGTTGGGGGCAGTGGCCCACATCGTCCAGCACCACCCAGTCCGCGTGGGGGAGGCCCTGCCCGAAGCGGGCGGCCGCCGTGGGCCACTCCAGCAGCCGGTCGCGGGTGCCCCACACGATCCGCACCGGGCAGGTGATGGCCGCCATGTCCAGCGGGTACCCCTCGCGCAGGGCCAGTTGGATCAGGGGGATGGCCCCCTCGCACGCGGCGGCGCCCACGATCTGGTGCGCCAGCAGCTCGCCGGGGATGTGCTCGTACGCGACGGTGATCATCTGGGTGGCGAGCCGCCGGCGCTCGGGTGACGCCACCAGCCGGTCGGCGTTCGGCGCGCCGGCGCGCAGTTGCTTCTGCATCAGCACGAAGTAGTCGAAGACCGCGCGCATCGCGGTGCCGTCGTCGTCCCAGCCACCGGCGGGCGCCAGCGCCACCACCGACCGGGCCCGGCCGCGGGCCGCGAGCTGCAGCGCCACGTACCCGCCCAGGGAGTTGCCGGCGATGTGCGCGCGCTCGAACCCCGCGTCGTCCATCGCGCGCTCCACCGCATCGGCCAGGTCACCGATGCGCGGTGCGTCGTCGAGGCGGGGTCCGCCGGCATGGCCGGCCAGGGTGGGTGCCAGGACATCGTGCCGGCGCTCGAGGGCGGGCAGCACCAGATCCCAGGTGCGCCACGTGTCGGTGAACCCGTGCAGCAGCACCAGCGGGGTTCCGGTGCCCGCGCGGCGGCCGGCCGTGAACAGCGAGGGCATCCGCGCAACAGTAACGGCGTGGGCCGGGACCGATGAGTTCCGCGGCCGGCCGCCGTCAGTAGGGGCGGATCGGCTGCACCGGCACTTGACGTCAAGTGAACTTGAGGTCGTAGCCTGCTCCGCGCGACATCACACGGATGCGCGTTCGACGGTGGGACGGGGAGGCGGCGTGAGCGACAGCACGACATTGGCCATCGAGGCGACCGGGCTGGTGAAGCAGTTCGGCAAGACCCGCGCGGTGGACGGCGTGGACCTGGCCGTGCGCCGGGGCATCGTCTACGGCGTGCTCGGGCCCAACGGGGCGGGGAAGACCACCACCATCCGCATGCTCGCGACGCTGCTGCGCCCGGATGCGGGCAGCGCGCGCGTGATGGGGCACGACATCGTCACCCAGGCGGACGCCGTGCGCGGGCTGGTGAGCCTCACCGGGCAGCTCGCGTCCGTGGACGACGAGCTCACCGGGCGGGAGAACCTCATCCTGCTGGGGCGCCTGCTGGGCTACTCGCGGGCGCGGGCGAAGTCGCGGGCCGCCGAACTGCTCGACGCGTTCGGGCTCGACGATGCGGCGGGGCGCCTGGTGAAGGCGTACTCGGGCGGGATGCGCCGGCGGCTGGACATCGCCGCCAGCATCGTGGTGACGCCCGAGCTGATGTTCCTGGACGAGCCCACCACCGGTCTGGATCCGCGGTCGCGCAACCAGGTGTGGGACATCGTGCGCGCGCTGGTGGGGCAGGGGACCACGGTGCTGCTCACCACCCAGTACCTGGATGAGGCCGACCAACTGGCCGACGGCATCGCGGTGATCGACCACGGCCGGGTGATCGCCGAGGGGACGCCTGCACAGCTCAAGGCCTCGGTGGGCCAGAGCACGCTGCACGTGCGCGTCGCCGAGCCCGCCCAGCGGGAGTCGGCGGCCGGTCACCTGGCCGTCGCGGTGGGAGCGACGCCGCACATGGAGGCCGATCCGGCCGGCCTGTCGGTGCCGGTGGACGACGCCGACACGGCGGCCGAGGCGGTGGCGGCCCTGTCGCGCGCCGGCGTGCCCATCGCGGGGTTCTCGCTGGGGCAGCCGAGCCTGGACGAGGTCTTCCTCGCCCTCACCGGCCACCCCGCCGACGAGCCGGGCGACGGCGAGGGAGACGGCGGCGAGGGGATCGACGAGCCGCAGTACGCACAGACCGGGGAGGACGCATGAGTACCGACACCGATTTCGGCGACGGCCGCGCGATCGGCGCGGCGCTCGCATCGGGTGAGCGCCCGGCCCGGCCCGGTGGCCTGGCGGCGGCGCTCACCTTCGGCTGGCGCGGGATGCTGAAGGTCAAGCACGTGCCCGAGCAGCTCATCGACGTGACCCTCACGCCGGTGCTGTTCACGGTGATGTTCACGTACATGTTCGGCGGGGCCATCGCGGGGTCCACGGAGGACTACCTGCAGTTCCTCCTGCCCGGCATCCTGGTGATGTCGGTGCTGTTCACCACGGTCTACTCGGGCGTGTCGCTCAACACCGACATGACCAAGGGCGTGGTGGACCGCTTCCGTTCGCTGCCCATCTCGCGCCCGGCGCCGCTGGTGGGCGCCGTCCTGGGCGACAGCGTGCGCTACCTCACCGGGGCGCTGGTGGTGATCGTGGTGGGCGTGATCCTGGGCTACCGGCCCGAGGGCGGTGTCGCCGGGGTGGCCGGCGCGGTGGCCCTGGTGGTGCTGTTCGCCTTCGGCCTGGCGTGGCTGTTCACCACGGTGGGTGTGCTGATGCGCTCGCCCAGCGCGGTGATGAACGCCGGCTTCATGGCGATCTTCCCGCTCACGTTCCTCAGCAACGCCTTCGTGCCGCCGGACACGCTGCCGGGGTGGCTGGAGGTGATCGTGGACAACAACCCGGTCAGCCACCTGGTGACCGCCGCACGCGGGCTGATGGGCGGCGACGCCCAGGCCGGCGACGTCATCTGGGTGTTCGTGGCCACGGCGGTGCTGACGGCGGTGTTCGCGCCCCTCACGATGTACCTCTACCGCCGGCGCGCCTGAGCCGCCGGCGCCCCGGCCCGGGAGGCGTTCCCGGGGCCGGGGCCCGGTGGGGCTTGGTAACATCGCCGCCCCCGGGTGACGTGGCGAAATGGGAACGCTTCGGTCTGCAAAACCGACATGAGTGGGTTCGATTCCCACCGTCACCTTCTTCTTCTTCTTCTTCCTTCTTCTTCTCGACAGTCCATCGGTTCTGTTCCAAGAAGGCCGCGGGAGGGGATCCGGGTCGTCGTGGTGGTGAGGCGGAACCGAAGAGCGCCTCAGACCTTGAGGGCCGGGGCCGCCACGAGAACGTGATCGTCTGTCGTGCGGCGATCCCGGCGCCGCCCTCGGTTCGAGTTCGGGAACTGTTCGGGTGGTCTGCTTCGTCTGATGGGCATGACGACGCCGCTTCGTGACCGATCACGCGCCCTGATCGCCGCAGCCCACGCCGGCGACGGCGAGGCGATCGCCGAGTTGGTGCGGGATGTGTGGCCGGGGGTGTGGCGCGCCGCGTTTGCGGTGTCGGGTTCTCGTGAGGCGGCTGAGGATGCGACCCAGGACGCGTTGGATCGCGCGTTCCGGGATCTGGGGCGTTTCGAGAGCGCGGGGCACCTGTTGGTATGGCTGCGCAGCGCGGCGGTCAACCGAGCGATCGATGTTGGCCGGCGTGAGCGGGCGCGAGCGGACCGTGAGCGAATCGTCGCGGCCGACCGCGGCGGGCTGGTCGATCCGGGTGGGGTGCCGCGGTGGGAGTCGTCGGACCCCGAGCTGCTGGAGGCGTGTCGTCGTCTGCCTGGGGAGATGCGGCGTGTGGTGTTGCTGCATTTCTGGGCGGACATGGAGCTGGGTGAC
>JBIQJW010000079.1:0-9851 GCA_044507145.1 Actinomycetota bacterium
GCCGCGGCGGTCCCGCCGGTGGCCAGGAGGTCGTCGTGCACCAGCACGCGCGCCCCCTCACGGATGGCGTCGCGGTGCAGCTCGACCGTATCGGTGCCGTACTCGAGGTCGTACTCCACGCCGATGCGCTCGCCCGGGAGCTTGCCCGGCTTTCGGGCCGCGGCGACCCCGACCCCCAGTTCGCGCGCCAGCGCGCCGCCCAGGATCAGGCCCCGGGCCTCGATCGCCAGCACCAGGTCCGGCTCGAGCGCGCGCGCCCAGTCGGCCAACCGGCCGACGCACTCATCGAGGCCCGACGGCTCCTGGAACAGCGGCATCAGGTCGTAGAAGAGGATCCCCGGCGTGGGGTGATCCGGGATCTTGCGGATCGCGGCGTCGATGTCGAATCCCGTCACGCTCATGTCCCGGCGACCTCCCGCAGTTCCGACACCAGCATCAGGTGGCGCATGTGTGAGGCCAGCGCGGCGAGGCTCTCCAGCGACTCCAGCGCCTCGCGGCGGCGGTCGGGATTGCGCGAACGCAGCCCCGCGGCCAGCAGTTGCTCCAGCAGGCCGGCCTCCCGCTCGGCGGCGACGCGGAAGATCCGCAGATGCCGCGGCTCGACGCCGAACGCGCCGAGCTCGAGCGCGGTCTTCACCACCTCGCGGTCCGTGTCGTCGTAGCCGCCGGACCGCCCCCCGATCAGGCCGTACTCCTCCAGCGCCCGCAGGAGCCCGAGGGGCGCGCCGGTGGCCGCCAGGATCTCCTCCGCCTCGTAGCGGCGCGTGGGCGCCGGCTCGGCGAGCTGGGCGCGCTTGAGCTGCTTGGCCTGATTGGCCACGCTGAATGCGCCGGTGGTGGACGACTCAAGCTCCTGGCGGATGACGCGCAGCGGGAGGAACTCGTCGCGCTGCAGACGCAGGATCGTGCGCAGCCGCTCCACCTCCAGCGGCGTGTACATCCGGTAGCGGCCGGGGGTGCGCTTCGGGGTGATCAGGCCCTGGTCCTCGAGGTACCGGATCTTGGAGATCGAGATCGTCGGGAAATCCGCGCGCAGCATGTCGCACACGGCCCCGATGGTGAAGCTCTCGTCTCCGGCCCCACCCGCGGCGGCATCGGCCGATTCGAACAGGTGCGGCTGCGATTCGGTCACCGGCGGGCGCCCGTCATCCCGCCAGGAAGACGAGCCGGAACTTGCCCACCTGGATCTCGTCCCCGTTCTCCAACGGCTCGTCCGCCTCGATGCGCCGGCGGTTCACGTAGGTGCCGTTGAGGCTGCCGAGGTCCTTCAGCACCATTCGCCCGCCGGCCCGGGTGATCACCGCATGGGTGCGCGAGACGGTGACGTCGTCCAGGAACACCTCGGCCGACGGCTCCCTGCCGATCGCGACCGTGTCGCGGTCGAGCATGAACACCGCACCGGGCGGGCCGCCGGAGCGGACGGCCAGCGTCGGGCCCTCGATGGCCGGGCCGGTCCACGCGCCCCCGTCGGCGGTCTCGTCGCTGATCGCGAGCGGCCCGGTGATCTCACTGGTGCCCTGCCCCTCGGTGATCAGCAGCGCGCCGCAGCGCCCGCAGAAGCGGTGGGCATCGCTCTGATGGAAGCCGCACTCAGGGCAATACATTCGGGGCCTCCGTCACGCGTCGCCACCCTCGAGCCGGTCCAGGTCCGGCAGGCGGCCGGCCAGGATACGGCTGAGAGCGTCCACGTCCACCACGGAGAGCTCACCCTCATCGCGGCCCTTCAGGCGACTCACCAGTTCCGTCTTGAGCAGGTCGATGCGGCCGTGCAGCACGCGGCGCTGGCGCGATACCTCGCGCTCCTGTTCGGCCAGGCGCCGAATCAGATCCTTCAACTCCGCATCCGAGAGCGTCTTCAGATCCGGCTGGGCATCCATCATGGCTCCTCGTCGGGCTGGACCCCCAGCATACCGACCCTCAGGGCGAGATTGAGGCTGCCCGTGCTCCGACGGCCCGCGACGCGATGCGGACGTAGTGGATGAAGGTGATGACCGCCAACACGACGGCGGTCCACATGAGCACGTCGACCCAGAGGGCGTCGATGAGGATCGCCCCGCCCGTGGCCACCATGGTGAGCGCCGACGACGCCTTCCCGGCCAGGTCCACGCGCATATCCACGCCCATGCGTCCAAGCACGAGGAAGCCGCCGATCAGGACCGCATCGCGCAGCAACAGGATCGCGGGCGCGACCCAGGAGAGCCGGTCCAGCGCGATGATCCCGATCAGTCCCACGGCGACCAGCAGGCGGTCGGCGAACGGGTCCGCGATGCGGCCGAACCGGGTCACCGCGTTGAGACGGCGCGCCAGGTGGCCGTCCAGCATGTCGGTGGCGCCGATCACCCCGAACAGGATCGCCGCCGCCGGCGCGGTGGGCCCCTCGGCCGTGATCAGCATGCCCAGGAGCACCGGCAGAGCGGCCAACCGGGCGACGGTGAGGGCGTTCGGCAGCCAGCGCAGACGCGTGGCACCGCGGCCCGGTGCACGAGTGGTGGTCACGATCGACATTCTCTCAACGGCGATCCCGCCCGGCCCGATCCACCCCGACAAACGGCCGGTGCCGCCCAACGGGCGGCACCGGCGACATCAACATGATCCGATCGGGGCGAGAGGATTTGAACCTCCGACCGCCCGGCCCCCAGCCGGGTGCGCTACCAGACTGCGCCACGCCCCGAAGTCACGGCATCCTACCGCAGCGTGGTCCAGATGTCGCGGATGGATGATGCCGCGCCATCAAGCGGAACGTCACGCCGCTCCCGGCCGCGGCGCACCTGCACCTCCAGGGGCCCGTCCGGCAGCGTGCGCTGCCCCACGGTGACGCGAACGGGGCAGCCGAGCAGTTCCGCCTCCACGAACTTCTCGCCGGGCTTCACCTTCGGGCGGTCGTCGTAGAGCACGTCGAGGCCCAGATCCGACAGCTCCTCGTACAGGGCGTCGGCGAAGGCCGCGTGCTCCGTGCCGGCGCCGCCGATCAGGACCAGGTGCACGTCGAAGGGGGCGATGCTGCGCGGCCAGATGATCCCGGCCTCATCGTGCCCCTGCTCCACCGCCGCCGCGGCGATGCGGCCCGGGCCGATGCCGTAGCACCCCATGATGATGGTGTGCTCCCGGCCGTCGACATCGAGGTACCGGGCGTCCAGCGCCTCGGTGTACTTGGTGCCGAGCTTGAAGATGTTCCCGATCTCGATCACGCGCTCCAACAGCAACGGCGAGCCGGTGCCGGGCGCCCCCTCGCCCTCCAGCACCTCGCGGATGTCGGCGGTCTCGGCGGTGAAGTCCCGGCCCAGCACCACGCCCCGCAGGTGGACGCCGTCGCGGTTGGCGCCGGTGACGTAGTGCCCACGCGTGATGGTCTCATCGGCGATCACCCGCACCGGGGCGTCGTCGCCCAGTCCCACGGGCCCCAGCGAGCCGGGTACCGCACCGAACCACTGCGCGATCTCCTCGGGGTGCGCCGCCCGATGAGGCCCGATCAACGCGGACAGCTTCTTCTCATGCACCGTGTGCTCACCGCGGACCAGCGCGAGCACGGGACGCCCCTCCTCAGGGACGACCACCACGCTCTTGGCGAGGCGGGCGGGCGGCAGGCCGGTGAACGCGGCGAGCTCGTCGATGGTGCCGATGCCCGGCGTGGCGAACTCCTCGGGCGCCTCCGGGGTGGCCCCCCATTCCGGTTCACGGGCCACCGAGACCGCAAGCTCCACGTTGGCCGCGTAGCTGCCGTCCTGCGCCCGCGCGATCACGTCCTCACCCGCCGCGCTGGGCGCCATGTACTCGTGGGCGCCGCTCCCGCCCATCATCCCGGTGTCGCTCTCCACCTGGTACCAGGTGAGCCCGCAGCGGTCGAAGATCCGTGCGTAGGCCTCGGCGTGGGCGGCGTAGGAGGCGTCCAGTCCGGCCTGATCACGGTCGAACGAGTACGAGTCCTTCATCGTGAACTCGCGCACGCGCAGCAGGCCGCCCTTGGCCCGCGGCTCGTCGCGCATCTTCGTCTGGATCTGGTACCAGGACTGCGGCAGGTCACGGTAGGAGCGGATCTCGTGCGCCACGTGCCAGGTGACGATCTCCTCGTGGGTCATCCCCAGCACGAAGTCGCGCCCGGCGCGGTCGTTGAGCCGGAACTGTTCGGCCAAGGGGTAGCGGCCCGTGGTCTGCCAGATCTCGGCCGGGTGCAGCACCGGCATCGACAGCTCCTGCGCGCCGATGCGGTCCATCTCCTGGCGCAGGATCGCGTCGATGCGCCGCAGGACGCGCAGGCCGAACGGCATGAGCGTGTAGAGACCGGCCGCGAGCTGGCGCACCAGGCCGGCGCGCACCATCAGGATGTGGCTGGCCGCCTCCGCGTCGGCGGGGGCGTCGCGCAGCGTCGGCCACACGCGCCCGGACAGGCGCCACGAACCGCCGCGCGGGGCGGACGGCATGGCCCACCCATCGGGCGGCGGAGTCATGTCGGCGTGGGGCTGGCTCACGGGCGGCGCGTACTCTGCCACACCCGCGCGGACGCCGGGCCCGCCGCGGAGCCGTTCAGGCGCGCGCGGTCACCCGCGGGAAGCGCGCCGCCACGTAGTCCTCCACCATCTGGATGAAGTCCTGCGCAAGCGTCGGCCCCTCCAGGGTGCGCACCTTCTCCCCGTCCACGTAGACGGGCGCGCGGGGCTGTTCGCCGGTGCCCGGGAGGCTGATGCCGATGTCCGCGGCACGGCTCTCGCCCGGGCCATTGACGATGCACCCCATCACCGCCACCTTCAGGTTGGCCGCGTCGGGGCGTTCCACCCGCCACAGTGCCATCCGCTCCTCGAGGTGCGCCTCGATGGTCTGGGCGAGCTCCTGGAATACCGTGCTGGTGGTGCGCCCGCAGCCGGGGCAGGCCGTGACATCGGGCCGGAACGCGCGCAGGCCGAGCGCCTGCAGGAGCTCGCGGCACACGCGCACCTCGAGGGCCCGGTCGCCGCCGGGCTCCGGCGTGAGGCTGGCCCGGATCGTGTCGCCGATGCCGGCCTGCAGGAGGATCGACAGCGCCGACGTCGTGGCGACGATCCCCTTGGTCCCCATGCCGGCCTCGGTGAGGCCAAGGTGCAGCGGATAGTTGCACCGCGCCGCCAGGTCGCTGTACACGGCGACCATGTCCTGGAGTCGGCTGGTCTTGCACGAGAGCACGATGCGGTCGGCCGGCAGCCCCAGTTCCTCGGCCGCCTGCGCCGAGGTGAGCGCGCTCTGGATCATGGCCTCGCGCAGCACCGCGTCCGCGCTCACGGGCTCGGCGCTGCGGCCGTTCTCGTCCATCAGGCGATCGAGCAGCTCCGGGTCGAGCGAGCCGGCGTTCACCCCGATGCGCACCGGTTTCGCGTGCTCCACCGCCACCTCGATCATGGTGGCGAAGTTGGCGTCGTGGCGCGCACCGCGACCCACGTTGCCCGGGTTGATGCGGTACTTGTCGAGCGCCTCGGCGCAGTCCGGGAACTCGCGCAGCAGCGTGTGCCCGTTGTAGTGGAAGTCGCCGACGAGGGGTACGGAGGTGCCGTGTTCGTCGCGCAGCCGCGCCTTGATCTCGGCGACGCGCGCGGCCGCGGCACGGTTGTTCACCGTGATGCGGACGATCTCGGATCCGTTCCGGGCCAGCCACGCGACCTGCTCGGCGGTGGCCGCCGCGTCGGCCGTGTCGGTGTTGGTCATGGACTGGACCACCACCGGGGCCCCGCCCCCGAGCTCGACATCGCCGATGCGGCAGAGGTGGCTGTGGCGACGGGGCGCGGTCACGTCCTGAGATTATCCCAGCCGGTCGCGACCCGCCGTCACACGGTCCGCCAGCCGGCGCAGCGACGCGTCGACCAGGTCCTGCATCGCGTCGCTGCGATGGGCCTCCGCCTCCGGCAGCACGGCCGTGAGGGCCACGCGGCATCCGGCATCGTCGGGCGTCAGCACGACGGTGATGTCGATGTCGGACACGAGGCACGACACCACCACCCGCGCGCCGTCGCGGACCGAGCGGACCTCGGTGGGCATCGGGAAGTCCGGCCAGCCATGCAGGTAGCGCACCACCGCGCCGTCGGCTCCCGGCTCCACCCGTTCCGTGTCCGCCAGCCATTCCGGTAGTCGCTCGGGATCGTGCACCAGGCGCCACACGGCGAACGCCGAGGCGGCGCACACCACCGATCCCCCGACGCGCGGCATCAGGCCCGCCCCGCGCCGGCCGCCGCCATCGACCGCGCGCGCCGGCGCTCGTCGTCCAGGCGCCCCAGCTCCGCGTCGATGTCGATGACACCCGCGACCGGCGGACGGCCCAGGTCGATCATCGACCCGATGATGGCGTCGCCCGTCGCCGCCCCCGGCACCGGGCCCTGGGCGAGCCGGCGCCAGCGCTCGGCGGCGGCGTCCAGGTGCGACACGGCCCCCGGGGCGTCACCGCCGGCGATGCACATGCGTCCCGCGACCCCGTCCAAGCGGGCGAGCAGGATCGCAGGGGTGTCGCCGGCGCGGACCGGTTCGAACGGGAACGCGTCCATGTGGGCACGCGCGCGGGCGATGTCGCCGGTCGCCAGCGCCGCCTCGACCGCCGACAGGCGCAACGCCGCCCGCGGCAGGCGCGCGGAGGGGTCGTCCAGCACCGCCTCCAGCTCGGCCAGCGCGTCGCGACCCCGGCCGGAGGCGAGCAGGGTCAGCCCCAGATCGGCCTGGGCGGCGGCCTCGAACACGCCGATCGCGGCCCTCCGGGCCGTCTCGAGCTGCTCGCGTGCCGCGGCTTCGGCCTCGGCGTGACGCCCCAGCCGGGACAGCGCATGCGCCCGCGTCGCCCAGTGCTGGCAGGCCAGGCCGGGCCCCGTGCGCACCGGGTCCGGCGCCTCGGCCAGCACGGCCAGGACGCCCTCGATGTCGCCCAGGGCCGCGGCACACGCCGCCTCGCCGATGCGCGCGTCGAGGGCGTGGGCCCACCTGCCGGCGGTGTCGGCCACCGCCGCCGCATCGGCACATGCCGTGCGCGCGGCGGTGGCGTCGCCGGCGCGCAGCAGCGCATATCCGCGGGCGGCGAGGTGTTCGGAGCGAAGCGCCGGATCGCCATCGGCCACCAGCAGGTGCCCGAGGTGCTCGTGCAGCGCGGCCGCCCGGCGCGGATCGCCGGCCACCGCTTCGCCCCACGCCATCCCCGCCAGCGCCAACAGGCGGGTCTCGGGTGCCGCCGCGCCGGCCCGGTCGAGCAGGTCGAGCGCCTCGCGGCCCGAGCGCAGGACCTCCGCGGGATAACAGGTGGTGGTGCGGAACCACCGCGCCCGTTCCGCCAGGGCGTCCGCAAGCCCCACCACGTCACCCACCGCCTCCAGCAGCGCACGGCCCCGCGCGAACGCCGCGTCGACCGCGGGCCGGTCGCCGCGCCACGCCTCCACCTCGGCCAGGGCGATCCACGCCTCCCCCTCCGCCCCCGGGGACCCCGCGTCCGCCGCGCACCGGGCCGCATCGCGCAGGTGCCCCGCGGCGCGGTCGAGGGCGCCGAGGGCCCTCGCCGCCCGGGCAGCCGCCATCAGGTGTGCGTGTGCGCGGCCCGCCTCTCCGGCGTGGCGGAGATGGTGGGCCACCTCGGCCGGCGATCGCATGTCCGTCCCGGACCCGGTGAGCATCCGCGCCACCTGGGCGTGGGCGGCACGCCGCTCCCGTGCGGAGAGGCCCTCGTAGACCGCCGCGCGGACCAGATCGTGCACGAACGCCACCCGCGGCTCTGCCGCAGGATCGAAGAGGCCGGCCGCGATGCCCTCCGCACATGCCCCGTCCAGCGCGGGCCCGGTGGCGAGCGCGGCGGCCTCCGGCACGCCCAGCGGCCGCCCGGCCGCGGCGACCGCCGCCACCAACCCGGCCGCCGCCGGCGACAGGCCGGCCATGGGTCCGCGCAGCGCGTCACGCAGCGCCGAGCGGGGATCGCCCCCATCCTCCACGGAACGGACGCTCCGCAGGGCCAGCAGCGGGTTGCCGCGTGCCACGTCCACCACACGCGCGATCGCGTCCGCCGTCAACGCCGGCGCCGCCGCGCGCACCAGGGCGCCGATCTCCTCGGATGACAGGGCGGGCAGGTGCAGTTCGTCCAGGAGCGCGCCGCCGCGCTCCACGGCCGCGCGCACGCGGTCCAGGGCGGCGGTGGCGGCCCGGGTGCGCGCCGTCGCCAGAATCATCACCGGACGCCCGCCCAGCCTGGCCGAAATGTGGGCCAGCAGGGCCAGGCTCTCCCCGCCGGCCATGTGCACGTCTTCCAGCAGCAGTACGCACGGGGCGGACTCGGCGCATCGGTGGAGCATCTCCGCCACCGCCTCGAACAGGCGGATGCGCGCCAGCCCCGGCTCATGCGCGGCCGGTCCGGGACGCAGGCCCCACGCGCGCTCCGCCGCCGGGCACAGGCGGGCGATCTCCGCCGGCCAGCCGGTCTCGCCGGCCGGCGCCGGCACCGCCAGCACCAGGCCGCGCAACAGATCGCTCCAGAGCGCGTACGGCGGGCCGTCGATGTCGGCGGCGTGCCCGGTCGCGGTGAGGGCACCGGCCGCCCGCGCGCGATCCAGCACCTCGGCCACCAGACGGCTCTTGCCCACTCCCGCGACCCCGGTGACGAACACCACACCGCCGTGGCCTGCGACGGCGTGCGCCCGGGCGGCCTCCAACCGCGCGAGATCACGCCCGCGGCCCAGAAGACCCATGCGCATGGTGGCCACATCCGGCGGCGCGCGCGACGGCCCGAGGGCCAGATCGCCGGCCCGGATCCGGTCGGCGAGCTCCCGGGTCGGTGCCGTGGGGGCCACGCCCAGCTCGCCCGCGAGCGTCTGGGCGCAGCGGCGGTACACGGCGAGCGCCCCCGCGCGGTCGCCGGCCGCTGCCAGGCGCCGCATCAGCGCACGGTGGGTCGGCTCGCGCAGCCGATCGCGCGACAGCGCCTCGCGGGTGCGGGCCAGGGCGGTGTCCGGCTCGCCGCGCCGGTCGGCCGCGTCGGCCAGGAGGATCAGCGCATCGATCAGGCGTTCGCGCTGGCGATCCTGCGCCTCCAGCGCCCACTCGTCGGCCACGTCCACCAGCAACGGTCCGTCGGCCAGCGCCACGGCGCGCTCCAGCGACGCGATGTCGCCGGCGGCGAGGAGCTCCTCCACCTCCAGCGCATCCACGTGGATGAGGGGCCCGGGCTCGAACCCCACCTCGGTGCGCCCGGATGCCAGGAGGTCGGCACCGCCGGCGGCGTCCAGCGCGGCGCGCACCGCCCACAGCGCGCTGCGCAGGGACCCCCGGGCACTGGTGTCGAGCACATCCGGCCAGAAGATCCCCGCCAGGCGTGCCCGAGGATGCCGCCCGGGATGCAGCAGAAGATAGGCCAGCAGAGACCGAGGCCGCGTACCACCGGGATCGGGGACCGCGCGGTCGTCGACCTGGACCGAGAGCCCGCCGTACAGCCGAGCCCGCAACATGGCTCGATCATCCGCCCGCGCGCCGGCGGACGTCAACGGCGGCGCATTGACGCTCCGATGACGATCGTGCGGACGGTCGGATGACGGCGCCACGTCACCCTCGAATCCAGGCCGCACAACGACCCGGAAGGGAGCCCCTGATGGCCGCGACGATGGAGATGACCCTGTTGCAGCACCTGGCCGACGACCAGGAGGCCGGCGACGCCGCGCGGGTGGCGGCGCACTACGCGGACGCTGCGGTGGTCACCGTGATCGACCAGTCCAACCCGCCCAGCCACCCGAAGGTGATGCGCGGCATCGGCGAGATCACCGCCTACCTCGAAGACCTGTGCGGGCGCGACGTGACCCACACGGTCGGCGACCTCACCTCCGGCGACCACCGCATCGCCTACACGGTGCGGTGCCGGTACCCGGACGACACGCGCG
>JBIQJW010000080.1:0-9741 GCA_044507145.1 Actinomycetota bacterium
GCGCCGCTGCGCTTCAGCACCTTCTCGTCCGGCCCCGGCGCTGACGCCTGGGGCGCGCGGCGTGGAAGCGCCGACCGCGACCTCTCCTTGCTCATACCGTCTCCCTCGATGTGCGGTCTCCGCCGGACGGGCACCGCCGGTGGCGACCGAAGTCTAGCGGCGCCGGGTGTGCACTCGATCCGCCCGAGGCCGTCCGACCGCCCGGATACGCTGCTGGTCCAACGGATGCACCACCGGGATGGGGGTACCGTTGGACAACTTCGCGCCCTGGTTCGAGGACTTCGAGCGCCGCCTGGCCCAGCATGACGCCGGCGTCGACGCGCTGGCGAAGGATCTCGGATCGCGCACCGGTTGGGCGGTCTACGCCGCGGCCACCGAGGCGTTCCCCGACCCGCCCCCCACGCTCAACGGGGCGCCCGATGTGCTGTGCGACCGCGGTCCCGGCGAGGGCGCTCTCTGGCTGGAGGTGGAGCTTCCCGAGACGTTGGTGCGCCGTGACACCGTGGCCCGGTTGCGCGGCCTCTCCGAGCGCCCGCTGATCGACGTGCGGCTGGTGCTGGTGACCCATGGGCGCCGCCATGAGCGCGACATCCCCGAGGCCCGTCGCCTGCTCATGCGCGCCGGCCTCAGCCTGGACGTGATCGCCCTGTCGCCCGACGAGGGGCTGATCTCGGGGGCCGACTGGTAACCGAGGGCCCGCTGCGGCCGCCCGCGCCTCCGTGCCGGCGCGGGCAACCGGGGGGCGGTGCCCCACCCCCCGGTGCCGCGGGCGGCCTCAGGTCAGGAACGGGATCAGGAGCAGGGCGACGATGTTCGCCACCTTGATCATCGGGTTGATCGCCGGCCCGGCCGTGTCCTTGTAGGGGTCGCCGACGGTGTCACCGGTGACGGCCGCCATGTGGGCGTCCGACCCCTTGCCGCCGTGGTTGCCGTCCTCGATGAGCTTCTTGGCGTTGTCCCAGGCGCCCCCGCCCGAGGTCATCGAGATCGCCACGAAGATCCCGGTGACGATCACCCCCAGCAGCAGGCCGCCCAGCATCTCGCGTCCGTTCTCGATGCCGAAGATGAATGCCACGACGATCGGCACCACGATGGGAATGGCCGCCGGCACCAGCATCTGGCGCTGGGCCGACGCGGTCACGATGCGCACACAGCGCGCGTAGTCGGGCTTCTCCGTGCCCTCCATGATCCCGGGGTGCTCGCGGAACTGGCGCCGCACCTCCTCCACCACCTGCCCGCCCGCCTTCCCGACCGCCTCCATCGAGAACGCGGCGAAGAGGTACGGCATCATGCCGCCGATGAAGAGGCCGATGACGACGAACGGATTCACCAGGCTGAAGTCCAGCGACGCCACCGTGGCGGCCGCGTCGGCCGCGGTGTCGTCGATCGCGTGTGTCAGCTCCTCCACGTAGGAGACGAAGAGAACCACCGCCGCCAGCCCGGCCGAGCCGATGGCGTACCCCTTGGTGACGGCCTTCGTGGTGTTGCCCACGGCGTCGAGCGGATCGGTGACGGCGCGCACGCCCTCGGGCATGTCGGCCATCTCGGCGATGCCGCCGGCGTTGTCGGTGATGGGCCCGAAGGCGTCCAGGGCCACCACCACGCCGGTCATGGAGAGCATCGCCATCACCGCCACGCCGATGCCGTAGTAGCCGCCCAGCTCGTAGGTGGCGGCGATGGCGCCGCAGATCACCACGATCGGGGCGGCCGTGGCCTTCAGGCTCACCGCGAGCCCCGCGATGATGTTGGTGGCGTGCCCGGTCTCCGACGCGCGCGCGACCATCCGCACAGGCCGCCAGGCGGTGCCGGTGAAGTACTCGGTGATGCCGACCAGCGCGACGGTGACGGCGATGCCGATGACCGCGCACCACCAGTACTCCATCCACGTGCCCGATCCGGCGACCGCGGCGTCGGCGCCGTCCATCAGCCAGTAGGTCACCGGCAGAAACCCTGCGATGGCGAGCACCGCGGCCGCACCGAGGCCGGTGTACAGCGCGGCGGTGACACCCCAGCCGGGACCCACGCGCACGAACCAGGTACCGATGATCGAGGCGATGATGGAGACCGCACCCAGGGCCAGGGGGTAGATCACCGCGTTCTCGAACGCCGATCCGAAGAACAGCGCGCCCAGGAACATCACCGCGACCGTGGTGACCGCGTAGGTTTCGAAGAGGTCGGCGGCCATGCCGGCGCAGTCGCCCACGTTGTCGCCCACGTTGTCGGCGATCACGGCCGGGTTGCGCGGGTCGTCCTCGGGGATCCCCGCCTCCACCTTCCCCACCAGGTCCGCGCCCACGTCGGCGCCCTTGGTGAAGATGCCGCCGCCGAGGCGGGCGAACACGCTGATGAGGCTGCTGCCGAACGCCAGGCCCACGAGCGGCTGCACATCGTCGGCATCCTGGCCCAGGATGAGGAAGTACCCGCTCACGGCCATGAGGCCCAGGCCCACGACCAGCAGGCCGGTGACCGCTCCCCCCTTGAAGGCCACGCTCAACGCCGGCCCGAGGCCTCCGCGTGCCGCCTCGGCGGTGCGCACGTTGGCGCGCACCGAGACGTTCATGCCGATGAACCCGGCGGGCGCCGAGGCCACCGCGCCGATCAGGAATCCCACCGCGGCCTTCCAGCCCAGAAGGCTGGAGTCCACCGCGGCGCCGAGCAGCCCGATGATGACGAACATGACGACCGCGACCGCGGCGATGATCGTGTATTGGCGGCGCAGGTACGCCTGGGCGCCCTCCTGCACGGCGTGGGCGATCGCCTGCATGCGGGCGTCCCCGGCGGGTTTGGCGAGGACGTGGACGATCAGTCCGACGCCGTAAAGGACGGCGACCACCCCCGCGACGACCGCGAGCCAGACGGTGTTGTCCTCAAGGAATCCGGCCATCGTTGCCTCCGAGATGGGGTCGCAGAGCCCCCGCGGGACGACGGTCGCCGGGCATCACTTCACCGCACCCGGACCGTTGTGGCCGGACGATCCGTTGCTGGCCGCGCCGGGCGGCGCGACCCCCTTCCGGCGTGGTCGGCCTCGGCGCGTGCTCGTTGTGAATCGCGGCGGTGCATATTCCCCGGGGGTTGCGGGGCCGAGCGCATCCCGCCGTCCGGATCGGATCGGTGAGTGCACCCCAATGGACACGCCGTCGGCCGTGCCCGGTCGCGGAGACGACCGGCGGCCCGATTCTTCTACCACGGGCCCGGACCCCGCGCCACCGGGGCGGTGTCCGGGCCCTCGCGGCGGTCCTACCCGCGCGTCCCCGGCGGCACCCACAGGCGCGAGGCCGGATCCGGCGTGGCCGGCGCCGTCTCCTGTGCCTCCGGACGCCCGGCGGGCGGCTCGGCGGCCGGGGTGCCGGCGATCGGGGACGACCCCTCGGCGCCCTCCTCGACCGCTCGGGCGTAGGCCATCTGCAGCTCGGCGAGCGGCTCGCGGAACGGGCGCACCTGGGCGGCGCCCAGCTCCCGCTCGGCCACGGTCACCAGGGCGCGCGCGGCCTCGATGGCCTGGCGAGCCTGCCCCATGTCCGCGGCCTCCGGGCCGCTGGGGCCGAACCCGAGGCGGATGGTGGCCATGTCGATGAACGTCGCCATGCACTGGAACACCACGTCCCGCACCGGCGTGCGCGCCAGGCGCTCTGCCAGGGCCATCGCGAACTCCTCCGGGGTGGGCTCGCGCTCCTGCCCCGCCACCTGCTCCTCGCTCATGCGTTCACCGTCAGCCGGCGACGGCTCTCGTGGGCCGATGCCTCGGTGCGCTCGACGATCTCTGCATGCACGGCACGCACGTCCTGGACCTCCTTGTAGTGGGCGAGTTGGCGGACGGCACCGTTGCCCTGCGAGAGCATCGCGTCGATCCGCTGGAGGAACGGCGCAAGGCCGAGCGCTGCGTGGGTCGGCTCCGACCACTCCAGCAGGGCCGTGACGGCCTCGGCGGTGGTCCGCTCCCGACCGCGGTCGAGGTCGATGAGCCGCCCGGTGATCCCGTGCCGCTCGGCGCGCCACAGGTTCTCCTCGATGAGGCCCCGGGGGTGGGTGGGCAGCGGGCGGCCCTCGTCGTGGTCGCGGGCGAACCCGGCCACGCACGCCATCGCGAGCGCCGCGACGGCCAGCGCCTCATCCATCTCGGTCTGGCCGTCGCAGATGCGGACCTCGACGGTGCCGAAGCTGTGGTGGGGCCGCACGCTCCACCAGATCTGCGTCGCGGTGACGACCGAGCGTGTGCGCTGCAGCAGGTCCACCGTGGACGCGTAGTCGTCGAAGTCGGCGAACGCGTCGGGGACGCCGCAGCGGGGGAAGCTGCGGGTGAAGATCTGCGTGCGCGTGGAGTGCAACCGCGTGGCCCGGCCGCCGAAGAGCGGGCTGTTGGCCGAGAGGGCCAGGAGCTCGGGCAGCACGCTGCGCAGCGCGGTGACCACCGCGATGGCGCGGTCGGCCCCCCGGATCCCGACATGCAGGTGGATGGACCAGGTGTTGTTGGTCCAGGCCACGTAGCCCAGGTCGTGCTCAAGGCGCCGGTAGTGCTCGGTGTCGATGATGCGCTGATCGCCCCAGTGCGAGAACGGATGCACACCCGACACGCCCAGCGTCAGGCCCAGGCGCTTGGCCAACGCCAGCGTGGCGAGGCGGCCGTCGACCAGCTCGCGGGCGGCGTCGGCGAACGCCGTGTGGCGCACCGTGCGGTACTCGATCTCGCTCGCGATCAGCTCGCCGGCCAGGCGGTCGCGGATGTCCGCGCCGGCCGCACCGATCAGGTCCTCGAAGCGCCCGGTCAGGGCGAGGGTCGCCGGATCGAGGATCTGGTACTCCTCCTCCAGCCCCACGGTGAAATCGGTGGATGCCTCGAAGCGCTCCCGCACGCCCTCGAGGATGTCCGTGCCGGGATCGGTTCCGCTCCCCATTCGGCCGCGAGCATAGCAATGCGCCCCCGGCCCGGACCGGCGGGCGCCGGCGCTCAACTCAGGTAGAAGTAGAGCGCGTAGAGGAGCTCGACCGCCGGGCTCGAGGTGTGGACCGTGACGTCCGACGGCACCGTCAGCAGGGCGTCGGAGTAGTTGAAGATGATCTTCACGCCGTCGGCGACGAGATCGTCTGCCACGTGCTGCGCCGCGCTGCCGGGGACGGCCAGGACGCCCACCATGATGCCCTCGTTCGCGACCACCTCGGGCAGTTCGTCGTAGTGGCGCACCGTCAGGTCGCCCAGCTGCATTCCCACCCGGGAGGGATCCACGTCGAAGATCGCCGACATCCGGAAGCCGTGGTCCGCGAACACGCCCGACGTGGCGATGGCCTGCCCCAGGTTGCCCGCGCCGAAGAGGGCGATGTTGTGCTGTCCCGACGTGCGGAGGATCTTGCGGATCTGCTCGATGAGCGAGTCGATGTCGTAGCCGACGCCCCGCTTGCCGAACTTGCCGAACCCGGACAGGTCGCGACGGATCTGCGTCGGGTTCACGTTCGTGTATTCCGAGATCGCCTGCGAGGAGATGCTCGTCTTGCCCATCTTCTTCGACTGCGTGAGCACCTGCAGATACCGCGACAGTCGCGCCGCAACGCCGAGGGTGAGCCGATCGCTTGGCATACTCAGCGCTCTCTTTCGACGGGACTTTGTGACACGTCCGTCAAGTTACGGCCTGGACATACCCCGTCGCAAGTGGCAAACGGCACGTTTGCGACGTGTGTCGGCGTCCAAGGCCGTCACGCCCCTCAACCGAGTGAGAAGCGCGCGCTCTCCTGGCGATATGTGATGCCCCCGATCCCGGCGGCGATCACGCGCACACGGTACACCCCGGCGGGGATCTCCAGGCCATCCGCATCCCGGGCACCGATGATGAAGCGGTAGGTCCCGGCGGGCCAGTCGCCATCCTGCTTGGTCCCGCGCACATCGATGGGCTCCCCACCGGCGGCCGGCACAAGCTGCACCCGCAGTGAATGCAGGATCCCCACGCGCACCTGGCCACGTTCTCTGCGCACCGATCCGATGCGCACCATCACCTGAGCGTGCCCGGCGCCGGTGCGGACGGTGGGGACGCCGAGCGCGTCCGGGAGCCCGCGCGACGGAGTGGCCACCGTGACGGGCGCGGTCGCCACAACCTCGGTCGTGCCGTCCCGGCGGACCAGCACCGTGCCGGCCGTGGGTTGCCCGGGGAGGGTCACCTCGACGCGCACCCGGCCGCCGGCGGCGATGGTTCGCCGTGAGCCCAGTTCCCGCTCCGCCCCGTCCTCGCCACGCAGGGTGAAGCGGTAGCGATCGCGGCGTCCCGAGATGTCGATGACCGTGAAGCGCACCCGGGTGCCGCGTGCGCCGGGACCCCCGGCCGCCTGCACGATGGCCGGCGCGACGGCCACCGGGGTGTCGGCGGGCGGCCCCGCCAGGCCCGCACCCTGCGCCGTGGTGGAGACGCCGTCCACCGGCAGCGCGCCCTGCACCAGCAGCGAACGCACTCCGTCGGCGCCCAGCCCCGGCCGGTCGGTGCGCAGGCGCGCGGCTCGAGCGGCCACCTCGGCCGCGGCCGCGCTGGTGCCGGTGAGCGTCCCCTGCCGTGCGGCACCGTCGCCGGCGCGACCGGGTAGCGGGGCGGGCACGGCGACCGCGGGCGCCACCAGTTCCGGCTTCTGGCGGCCGTCGGCCGTGGGTCCCCACGACGAGAAGCTGGCGATCCCCGCCGGCGTCGAAGCGCCCTGGGTCTCGGTGAGATCGAGGACGACGTCGGGCCGGTCGGTCAGCAGGCGCTCCAGCGCCTCGCCCTGCACGCGGCCGAGGCCCACCACCGGGATGGGCAGCCCGAGGTCGCCCGCCGAGGTGGGGAAGGTGGCAGGCCCCGCGTCGTCCCACACGGCGAGCGCGCGTGCGCCGGCGGCCGCCGCGGCCCGTGCCTTCTCCTCGATCGTCCCACCGCCCCGCGCCACCACGGCAAGCGCCCCCCGCACGCGGCTGCGGCCCTGCGCGTCCAGGTACTGCGCCGCGAGGTCGCCGGTGCGCAACCCGCCCTCGTCGTCGACGACCACCGCGGGCATCGGCGCCCGGTCGGCCGGTGCCGGGCCCATGAGCGGCAGCGAGGTCAACGCGGCGGCGGCCGCACCGATACGGGCGTCCAGCCTGGCGGTGCGGGGCGACCCCTCCCCCGCCAAACCGCCCACCGTGATCACCGAGGGTGCGGCGGCGAGTGCGCCCAGCGTGCCCGGGCGGGCCAGGGTGGGCCCGTCGTTGCCCGCGGGTACGACCACGGTGCTGCCCAGATCATGCGCCGCCTCGGCCGCGTCGGCCACCGGATCCACGCCGCCGCCTGCGAATCCCCCGGCCAGGCCCATCAGGATCACCTCGGCCCGATCGCTCGGGTCGCCGTCGCCGTCGGGATCCACCGCGCGCTCGATGGCGCCCAGGACGCGGTCGGTCCGTGCCAGGGGACGCATGCGGCCCCCGGCCGGTTCGGCACCCGCCACCCGGTACACGACCAGCCGCGGCCGCTGCGCCGGGGCCAGCCCCGCGAATGCGTCCGAGCCGAGCACGAGCCCGGCCATCTGGGTGCCGTGCGCCTCGGTGAGGACCTGCGCGGAACCGATGCGCGGGTCGCCATCACCGTCGATCAGGTCGTCGCCGCCCAGCAGCGGGAAGGTGGAGCCCATGCCGCCGCCCAGCGCCGGGTGCGTCGCATCGACGCCGGCGTCGATCAGGGCGATGCGCACGGCGGCGGGCCCGGCGGCGCCTCCACGGGTCGCCGCCGCGGCCGCGGTGGATCCGGTATCGGCCGGCGTGCCCTCGGTCGCCGTCGAGCCCGGGGCGGCCGCCGGTGCGAGGAACCCCACCGGCACCACCTGGCGCACGTCGGCCAGTCGGGCCACGGCCTCAGCGCGGCCGGTCGGCACCCGTACCGCGATGGTGTTGCCCACCACGCGCGTGCGGCCCAGGACCGTGACGCCGAGATCGGCCAGCACGGGGAGCATGCGCTCCTGCTGCTCCAGCGCGGCGTTCGCCGCGGCGGCCCGGGCGGCGCCGGCCGGGGCGGCGGCGGCCGCGGGCTCGGAGAGGATGAGGATGAGGTCCTCGGTGTCGCCCGGCCGCGGCCGGACCGGCGCCCGGTGCGCCTCCAGGACGCCGCGCCAGCCGGCCGCCGCGTCCAGCAGGGCCACGCGTGCCGCCACGGGGTCCAGCGGGCCGCCCGGCACGGGCACGGCCGGTGCCGTGGGCGACGTGGCGGGCTCCTGCGCGCCCGCCACCGGTGCCAGGCAGGCCAGCGCGGCGATCCCGGCGGCCGCCACGAGCGCTCGGCGTCGCGACGGGTTCATGCGGCGATCCCCCCGGGCGGTGCCGTCGCCAGCGCGTCCAGGCCCAGGTAGTCGGGCCACGCGATCACGGGCGAGAAGTGGGCCGCGGCGCCGATCATGGCCGCGTTGTCCGTGCAGAGCGCGCGCGCCGGCACCGCAACGCGCAGGCCGGCGGCATCGGCGCGTTCGGCCACCAGTTCGCGCAGGCGCCCGTTCGCGGCGACGCCGCCGCCCAGCGCGACTGCCGGCACACCGGCGTCGCGGGCGGCGGCCACCAGGCGGTCGGCGAGCGGGCGCACCACTGCCTCCTGGTACGACGCCGCGAGGTCGGCCCGTTCCGCATCGGACGGGGCCGCGTCGCGTTCGCGGACGGCGTACAGCAGCGCGGTCTTCACGCCGGCGAAGGAGAAGTCGCGCTGATCGCGCCCGGACAGGCCCACGGGGAAGCGATACGCGGCGCGCTCCCCCTCCCCTGCCAGGCGCTCCAGCGCCGGGCCGCCGGGATACCCGAGGCCGAGCAGGCGGGCCCCCTTGTCGATCGCCTCGCCGGCGGCGTCGTCGATGGTCTGGCCCAGCAGGCGCGGCGCCGCCATGTCCTCCACCAGATCCAGCCGTGTGTGGCCGCCCGAGGCGACCAGGCTGACGAACGGGGGGTCCAGCCCCACCGGATCGAGCCAGGAGGCCGCGATGTGCCCGTGGATGTGGTCGACCATGATCAGGGGCAGCCCCGCCGCGTACGCGAGGGCCTTCGCGGTGGCGACGCCCACCAGCAGGGCCCCGATCAGCCCCGGGCGCTGGGTCACCGCCACGGCGCTCACCTGGCGCAGTTCCAGCCCCGCCTCCTGCAGCGCGCGATCCACCACGGCGTTGACGGTGCCGAGGTGGTGCCGGGCGGCGACCTCGGGCACCACGCCGCCGTAGGGCTCGTGCAGCTGCGCCTGAGACGCCACCACGCTCGAGATCACGGTGCGACCGTCCACGACCGCCGCGGCGGTCTCGTCGCACGAGGTCTCGATGGCCAGGATGCTCAATCCGGCTCCCCGGAGCGCCACATGATCAGGGCGTCCTCACCGTTGTCGGAGTAGTAGCGCGGTCGCACACCGTGTTCGATGAAGCCCTTCTTGCGGTAGAGATGGATGGCGGGGTCGTTGGACACCCTCACCTCGAGCGTGAAGCCGAGGTGAGGGCGGCGGTCGGCGCGCTCGAACACCGCGTCGAGCATGCGCCCCCCGAGACCCTGGCCGCGCTGCTGCGCCCGGACCGTCACGTTCAGTATGTGCCACACGTCGGCGTAACGGGACACGAAGATGTAACCGTGGATCTCCCCTTGGAGGTCGGCGACCAGGTCGATGGTTCCGGGCCGGCCCAGCTCGGACTGGACCATGGTGCGCGTCCAGGGGACCGCCGCCGTGGCGTTCTCGATGGCCAGCACCTGGGTGACGTCGGCGCGGCGCATCTCGCGGATGCGGGTGCGTGGCGGCGCCGGGG
>JBIQJW010000311.1:0-1583 GCA_044507145.1 Actinomycetota bacterium
GTCGACGCGGTGGTCGATGACGGCTACGAGGATGATCTCGACGTGGCTCCGCCGGTGGAGTATGGGCCGGCCGAGGCGGGCTGGTTGGAGGCGGAGGGTGGCTGGTCGGAGCCGGTAGTCGGGGTGGTGCCGGAGGAGATCGACATTCTGGCTCCGGGCCGCGAGCTGGCCGACGTGCTCGAGGCGGTGGGGGATCGGTCGTCGTTGGGTGATGCGGAGTTGGTGGCGGTGCTGGCCGCGCGGGCGCGCCAGATCGCCCGGCTGCAGGCGCAGTTGATGGTCGACATGGTGGCGGTGGTCGACCGCTGCCAGCCGCGGGTCAGTGAGCCGCCGCCGGGTTCGGGGCGGTGGGCCGAGCCGGTCGATCACGGCGCGGACGAGGTCGCCGCCGCCCTGTCCTTAACGAGCCTGTCGGCCTACTACCAGGTGAGCCTGGCCGAGCGGCTGGTGCACGATCTGCCCGGGGTGCACGCGGCGTTGGCGGCCGGGCAGATCGACTACGCCAAGGCGAAGGTGTTCGCCGACCTGCTGTCCACCGACCTTGACCCGAAGATCATCGCCCTGGTGTTACGCCGGGTGCTGCCCGAGGCGGGTGGTCGCACCACGGCCCAGTTGCGGCGGCGTATCCGCCGGCTGATCATGACCGCCGACCCCGACGCCGCCCGCCGCCGCTACCGGGAAGGGTTGACGGGGCGGCGGTTCGAGCACGGTGCGGAGCACGACGGCACCGCCAGCCTGGCCGGGCGGTGGCTGCCGGCCGATCGGGCCGCCGCCGCGGCCGCCCGCATCCGGGCCATCGCCGACTGGATCAAACACGACGGCGACCAGCGCAGCCTCGATCAGATCCGGGCGGACACCCTGCTCGACCTGCTCCAGGGCCTGCCGGTGCCCGGACCCGACGGCCAGGACCACCGCCCCCTCCCCGGCGACCCCGAAGACGACAGTGAGCAGAGCGGGAGGGGCGGCACCGGCGACCCCGTCGCCGACGCCGAGGATGGGGGTGAGCCCGCCGACGCCGAGGATGGGGGTGAGCCCGCCGCCGATGAGGATGGGGGTGAGCCGCCGGCCCGGGCGGCGCGGCGCCGGGCCTGCCCGACCTGCGGGGTCAGCCGGCTCTCCCGCGGCCTGGAACTGACCGCCCCGGTGACGACCCTGCTCGGCCTGTCCCAGCACCCCGGCCAGCTGGGCAGCTGGGGACCGGTCATCGCCGAGGTCGCCCGCAACCTGCTCGCGGACCTGGTGAACGCACCCTGGCGGATCTCACTCACCGACGATCACGGCCGGGTCATCTGGCACGGCCCGGTCCGCACCCGCCCCAACGCCGAGGACCTGCGCCGGCGCCATCCCACCCGGGCCCAGGCCGCGTTCATCCGCGCCCGCGACCGCCGCTGCCGCCACCCCGGCTGCTCCCGCCCGGCCGCCTGCGCCCAGATCGACCACACCCAGCCCCACGCCGCGGGCGGACCGACCTGCGTGTCCAATCTGGAATGCCTGTGCGTTCGGCACCACCTGCTCAAGACACTCGGGCTATGGCAAGCCCACCAAAGCATCAACGGCGTCATCGGCTTCACCTCAGCCCTGGG
>JBIQJW010000312.1:0-1576 GCA_044507145.1 Actinomycetota bacterium
AACGTGGCCCACGCGTCGGTGCCCTCCCCGGCCACGCCCCACAGCAGGTAGCCCAGCCCCAGGAGGGAGCCGGCCGTCGCCGCCGCCAGAACGACCAGGAAGAACCGGTCCGCCAGCACGCTGGCCGGCGGACGGCGCGGAGCCGTCGCCGCACCCGGGGGTGCGGCGACGGGGACCGGCGTGGTGCTCATGCTCCGAGCGTTAGCGCAGCGTCGCGAGCTGCTTCTTCGCGACGTCGATCAGCGGCTTCGGAAGCGGCGCGAACCGCAGGGTGCGGAGCTGCCCCTGCGCCTTCGGCGAGTAGAAGTAGTTCAGGACCTTCCGCACGTCACCCAGCGAGCCCTTGCCCGCGGCGCGGTAGTTCGAGTACGTGACCACCCACGTGGTGATGGTGATCGGGTACGCGCCCTTCGCCGGGCTGCCCGTGAGCGAGATCGTCAGGTCCTTCTTGAACTTCGTGAGGTTGGCGGCCTTCGAGGACGCGCCGGCGCTCGGGGCGATGTAGCGCATCACACGCTTGCCCTTCACCACCTCGGACTTCCCGATCTTGGAAAGGGTCCGGGTAAGGCCGGCATCGCGGGCGTCTGAGATATCGACGTAGCCGATCGAGTTCTGGTTCGACTTGATGCACTGGGCCACACCCGGGTTCCGGGCGCCCTTCACCACCGTCACACCCGACGTGGGCCAGTTGGGCTGCTGGCTGGCGCCCACCTGGCTCCGGAACGCGCTGCTCATCTTCGAGAGGTAGCCGCTGAAGCCGAAGCTGGTGCCCGAACCGTCCGACCGGACGCACAGGGTGATGGGCGCGTTCGGGAAGCGCACGCCCGGGTTCGCCCGGCGGATCGACGGGTCGTTCCACGAGCGCACCGCGCCGCGGAAGATGTTCGCGAGCGTCCCGCCGTCGAGGTTGATGGCCTTGGAGACCCCGGAGATGTTGGTCGGCACGGAGATCGCACCGATCAGCGTGGGGAAGTACACCGGCTTGGCCCCGCCGCGTCGCGATGCCAGCGCGGCCTGCTGCTCGCCGGTGAGCGGGGCGTCCGTGGCCGCCCAGTCGACGACGCCGTTGATGAGGTCGTTGATACCACCGGTCGAGCCCTTCGAGGTGTAGCTGCACAGGCCCGAGTCCTGGCACCACTTGCTGTACGCGGTGGCGGGGAAGCTCGCGCCGGAACCGGTCGTCGCGCCGGCGGCGAGACCCGCCATGGACAGGACCGCACCCGACGCGATCGCGCCGACAAGCGTGTAGCGGATGGTTGTGTTCACCGGACGGACGCTCCTTGGGAAAGACGCTCTGACAGGGCCCCGGCGACCATCCCGCCGGGCGACCGCGACCGTATGCCGGGGGACCCGTGCGGTTGGTTACGCCGGCGTGGCCGTGCGGTGACAACGCGTCACCGACGCCGCCGGGCCGTCAGACGCGGGATGCCCGCCGCGAGGTCCGGGGCGCGGGCGCCGGGCCCACCCCGAGGCGCGCCGCGAGACCGGCGAGGTGTCCGTCGGGGTCGCCGGCCACCGCCAGCGCGCGCAGGCGGACGCTGGGCAGGTGCATCACACGGGCGACGAACGCGTCCAG
>JBIQJW010000313.1:0-1575 GCA_044507145.1 Actinomycetota bacterium
ATCCCAACCCGCACCCCTCAACTCTGCCATCGCGGCTAAGGGGCCTCGACCCCCGAGATGGAATAGCGCATCACCTCGGCGCGCCGGATCTGCGCCGCCTGCTCCGGCTCCGGCCCCGCACCCCGGAACCGCTCGACGTCCTCACCGCTCTCCCACCGCTCGTACACGTTGATGCGATCGGGCTCGACGAGATCGGCCGACAACGCGAAGTCGAGGCATCCGGGCGCGGCCCGCGCCTGCTCGACGACCTCCCGGCACCCGCCCAGATAAGCGTCACGAGCGCCGGCGTCCACGTACAGCGCTCCCGAAATGATGATCACCTGGCCTCCCTCCAAGACCCGCCCGCAAGTCTGCCGCGCCGCACCGACACTCCGACCACCCGCGCGCACCGTCGCATCGCGGTTCGTCAGCCGATTCGGGGGCGGAGGGCGCGGGTCAGGGTGGGGATCATCACCGCTGCGGAGACGAGGTGCAGGCCCAGGAGGGTCGCGATGGTGGCGGCGTCCGCCCCGGAGAGGAAGGGCGGGACGAACGAGAGCGCGGTCAGCGGCACCGCCGTCCACAAGAACCGCGTGGCGGGGCGGGCGCTCCAGCGGAGCAGCGCGGCGGCGATGGCGACGCCCACCGCCGAGAAGAAGCCGGTCACCACGGCGAACCCGGGCAACGGGATCGACTCGCCGCCATCGGGGATCTCGAAGTCGACGCCGGCGGCCTGGGCGAGCGCCGCCGCGACGGTGGTGGCCGCCATCGCCGCGAGCACGGCGACCGCGCCTGCGGCGGCGAGTCTGCGGTAGCCGGCCCGGCTCGTCGTCGAGCCTACGACGGTGTCAGTCATGTCGTCTTCCATCCGGGGCTACTCCGCGCCGTCCGCCGGCAGGCGCTCCGGCAGCCCGAGCCGCGGGAACCGGTCGCCGTGGAACATGATGATCTCGGTGATCGCCCCGCCGGTGACGCGCAGGGCGTCGATCGTCAGCGGCAGGTACGCGCCCTCGTGCTCCCGCCACAGGTAGAAGGCGACGGCGGGCTGCCGGTTCACGGCGGTCTGGACGGCGCGCAGGCCCGACATGCTCTCGTAGCCGTCCGCGATCCAGTCGTCCACCACCGCGTCGCGGCCGATCCGCAGGCCCGGCGTGGGCGGCATCGAGCAGCGGACGTCCTCGCGCAGCAGGGCGGCGAGCCCGGTCACGTCCACGGCCACGGCGGCGTCGGTGAAGCGGCGCACCAGCTCGCGGGTCGCGGCGTCCTCCTCGCCGCCGGTCCAGTCCTGCCGCTCGGCGGGCAGGTGCTCCCGCATGCCGGCGCGGGCGCGCTGCAGCGCGCTGTTCACGGAGTTGACCGAGTCGCCGAGGAGTTCCGCGACGTCCTTCGCCGGCCAGCCGAGCACGTCCCGCAGGATCAGCACGGCCCGCGGGCGCGGCGCGAGGTGCTGCACCGCGACCAGGTACGCCAGCTCGATCGTCTCCCGCGCGAGGGCGGCGCCCTCCGGCCCGTCCGCGTCGCCCGCGGGCAGCTCGTCGAGCAGCCGGTCCGGGTAGGGCTGCAGCCACGGCACCTCGCCGCCGGCCGCGGGCTCCG
>JBIQJW010000314.1:0-1563 GCA_044507145.1 Actinomycetota bacterium
CTCACCATCGAGTACACGCGCGAGGACGGCACCACCGGCTCGTTCCAGGCCCTGGCGCGGATCGACGGGCCCACCGAGCTGAACTACATCCGCAACGGCGGCATCCTGCCGACCGTGCTGCGCCGCCTCTACAAGGAGTCGGTCGCGGGCAAGTAACCCCGCGCACAACCGTGGTGAACGGAGGCCCCGGGGCGCATCGCGCCCCGGGGCCTCCGTCGCTTGTGGGGCTATCCGCCCTCGGCGGCGCGCTCCACCAGCACCAGGTTCGCGCCGGGGTAGCGCATCTTCGACACCGACCCGGTGGGGCTGCGGTAGCCGACCTGGTAGATCGGCTTTCCGTCCAGCGTCTGCCCGGCGAATGCCAGCACCACGCCGAGGGGCGCGTCGTCGGGCGCGTCGCGGTGGCGCACCTTGTCGCCGGCCCCGAACGTGATCTCGTCGCTCATGTCATCCCCTCGCGCGTTGACCGAACCGGCAGGATACGACGCCGGTCAGTCGCCGGCCGCGCCCACCCACACCGTGAACCGCTGCACCCTGGCGCTCGGGATCACGGCGTTCACGGCACCGCGCCGCGACGCGGCGAGGTCCTCGGGCCCGGCGCACCCGACGCACGGGTAGCGCTGAGGCGTGAGCATCAGCACACCGGGATCGCCGTCCACGGCGGGCGTCGCACGCGGGTACACGGCGCGCAGCGCCGCCCGCGTCTGGCCCACGCGCAGCCCCTGGGCGGTGCGCCACCGCGGCCCGAGGGTGCGCAGCTCCTGCAGCTTCCCGTACCGGGGATGGCATGCGGTGACGCCGTGCGGCAGCGCGCCGAAGTTCGCGACGGTGGCCTGGATGCGCGGGTGGGTCCACGTGACGCGGCACCCGATGCGACCGAAGGCCTTCGTGGCCGTCGGCGCACCCCACTTCCGGATGAGGGCCCGCAGCAGCGGGCCGTCGCCGTGCGGGCGGGCGGCGGCCGCGAGCCGGAAGCCGGCGACGTTGGTGATGCCGTTCGCGCCGTTGTCGGCGATGGTCCACGGGCCGGAGGCGCCGGCAGCGGGCGCCGAGGGGGCCAACCACAGCCCGGCGCCGGCAAGGCCGGCGACCAGCGCCAGGCCCGCCGCACGGGCGGGCCGGTGAGTGATCCGCAAGGTGTGCATGCCGCGATCCTGTCACCGGCCGGGGCCGGTGACCAGTGCGGCGTTCAGCCGAAGCGGCCGGTGATGTAGTCCTGCGTGCGCTTGTCGGCGGGCGCGCGGAAGATCGTCGGCGTCTCGTCGTACTCGGCCAGCACGCCGTACCGCTCGCCCTTGTCCAACCCATCCACCGTGAAGAACGCGGTGCGGTGCGAGACGCGGGCGGCCTGCTGCATGTTGTGGGTGACGATCACGATCGTGTAGTCGGTGACCAACTGGTTCATCAGGTCCTCGATGGCCAGCGTCGAGATCGGGTCCAGCGCGGAGCAGGGCTCATCCATGAGGATCACCTCGGGCTCCACGGCGATGGCGCGCGCGATGCACAGTCGCTGCTGCTGACCACCCGAGAGCGCGAAGGCGTCCTGGTTGAGCTTGTCCTTCA
>JBIQJW010000315.1:0-1559 GCA_044507145.1 Actinomycetota bacterium
ACCCCATGTCGCTGGTGCGCGACCTCACCTTCGTGAGCATGGTGGGCATCATCGACCCGCTGCGTCCGCAGGCGAAGGCCGCGGTGACCACCGCGCTGCGGGCCGGCATCGACGTGCGCATGATCACCGGCGACCACGCGGTCACCGCGCGGGCGATCGGCCAGGATCTCGGCCTGGGTGCAGGCGCCATCTCGGGCGCCGAACTGCAGGCGATGAGCGACGAGGAGCTGGCGGCGGCCCTCCCTGGACTCCACGTCTTCGGGCGGGTGACCCCGCAGGACAAGCTGCGCCTGGCCCGCGTGATGCAGGAACAGGGCGCGGTGGTGGCCATGACCGGCGACGCCGTGAACGACGCCGCCGCACTCAAACAGGCCGACATCGGCGTGGCGATGGGCAGCGGCAGCGAGGTGACCAAACAGGCCGCGCGCATGATCCTGACCGACGACGACTTCGGCACCCTGGTGCACGCCGTCGAGATCGGCCGGAACATCTACGGCCGCATCACCTCGTTCGTGCGCTTCCAGATGACGCAGCTCCTGGCGCTGGTGCTGCTGTTCCTCACCGCCACGATCTTCAACATCAACGATGGCGTGGCCCTCACGCCGCTGATGGTGCTGTTCGTGAGCTTCTTCATCGTGATCTTCTCGGTGATGGCGATCGCCCAGGACCCGGGGGACCCCCACGTGATGCGCCGGCCCCCGCGCGACCGGTCGGTCACCATCACCAACCCGCGCGCCATGGCCTCGTGGCTGCTGTACGGCGCCGTGCTGTTCGGCGCCGCGCTGGTGCCGCTGGTGGCCGGCCCCGACGACCTTTCCACCGATGCTCCCAGCGCGGCCATGACGATGACGTTCGTGGTGCTTGGGCTCGGCGCCGTGGGCAACGGGTTGGTGTGCCGCCGCGACGGGGCGCCCGCCCTCTCGTCCCCGCTGCTGCCGGCGTTGCGCACGCTGGCGATCCCGGTGGGGATCGTGGTCCTCGCCACCGAATTGGGCTTCCTTCAGCGCGGCCTCCAGACCATGCCGCTCACCGGCGGACAGTGGCTCGCGTGCATCGGCCTGGCGCTCGCCTGCCCCGTGGTGATCGAGGCCCACAAGTGGATCCGCCTGCGGGCCGCCGGGCGGCCCGATGTGCCATCCCGCCCCCAGGAGGGGTCATGAGCAAGAAGAAGACGAAGGGGAAGAACGCCGCAAAGCGCACGGCCGAACCGTCGGGCGAGGCCCCCGGGCAGGCACCGGCCCGCATGAAGCGCGCGGCCTACGAGGCCGCCCTGCGCGACCTCCAGATCGAGCTGGTGGCGATGCAGGAGTGGGTGCGCAAGGCCGGCGCCAAGGTGTGCGTGGTGTTCGAGGGGCGCGACACGGCGGGCAAGGGCGGCAGCATCAAACGGATCACCGAGCGCGTGAACCCGCGCGTGTTCCGGGTGGTGGCGCTGCCGGCGCCGACCGAGCGCGAGCGCTCCCAGATGTACGTGCAGCGCTACATCCCGCACCTGCCCGCGGCGGGCGAGGTCGTGATCTTCGACCGCAGTTGGTACAACCGCGCCGGCGTGGAGCGGG
>JBIQJW010000316.1:0-1542 GCA_044507145.1 Actinomycetota bacterium
TCTCCAGGTTCGGTTCGGCGGGCTCGACCTCGGGCGGTTCGCCCACACAGCCCCATTCGCGCAGCGCGCTGACCAGCTCGGCCGGGTAGTCCGGCTCGTCGGCGAGCTGCCCGTGGCCGATGAGGGTGAGCGCCACCCGCAGCGGATGCACGGACAGCTCATGCGCGAGCGCCTGGATCCCCTCGCCGCCGGCGTCCGGGACGTGCGTGAGTTCGATCGGGTCGCCGGTCACGCGCCGGTCTGGCGGGAGCGGGGTGACCGCGGCGCGCGACGGAGACGGATGCAACTCGTCCACCGCGTACGCCGCCACCTCTGCATCCATGTCCGGCGCGATCAGGCCCGTGAACCCGCGCCAGTCGACGAACCGCACCGACAGCGGGTCGGCGCCCCCATAGAAGACCGCCGCGTCCAGGCACCGCAGCAGCACGCGGGCGGGGCCGCGCGGCGCGAACGCCGCGGTGTCGGCCGCCGTGATGGGCAGCACCCACGCCGGATCATCATCGACCGAGCGGCCGCTCCAGATCCACAGCGTGTAGTCGCGCGAGTGGAGCCGTCCGGCCGACGCGGCCAAGGTCTGGGCGGCCGCCTCGTCGGTGTCGCCGCGCTGCCACGTGGTGAGGCCGCGTGCCACCGCCCCCGGGTCGCGGGCGAGGTCCAGCAGGGACACCGTCGTCGCCGCCATCCGGCAACGCTACCGTGTGCCCGCCCCCGGCGCATCGTCGTCCGCGTCGCCGGCATCCAGGAGATACCGCCCGTTGGCGCGGTACGCCCACGCCATCACCTCGGCGATCACCCGGTACAGCTCCGGTGGCACCAGCTCGTCCAGGTCCAGCACCGCCAGGGCCTGTGCCAGGTCCGGGTCGGCGCGCAGCGGGATCCCCTCGCGGCGTGCGATCTCCAGGATGCGCTCGGCCACGTCGCCGTGGCCCGCCGCCCTCACGCGGGGTGCCCCGTCGGTGCCGTGGCGATAGCTCAGGGCGACGGCGGTCTGCCGGTCGCGTGGGGTGTCGCCGCTCACGCGCGCCGGTCCAGTCCGCTCGCCGGTGGTGGTGCGACCAGCCGCTCGGGCATCGCGCGGTCCGCCGCATCCACGCGCACCCGCGCCGGGGTCCCACCGTCCCCCAGGGCCCGCGCCAGATCGGGGGCCTCGGCCGCGAGATGGGCGCGGGCGGCGTCGCCGGTCGCCCGCACCGCAGCCTCGATGCCGGCCGGGCCGACGCTGGCCGTGATCATCACGGGGCCCAGGGCCGAGAGATCCAGGAGGAACGCCACCGTGCGGGTGCCCCCCTCCGGCGCCCCGGATGCCGTACCGGCGTCGGGGTCCACGCGCACCTCCGCCGTCCCACCGCCGGGAAGGGGCAGTTGCAGGTACGCGCCCGCCTGCGCGGGAGCGGTGGCCGGTGCCGGCGCGGGAGCGGGCGCCGCCATGGACTGCGCGCCCACGGCGTCGGAGATGGCGGCCGCGGCGCGGGCCACGCCGGCGTCGGCGCCGGGGTGGCCCGCCAGCGCCGCCAGCAGCGCCTGTGCGGGGGCCTTCGGCGC
>JBIQJW010000081.1:0-9246 GCA_044507145.1 Actinomycetota bacterium
GCCCCGGGGCGGGGCACACCGCCGGGGCGCCATCCACCGGCGGTGGGTGCATCGCGGTGGGGTGTCCGCCCGCGATGCACCCGCCGGCCGTGACCCGCCGCGCTCAGACCCCGGCGGCCACCGCTTCGCGCGCCGCATGCCCGGAGCCGATCCCCAGGTTCTCGCGCAGCGTGGCGCCGGTGTACTCGCGCCGGTACAGGCCCCGTCGCTGCAGCTCCGGCACCACCTGGTCCACGAAGTCGTCGAACCCACCCGGGCTCTGGCCGGTGGACAGGATGAAGCCGTCGGCCTCGCCGCCGTTGAAGCTCGCCTCGATCTGATCGGCGATGTCGGCGGCCGTGCCCACGAACTGGGGCAGCAGCACCCCTTGGGCGTAGAGCTTCCCGATGTCACGCAGCGTCAGGTTGTCGCGCTCGCTCAGCCGGCGTGCGACCTCGAACAGGCCCCGGGTTCCCGACACCTCCACGTGCTCCACCGGCGAGTCGAGGTCGTAGGCCGAGAAGTCGTGGTCGGTGTGCACCGACAGCGTCATCAGCCCGGAGATCGGGTCGGCCAGTTCGTTGTGGAACGCCTGCTTCTCCGCGGCGATCGCGCGCGTCTCGCCCACGAACGGGATGAACGACGGGAAGATCTTGATGTCGTCCGGATTGCGTCCGGCGGCGTCCGCCCGGCTCTTGATGTCGTCGTAGTAGGCGCGGCGCCCCTCGGGGGTCGGGTCGATCTCGAAGATGGCATCGGCCCAACGGGCGGCGAAATCCTTGCCCTTGCCCGAGGACCCCGCCTGGATCAGCACCGGGCGACCCTGCGGCGAGCGCGGGGTCGGCAGGGGGCCGCGGGTGCGGTAGAAGCGGCCGTCGTGGTTGGTGGCGTGGACCTTGTCGGGATCCGCGAAGACGCCGCTCTCCTTGTCGAGCACCAGCGCGTCCTCATCCCAGCTCTCCCAGAGTGCGACGGCCGCCTCCACGAACTCCTGGGCGCGGTCGTAGCGCAGATCGTGCTCCAGCCCCTGGTCGAAGCCGAAGTTGCGCGCCTCGGCGCTGCTGAGGGACGTGACGATGTTCCACGCCGCCCGGCCGGCGCTGAGGTGATCGAGGCTGGCGAAGATCCGGGCCAGCTCGAACGGGTGGAAGTACGTCGTGCTCTTGGTGATCGCGACGCCGAGGTGGTCGGTGACCGACGCGATCGTCGCCGCGACCAATGCGGGATCGAGCGTCGCGCTGGCCTGCGTGCCGCGCCGCAGGGCCTCACGCTCGTCCCCGCCGAAGTTCGTGGGGACGGCCAGCAGGTCGGCGAAGAAGACGAAGTCGAAGCGCCCGCGCTCGAGCGTGCGGCCCACGCGCTTCCAGTAGTCGGCACGCAGGAAGCCGGTGTCGGACCCCGGTGGCGCCATGCGGCGTGAGAGTGCGTGACGTGCGAGGCGATCTGGAAGCCGCCGAGATGGATCTGACGGGGCAATGGCGGGCCTTTCACGAACGACGGATTATCGAAGACATAAGAGATTCATATCACGATGGTCAGCCGGGACGGTGCGGGTCCGGGTCCGGCGCCCCGTCCGATCCCTGCGCGCCCGGGCGCGATGGGTGAAGGTGTGAGCCACACCCCGACGAGGAGACGGATATGTCCGGCGAGGGCCTCTACATCGACCATGTGATCTACGGCGTCGTCGACATCGACGTCGCCGCCGCGCGCCTGCGCGATGAGCACGGCCTCAACGCCATCCCCGGCGGCCTACACCTCGGCGGCACCACGAACATGTTCGTGCCCCTCAAGCCGCCGCTCTTCCTGGAACTCCTGGGCGTCGGCGACACCAGTAAGCCCGACGGAGCGTGGCTGGCCCAGACGCTGAACGGGCGCGACCGCCCCATCTGGTGGGCGCTCGGCGTGGCCGACCTGGACGACACCGCGGCCCGGCGGGGACTCCCGATCCAGGCGGGTGAGGGGCAGGCCGCCGACGGGACGCGCATCGCCTTCCGCTCCGCGGGCATGCCGCGCTTCCCGCTACCGTTCTTCTTGGAGCATCCCGGGGACCCGGCGCAGCACCTCGCGACGTGGACCGAACGGCTCGAGCAGGCCGGCCATGCCGCCACGCCCGGCGGGTACAGCTTCGTCGAGGTGGGGGAGCCGGAGCAGATGCTGGAGGCGTGGCTGGGCGACCACGGCCTCCCGGTGCGGCACGCCGGTGGCCCGATCGGGATCCGCGCCGTCGGCATCGAGACCGACCGCGGCGAGGTGGTACTGAGTTAGCGCGCCGGCGCCGCGGCGTGCCGGGCGGCGTTCACGGCCCGGTGCGCGTGTAGCCGCGGATCGCGCCGACGCCGGCGCCGCCGGCCACCGCGACAAGCCCGAGGGCCAGAAGACTCAGCGGACGGCCGTCGGCCTCACAGCCGATGCCGTCGCGATCGCGGTCGAGCCCATGCGGATCCGTTGCGCCGACGCGGACCTGGTGCCCGATGTCGGCGCAGTCGAGGTCGGGGCCGGGTCCCGGCGCGGCCGGGATGTGCCCGTAGGCGAACAGCGCGCCGACGGCGGCCGCCAGGCATGCGGCCACCCACGGTGCGGCGCGGCGCACCCGCACCGCGGTCGGTACGTCGGCCGCGTCCGGCGTCTGCGGCGCCAGCAGGCCGAGCGCATCCTCCGCCTGAGCGAGGGCCTCCGCACGAGCGGCATCGAGGTCGCTCCCCCGTCCCGTGAACACGCGCCCGTCCAGGAACGTGACCGTGCAGATGGCGCCGGCGGCCTCGGACGAGGGTGTGGACCCGACGGCCACGTGCGCGCCGTGACGGACCAGTCTCGCCTCGCGCTCGGAAAGGGTGAGCGGTGCGGGCACGTCGACGCCGTGTCCGGTCTGGCTGCGGCCCACGCGCATGGTCGGAGGCTACCGGGACGGGTGGCCCGCCCTCGGGCGAGTGGGTATGGTCGGCCGCATGGACGACATCGATCAGGGACTCCTCGACCTGCTGAGCGAGATGCTCCAGGCCGAACGCGAAGGGCGCCGGCTCTACGACCTCGTCCGGGCCGACGCGCCCGAGGAACTCCATCCAAAGCTCATCGAGTACGCCGAGCAGGCCCGTCGGGGTGCGCTGATCCTGGAGGAGGCCATCCGTAGGCTGGGTGCCGACCCCGACCACGTCTCCCCGGGGGCCGGGGTGGTGCGCGAGACCACGGACGCCCTCATCGCCGCCACCGACGGCGCCTCCGGGCGTGCGTGGATGTACCGCGCCCTGCATCTGGCCGCCTTCGAGATGCAGGACCGCATGATCTGGCGTGCGCTCGACGCGCTTGCCGACCAGCGCGAAGATGAGGCCGGAGAGGTGCTGCGTACCGCGGCGACCGCAGTGCTGAGCCAGGAGGCGCTGGGGGCCCACGATGCCGACCGCAACGAGGAGCGGATCGCCTGGATCATGGAGGCGATGGAGGCGCAGATGGCCGCCGACCTGGGCGTGGACGGCGCCACCGGGCCGCGACGGGGGCTTCGCCGGCCGCGCTGACGCCGAGCTGACGCGCGACCCGCCCCTATCGAGCGCCCAGATATGGTCGAATATGTGGGTATACCGCTTTAATCAACCAATGATGGGTGCCAACGATGGGCGAACTCTGATACGGTAGAGCCCGTATGTGGGTGAAAGAACGCCATTCTGGCGGCGAAGCGCCTAAAACCGGGTGGTCGTGAGGCTCAGCGCCGGCGCCTCCGATGCCGCCCTGCTCGCGGAGTTGGGGACGCGGATCGCCCGCACCCGCCTGGAGCGCGACTGGACCCAGGCCCACCTGGCGCAAACGGCGTCGGTGGGGCTCAACACGTTGCGCCGGCTGGAGAACGGCGACGGTGCGACCCTGACGAACCTCGTGCGCGTGCTGCGGGCCCTGGATCTCCTGGACGGCCTTGACGCCGCCATCCCCGAGCCCGCACCGAGTCCCATCGAGCAGATGAAGCTGGCGGGCCGGCGGCGGCGGCGCGCATCCGGCCGCCGGCCCGCGGGAGGGAAGACGCCCGACCCGGGAGCGGGCGACGGCTGGACGTGGGGCGATGAGGCTCCCCGGTGACCACCGTCGCGCAGGTACGGCTGTGGGGCCGCGTCATCGGCGCGGCAGCGCTGGCCGACGGGGACGACGTGGTGTCGTTCGAGTACGACCCGGCGTTCGCGCGTGCCGGCATCGAGCTCTCCCCGCTGGTGATGCCGGTGGTCGCGCGGCGGGTCTACCGCTTTCCCGGACTGCCGCGACCCGCGTTCCGCGGCCTGCCGGGGCTCCTTGCCGACTCGCTGCCCGATCGCTTCGGCCGGAGCCTCATCGACGCGTGGCTGGCGGATCAGGGCCGCAGAGGGTCCGAGTTCACCGCGCTGGAGCGCCTCTGTTACATCGGTGAGCGGGGAATGGGCGCGCTGGAGTTCACGCCGGCGCTGGGCCCGCGCGCCGGGCGGGCGGAACGGCTCCATCTGGACGCCCTCGTGGATCTGGCCTCGGAGGTGCTGGACGACCGCACCGGTCTGTCCGCATCGTTCGCCGGAGCCGACCGGCGTCAGGCCATGGCGGAGATCCTGCGCGTGGGCACCTCGGCCGGCGGCGCACGCGCCAAGGCCGTCATCGTCTGGAACCCCGATACCGGCGAGGTGCGATCGGGACAGGCCGGCGCACCCCCGGGGTTCGAGCACTGGTTGCTCAAGTTCGACGGCGTGCGCGGTAATCGCGACAAGGAGACCCTGGCCGACCCCCTCGGATTCTGCGCCGTCGAGTACGCCTATTCGCAGATGGCGCGCGCCGCCGGGATCGCGATGCCGCCGACGCGTCTCCTCACCGAGGGTGGGCGCCGTCACTTCATGGTGCGCCGCTTCGACCGCACCGACGAGGGGGGAAAGCGGCACATGCAGACCCTCGGCGCGCTGGCCCACCTGGACTACAACGATCCCTTGGCGCACGCCTACGAGCAGGCGTTCGCCGCCATCCGCGGCCTGGGGCTACCGGGCACGGCATCCGAGGAGCAGTACCGGCGCATGGTGTTCAACGTGATCGCCCGCAACCAGGACGACCACGTCAAGAACATCGCGTTCCTGATGGACCCACGCGGGGAGTGGTCGCTGTCGCCGGCCTACGACCTCACCTACGCCTACAACCCCGACGGGATCTGGACGCGCCGGCACCAGATGTCGATCGCCGGCCGCCGGGATGGGTTCACCCTGGACGACCTTCGCGCGGCGGCGCGATCGGCGTCTCTCGTGGCCGGCCGCGCGGACGCCATCATCGCCCAGGTGCGCGACGCGGTCGCCGCGTGGCCGCGCATCGCGACCGAGGCGGGCGTCGCCGCCGGCCAGGTGGCCGCGATCGCGGCCACCCACCGGCTCCAGATCCCGGCGCGCTGAGCTCGAGCCGTCGGGGGCGGCGACGATACTGATGCGGTGAGCGAGCATCCCCCCGCTTCACCCGGCGCCGGGACCACCCTGGTGCGCTACCTGCGCGGCATCTGGCGCGCCGATGGCGACGACCTGATGGAGCTGCTGCTCATCGCCGCGATCACCACGGTCATCGTGGTGCGCGTCTTCCTCGCGGCGACCGGCTACCCACAGCTCGGCAGCGGCGGCCTGCACATCGCGCACGTGCTGTGGGGCGGCCTGCTCATGCTGGTCGGGGTACTGGTCCTGCTGGTGCGCCTGGACCCGCCGACCCTGTACGTCGGGGCGCTCGCGGCCGGCATCGGCTTCGGGCTCTTCATCGACGAGGTGGGCAAGTTCGTCACGGCCGACGTCGACTACTTCTACCAACCGGCCATGGCCATCATCTACGTCACCTTCGTGGTGCTGGCGCTGGTGCTGGCCGCACTGCGTCGCCTGATCCACCACGGACCCGGGTCGTCGCTGGCGAACGCGCTGGCCATCGCGGCCCAGGGCATCGGCGATCCGCACGCGGTCGGTACGCGCCGGCGCGCGCTGGCGATGCTCGATCACGCCGACCAGGACGACCCGCTGGTCGGTGCACTGCGCCGGCGTCTGACCGCCGCCGGGACCCTGGCGGAGCGGCGGCCGGGCCGTGCCGTGCGGATCATGCGCGCGGTGGAGGAACGCTACCGGCGCCTGGTGAGCGGTCGGCGCTTCATGGTCGCCGTGATCGTCCTGTTCGCGTTCATCGCCCTGTCCACCGTGGGCAGCAGCATCATCCTGGTGGCCGACCGGTTCGACGTGGGCCCCGATAACGGCGGCGCCGGCGCGGTCCTGCAGGTGGGATCGGCGCTGGTGGCGGCCGTGATGATCATCATCGGCATGGTCCGCCTGCGTTCATCGCGCCTGAGCGCCTACCGGTGGTTCCGCCGCGCCGTGCTGATCAACATCCTCATCACGCAGGTCTTCAACTTCTACGACTCGCAGCTCACCGCGGTGGCGGGCCTGGCCGTGAGCCTGGTGGTCTACACGGCCCTGCGGTACGGTATCGCGCGCGAGGAGGAGGCCGTCGGGACCGCTCGCCCTGCGCCGGCCGCGGCGGACGCCCGCCCCGTCTAAGGGTTCTACGAGCGGACCGAATTCGTCGCGCCGCGCGAGGGGCCGCCGCGCCGCGGCCGGCGCCGGCGTGCACCGGCCTCCGCGCGGCGCGCGGGCGCGGGCTCGGGCGGGTCGTCCACGGTGGCCTTCGCAAGCTGTCCGTCGAGTCCCAGCGTCCGGGCCATGGCCCGGACATCGGACAGGTGCTCGGTGCCGACGAAGGTGACCGCGACACCGCGCTCACCGGCGCGGCCGGTGCGCCCCACCCGGTGCACGTAGTCCTCCGACTGGCCGGGCGGATCGAAGTTGACCACCTTGGCGACGTTGTCGACGTGGATCCCGCGCGCGGCGACGTCGGTCGCCACCAGGGTGGTGACCTCACCGGTCTCGAACGCGGCCAGGGCCCGCTCGCGCTGGCGCTGCGACTTGTCGCCGTGCATCGCGGCGGCGACGATGTCGTGCCGCTTGAGGTGACGCACCAGCCGGTCGGCGCCGTGCTTGGTGCGCACGAACACGATCGTGAGATCGCGTCCGACCAGCTCTGACGCCAGCATCTCCAGGCGCCCTTCGCGCTCCACGCGCACGAAGCGGTGCTGGATCGCCGGCCCCCGGCGCGGCGGCGGCACATGCTCATGGCTGACCGCATCCTGCGTGTAGCGCGAGGCGATCCGGCCGGCCTCGCCGTCCAGCGTGGCTGAGAAGAACAGCGTCTGACGGTCGGCCGGGCACCGGCCCACGATGCGGTCCACGGCGGGGCGGAAGCCCATGTCCAGCATCCGATCCGCCTCGTCCAGCACCAGGATCCGGATGTGATCGAGCGTGAACGCCCTCCGGCCCAGGAGATCCTCAAGGCGGCCCGGGGTGGCCACGACGATGTGGGATCTCGCGGCCTCGCGGCCCTGGCGCTCAAGGCCCACGCCGCCGTAGACGGCCGTGATCTTCAGCGCCCGCGCGTGGGCGATCGGGTAGGTGGCCTCCACGATCTGCGTGGCGAGTTCTCGCGTGGGTGCCAGCACCAGCGCCGCGGGGCGGCGCGCCTCGGCGGCGATGCGGTCGATCACCGGCACCATGAACGCCAGCGTCTTCCCCGATCCGGTCGGCGACTTGGCCAGGACATCCCGGCCGGCGAGCACGTCGCCGATCACCTTGGACTGGATGGCGAACGGGGCGGTGACCCCGGCGGCACCGAGCGCGTTCTGCACGGCCTGGGATACGCCGAGGTCGGCGAAGGACTGCGTCATGAGGACTCCATGGGTGAGCCTGCGCCGGACCGGCGCGGCGGGTGGGGGAGGCGTGCTCGCCCGAACCGCCGGCACGGCGGGACCCAAGGAAGCGGACCTCGTGACCGGCGTCCGCCGGTCGAGCAACCACCATAGGGCACATCGACGGCGCGCGGACCCCGCGGGCGAGGAGGTCGGGCGACCCAACGGCCGCCGAGGCGCCGACGCGGCCCACCGTGGTCGGTGAGAGGGACCACAGCGCTGCGGACCGCGCGGAGGTGGGTTGGCTACACCTCAGCGATGGCACACACCGCTCGTACGAACGCGCCGGCGCTGCGGCGCGGCTCCCTCGCATTGGCCTGCGCCGCCGGCATGCTCGCCGGCGTGGCGGTCGCGGCCGTCGATGCCCACGCCGCCGTGCTGGGGGTGCAGGACGACTGGCTCACATCCGGCACGGTGGAGTCGGTGCCGTCGCGCATGCGCCTGCTGCGCGAGTCCGGCGCCAAGATCACGCGCATCGACGCGCTGTGGTCGCTGATCGCACCCGCCCGCCCTGCCCGCCCCACCGACCCCGACGACCCCGCCTACCGCTGGGAGCGCCTCGACGCCGCGCTGGCCGGCATGGCGCGCCTGGGGATCACGCCGATCGTCGTCACGTACAGCGCGCCCGGCTGGGCCGCCGGCGGGCGCGGGGTGCCCGCCGGCACCGAGGTGAACCCGCACGCACCCGCGCCGGCTCACTTCGGGCAGTTCATGGAGGCCATGGCCGCGCGTTACACCGGGCGTCACATCCCGCCGGGGGCGACGCAGCCGCTGCCACGCGTGCGCCATTTCGAGCTGTGGAACGAGCCGAACCTGGCTGCGTTCCTGTCGCCGCAGGTCGCCGGCGGCCGGCGCGTGGCGGTCACCACCTACGCCGCGCTCACCCGCGCCGCCTATCCGGCGATCAAGCGCCACAACCGCAGCGCCATCATCATCGGCGGCGCCGGCGGGCCGCGCAGTTCCACCGACGCGCGCGGGACGGGGGCCCTCCTGTGGGCGCAGCGCCTGGCCCGCAGCGGCGCGCGCTTCGACGCCTATTCCCAGCACGTCTATCCCGCCGCGGCACCGCGTGCCGCCACCCGCGCATTCCCCGCCTGGCGCACCCTGCCACAGCTCTTCACGGCGCTCGACGCCGTTCCGCGCCGGCGCGGCACCGCCGTGTACCTCACCGAGGTTGGGTACACCACGTCGGCCACGCCGTACCGCAATGTGCGCGTCACGCCGGCCGTCCAGGCGCGGAATCTGCGCCAGATCATGGGGATGCCGGCCGTTCGGTCCGGCCGCATACGCGCCGTCATCTGGTTCAACCTGCAGGACAACCGAAATTGGCCGGCGGGCCTCATCGACGAGCGCGGGCGGCACAAGCCCAGCCACGCGCGCTTCCGGGCGATCGCCCGCGCATCCCGACTCACCGCCGATCTGCGCGTCGAGCCCCCGCTCACGCTCAGCCGGCGCCAGTTGCTGATCAACCAGCGCATCTCTCAGGCGGCCGTGCGCCGGCTCAACCACGTGCAGCGCCG
>JBIQJW010000001.1:0-34806 GCA_044507145.1 Actinomycetota bacterium
CGCCAGACGACGGCGTCGGGGCCGGCGTGGACGGCCCGCAGCGCATCGTGCGCGCGGGCGGAATCGAGTGGACGCTGGCCGTGAGCGCGCCTCCACGCGGAACCAACTGGATCGCGCCGGTCGCCATCGCCATCGGCGGCGGCAGCCTGGTGCTCCTCACGGCCCTGATGTTCCGTCAGGCCAACCGGCGCCAGCGCGACCTCGCCACCGCCACGGCCAAGCAGGCCGCGCTGCGCCGCGTGGCCACGGCGGCGGCGGCCGACCCGGACGGGGTGTTCTCGCTGGTGGCGCGCGAGGCCGCCGGCCTGATGGGTGCCGAGGGTGCGGTGGTGGTGCGGTTCGACCCGGACCGGATCGTGCCGGTGGGCGACTTCGGGCTGGAGGCCGCCGGCGACGGGGCCATCCACCGGCCCATCCCCCGCGAGGGCAGCGGCGTGTTCGCTCAGATCGCCCGCGACGGGTCACCCGCGCGGGTGGACGACTACACGGCCCTGGGTCCGGACGCCGCGCGGGCACTGGGCTTCTGGGCCGACGTCTTGGGCAGCGCCGTGGGCGTGCCGGTGTGGGTGGACCAGCAGCTCTGGGGCGGCCTGCTGGTGGCCCACCCGGAACCGCGGCCGTTCCCACCCGCGACCGAGGAGGACCTGGCGCTCTTCGCCGACATCACCGCCACGGCCATCTCCAGCGCCCAGGCGCGTGCGGCACTGGCGCGGCAGGCCACCACCGATCCGCTCACCGGCCTGGCGAACCGGCGCGCATTCGACCGCCGCATGGAGCGCGAGCTGGCGCGCGCCAGGCGCACCGGCGCGTCGCTGGCGGTGGTGGTGATCGACGTCGACCACTTCAAGGCCGTGAACGACACGCACGGCCACGCGGTGGGCGACCTGGTGCTCAAGGAGCTCGCGCAGCGTCTCATGGCGATCGCGCGTCAGCAGGACCTGGTGGCGCGAGTGGGCGGCGAGGAGTTCGCGTGGCTCATCACCGATGCCGATGACCGTCAGGCCGCCGAGGCGGCGGAGCGCGCGCGCCGGGCGGTGGCGGACGTCCCGTTCCACGACGTGGGCACGGTGACGGCGTCGTTCGGAGTGTGCGACACGCGCTCGGCGGGGGCCACCGGGCTGATGCGCGGAGCGGATATGGCGCTCTACCGGGCCAAGCAGGCGGGGCGTAACCGCGTGGACCTGCACCGGACCGACGCCGGGGTGGAGACGCCGTCGGGCTGAGCGTGGGGCTCCGGTGCAATCATCGGACCGGAGTCCGGGGGGCGGGCGTCGCGGATGGCACCGCCGCGACGCCCCAGCCCGGGTGTGCTGCGGCTAGCGCAGGGCGAAGCCGCGGCGGGGGAAGCAGTGGCGCTCGCCACGCGAGCGGCCGTGCTTCATCTCCACGCGGATGGACGCATCCCCGCGGCATGCCCGGATCGGCCCGAAGTCGACGATCCGCGCCGCGGCCGGCAGGTCGGCGACGGCGGTCCCAGCCGGGGCGCGGAACTTCACCTTCACCAGGTCGCCGGCGGTGAGATCGGCGCTGGTGCCCTCCACGGCCCGGTGGCGCCGGTTGTTCCAGTCGCGGTCGCGGTGCCGATGGCGGTCGCCGTCACGGCTTCGGTGGCGCCGACCGTCCTCGCCGCGGTCCGGGCGGGCGCGGCCCACCAACCAGATGTCGGTGTCGGCGTTGATCGCGGCGGTGAAGTCGCGTGCGCCGTCCAATGCTCGGCGCATGTCGCGGTCGGTGCCGAGCGCCCGCAGGCTCACGGCGGTGGGCGTGGCATCGGCCGTGACGCGGGCCCAGACCTTGTACGTACGCTCCCCGTCGTCGCGGTCGCGACGGTCGCCGTCGCCGCCGTGCGCCAGGGCGGCGGGTGCGCCGGCTGCGACGGTCGCAAGCGACAGGGCAAGCGCCATGGATGTGCGTCGTCTCACGGGATCCTCCCGTTCGGGTGCAACGTCCTGCGGGAGCCATTGCCCGCGAGCGCCCTTCGCCAAACGCGGCGGCGCCGGGCGCCGGACGCCCGGCGCCGCGGATCGCTCAGCCGGCGGAGCGCTCCGTGTTGCGCCCGATCACGGCCACCAGCACGGCGGCGACCAGCACGGCGATGACGAACTCGAGGATGCGACCCACGTCGAGCGCGTTGGCGATGACGCCACCCAAGAGCGCCCCTCCGATACCGGCCAGGATCGTGGCGATCACCCCGATGGGCCGCTGCCCGGGAAGGATCAGCCGCGCCAAGGCGCCGATGAGCGCGCCGATCAGCGCCCACCACACCAATTGCACCAGCAGTCCCATGAGCGCGCCGCCCACGACCACCAGCACCACGATGCCCAACAGGATGAAGAATGCGACGCCCACGCGTGCATCATGACGCATCGCGCGGTGCGGCGACGAATCCTCATCACGGCCGGCCCCGTTCCCACCGTCCCCCTGCGCTGAGAGGATGCCGCGGTGACGAGCCAGAGCCCTCCGGTGCGCCCGCACGGCATCGCCTACATGCCCGGCGTGGACGGTCTGCGGGCGCTGGCGGTGTCGGCGGTGGTGATCTACCACCTGGGCGCCGGCTGGCTGCCGGGCGGGTACCTGGGCGTCGACGTGTTCCTGGTGATCAGCGGCTTCCTCATCACGTCGCTGCTGCTGGCAGAGCACCAGCGCTCGGGCCGCGTCGATCTGCGCCGGTTCTGGCTGCGGCGCGCGCGGCGGCTGCTGCCGGCGGTGTTCGTGATGATCGCCGTGGTGCTCGCGGTGATGCTGGTGCTGCACACCGGCGAGGTGGCGCGCCTGCGCGGGCAGGTGGTGGCGGCGTTGGCCTACGTGGTCAACTGGCACTTCATCTTCGCCGACGTGCCCTACTTCGAGCAGTTCGGGCGGCCGTCGGTGTTCCTGCACCTGTGGTCGCTGGCGATCGAGGAGCAGTTCTACCTGGTGTGGCCGCTGGTGCTGGCCCTGGTGCTGGGTGCCGCGGCCTGGCGACGTGGGCTGCTGCTGGCGCTGGTGGCCGCGGCGGCCGTGGGCTCGACGGTGCTGGCGTGGGTGCTGTGGGCGCCCTACACCGACCCGTCGCGCATCTACTACGGCACCGACACGCGCGCGGTGGCGCTGCTGGCCGGCGTGGCGCTGGCGCTGGTGCCGGCGGCGGTGCGCGGCGCGGGCGGCGCCGGGCCGGGCACACGGCGGGCGGTGCAGGCGGTGGGCGTCGTCGGCCTGGCCGGCGTGCTGGTGGCCATGTTCACGCTGGGCGACCTGGACGAGCGCCTCTACCGCGGCGGCTTCGCGCTGGTGGCCGTCGGGTCGGCCCTGCTTATCGCCGCGGCGGCCGACACCGCCTCGCCGGTGGGCCGCGCGTTCGCGTGGGCGCCGCTGGTGTGGCTGGGGCTGCGCAGCTACGCGATCTACCTGTGGCACTGGCCGGTCATCGCCCTCACCCGGCCGAACGACGACGTGCCGCTGGACGGCCCGGTGCTCATCGCCCTGCAGGTGGCGCTGATGCTGGCGCTGGCGGTGCTGAGCTACCGCTTCGTCGAGGTGCCGTTCCGCCGGCATGGCTTCGCCGGCGTGCGCGACGCCCTGCGCGCCGGCGACCGATCCGCGGGCCGGCGGCGCATCCGCGTGGCGGCGGCCTCGGGCGCCGGGTTGGCGCTGGCGGCGCTGGTGCTGGCCGTGGCCCTGGTGCCGGCGGGGACCACCAGCATCCCGGGCCTCACCGCCGGCGCGTCGGCGGCCCAACCCGACCCCTCCACCCCGCCCGATCCGGCGGCCGCGGGCGAGGAGCGCCCGCTGCTGTTCGTGGGCGACTCGGTGATGCTGGGCGCCGGCGACGGCCTGCGCGCGCAGTTCGGAGCAGACGCGGTGATCGACGCGGCCGCCGGGCGCACCTTCGAGCAGGGCGCCGCGGTGGTGCGCGGTCATCTGCGCCGCATGCCCGATGACACCGTGCCGGTCATCCACCTGGGCAACAACTCCTTCATCGACCCGGCGCGCCTGGACGCGCTGCTGGGCGATCTGGCGGCGCGCCCGCGGGTGCTGCTGCTGACGGTGCGGGTGCCACTGCAGTGGCAGGACTCGGTGAACGAGGCGGTGCGCGCGGCGCCGGACACGCATCCCAATGTGCAGGTGGTCGACTGGCACGGCGACTCGGGTGCGCCGGGGCTGCTGGTGGACGGCGCACACATGAACGAGCGCGGCATCCGGGTGTACCGCGAGACTCTGGCCGCGGCGCTCCACACCGCGACGGCCGGCGCCGATACGGCGACCGGGCAGTGACACGACGGAGGGCAGGATGAGGGCACACAGGCGGACGATGGTGTCGGCGGCGCTGGTGGGTGCGATGGCGCTGGCGCTGCCGGTGGTGGCGCAGGCGAAGATCGTGCCGGGCAAGAGCGCGGCCGGCGTGTCGCTGGGCGACACCACCACCAAGGTCAAGCGCGTGCTGGGCACGCCCGAGCGCGGCAGCAACATGCTCAACTACCGCTACATCAAGCGCCACGGCGTGGGGATCTACTTCGTGGCCGGGAAGGTGCTGGAGATCACGGTGCTGCGCCGGCCGCAGGCCACCTCGTCGGGCATCCGCGTGGGCTCCACCCGCGCCGCGCTCACCAAGGCGTACCCCCGGGCGCGGTGCACGCCGGCGGTGGTGGGCAAGAACACGTTCGAGTGCCGGCTGCCGGGCAAGCTGCGCGGGCGCACCACCGAGACGCTGTTCACCACGAAGCGCAACAAGGTGGCGTCCATCACCGTGCGTTACGCCTAAGCGATGAGCACTGCCGCGTCGCCGATGTCCATCCGCGCCGCCCTGGCCCTGGTGTGCGCCCTGGTGGCCGCGGCCCTGGGGCTGGGCCTCGCGGCCGCGCCGGCGCAGTCCGCGCCGCGGGTGACGGTGATCGGCGACTCGGTGCAGGCGTCGTTCGCGTTCACCCCCTCGGCTCCGCGCCTGCTGGGGCGCGGGCTGGCGCTGCGGATGGAGGCACGCTCGTGCCGGGCGCTCAGCCGCCCGGGATGCCTGGGTGGCCAGCCGCCGTCGGCGGTGGCGCTGGCACAGGGCCTCGGGCCGCGCATGGGCGACGTGGTGGTAGTACATGTGGGCTACAACGACTTCGCCGAGCACTACGACGCCGGCGCGGCGATGGCCGCCTTCCGGCGGGCCGGGGTGCGGGCGGTGGTGTGGACCACGCTGCGCGAGGCGCACGGGCACTACGCGCGCACCAACGTGCTCATCCGCCAGGTGGCGCAGCGGGCGGCGCGGCGCGGAGATCAGCCGCTGGTGCGCGTGGCCGACTGGAATGCACACAGCGCCGGCCATGGTGGGTGGTTCACGCCGGACCGGGTGCACCTGAACGGGGCCGGGGCGATGGCGCTGGCGGCGTTCCAGCGCGAGGCGGTGCTGTCGGTGCTGGCCGAGCTGGGGACGTCGATCGACGGGCGGCCGATCACCACGCGCCTGGATGCACACCGCCTCCCTGTGCGCGCCGACGCGATGGCCGCCGACGGCGATCGGCTCTGGCTGGCCGGCGCGGGCCGGATCACCGCGCGCGACGACCACAACGGGCACGCCGTGCCGCGCGCCACGGCCCTTGCCGCCGGCGAGCGCTTGGTGGGTGACGGACGCGCGGCGTGGCTGGCGGACGGGGCGGTAGGCGCGCTCACGCGAGTGAACGCCGGCGCGGCGGACCGGCGCGGGCGGCGCGTGGAGGACGCCGGCGCGGCGCCGGTGCTGGCGGCCGCCGGCGAGGGCGCGGGCGCGAGGACCTGGGCACTCGCGGCGTGTGAGATCGAGGCGACGGTGTGCCCCACCGGGCAGGGCCTGCGTGGGATCGGCGCCGGCGACGAGGCACCCGTCGACGCGACGCTCAGCCCGGGGACGGTGACGCACATCGGCGGCGGCCGGCGCGCCCTGTGGGTGGCGGCGACCGACCCGGCCGGGCGAGCTCGGCTGGAGCGGAGAGACCCCACGACCGGGCGGCTCGTGGGAACCGTCCACCTGGCGCGACCGCCGGCCGGCGTGGCGGCGGGCCTACGCGGGGCGTGGGTGCTCGACCGGCGGGGCGACCTGCTGCGCGTGAGTGCCGGCGGGAAGGTGACGCGGACGCAGCGCGGCCTGCGCGCGGTGGCGGCACGCGACGATCAACTGTGGGCGGTGCGCCGCGACGGGCGCACGGTGGTGAACCTGCACCCGGTGAGCGCCCGAGTGCGAGGCGAGGCACGCGCCGGCGTGAGGCTGTCGGACGCCATGGCGATCACCAACCGCCACGTGTGGGTGCTCTCGAAGGCCGGACGGTCTGTGGTGCGACTGCCGCGGGCGTGAGCGGCCGGCCTCGAACCCGTCCCCGGTGCGGCTCAGCGGCCGAGGGCGACCGCCAGGTCGGACAGGTCACCGCTGGGGACGTGGATCCACCCCTCGCGTCGGGCCGCGTCCGCCTGCTGCTCCGTGGGCGTGCGCGTTCGACCGAGGGCCGCCAGGCGCGCGACCAGCGCCGACACGAACGCGTCGAGGGCGTGGTCCCCGGCGAGCATCTGCTCGCGCTCCGGCGACACCTCGGCGCAGGCATCCGTGGCGCCGATGGCGTCGAAGATGCGATCGAGGATCACCTCGCGGACAGCGCGGCCGTCCCTGGGCTTCTTGTAGCCGCGAAAGGGCAAACCCCAGCAGGCCAGTGCCGCGGCGGGATACACCTCGTAGACGCCGGTCCGCATGTCGGTGCGGTCGAGGGGGCGGCCACCGATCCGGCCCCACCGTGCGAGCAGCCCGGCGGCCCGGAACGCACACACCGCGAGATTGCTCGACGACGCCGACAGCGGCGTGAGTCCCAGAAGGGACTGAACGTCGCTGTCCGTACCGCGCAGCCGCAGGTCGCGGGACCATCCCGCCTCGTCGGCGACGTCTTGGCCGTCCACCCAGGCGCCCTGCGAGTCGTAGGCGGCCAGCGCCGTGGTGAACGCCTGCGGCCATCCGAAGGGCGCGTCGATGCCCACCGGGACGTCTGCGGTCATCAGGTCGATCAGCGCCGCGTCCGTCATGCGCGAATGCAGATCGACGGCGGTGAGCGCCCCGGCACCGGACCAGGTGACCACACAGGCCCACGTCTTCACCGGCTGGGCGCTCAGGTCGATGCCGAGCGAGGTCGCGGGGATCGCGCTGCGATCTAGGGGTTCCGCGGAGCCGCCCGTGGTCATGCCGTCGGCTTGCGCGCCACCGCGAAGAGCTTGCAGTAGTCGTAGACGAACCCATCGGGGCCGGAGCGCTCGTGCAGCGCGGCCTCGATGCGCTGGTCCAGTTCGCTCTGCCCGCCGGGCGGATTGCCCAGAAGGTGGGCGGCAACCGAGCGGGTGCGGGCCATGAAGGCGTCGGGCGGGGTGTGGCGCCGGCGGCGCTCCATCCAGATGTCCAGCGGTTCGAGCCCGGCGGCACGCATGTCCGCGTCGATCTCGTCGACGTCGCGCTGGTTGGTGACGAACCAGCCGGTCCAGTCCTCGGATGCACCCACGTCCACCAGCAGTTGACGCCACGCGTCCTCGCCGCCGCGACCGGCCGTCAGGATGCCCATGACGCCGCCGGGGCGCAGGGCGCGGGCCATGCGGGCGATGGCGCCGGGCTTGTCGGGGAACCAGTGCAGGGCCATGGCGCTGATGACGGCATCGAACGAACCGTCGGGCACGTCCATCGCCAGGACGTCCTCGGCGCGCAGGTCGAACTCGACTCCCGGATGTTCGGCGCACTTGCCGGCGAAGACATCGAGCATGCCGGCGGCGGGGTCCACCCCGACGAGATGCGTGGCCGGGAAGCGGCGCAGCATGGCCTCGGTGGTGAAGCCGGTGCCGCAGCCCACATCGAGCACGCGCCGGTAGTCGCCGGCGGGCAGCGACATCACCAGGCGCTCGGAGCCGGCGATGTTGTGGCGCACGGCGGCGTCGTAGGAGCCGGCCTCCTTGCTGAACCCCGCGGGCGCGTCGCCGGTGGTCTCGCTCATGTGCTGCCTGCTCCTGGCTGGAGGGTGCGGTTCGCAGCAGTCTGCCGGACGCCGGCGGGCGGAGCGATGGCGGCCACCCGGGCGTCGATGTCCGCGCCGCCCGCGCAGATGGCGGACGATTCATACGAGACGCACCTCCGGTGCAGATGCGCTGACCGGCCGCGAGAGTGAGCGATTTGGAGCCATCCCTCGCCGTCACGCGAAACGGACGCGGGCGGCATCGGAACTCATTCTGAAGCGCGTTTCCTTAGGCACGTGGGATCGGAGTCGCATCAGAGTTGCACCTTGTCCGCCTCGCCTCGATCCGACGACGCTTGGACGCGCGTCGAACGGCGCGTCTCGGCCCAAGGGATCACATCCGTGTGCTGCGATCTGTCCGGTGTTCCGAATACGATCGCGCCGTGATCGTCGACTTCGCGACCACTCTTCACATCCAGGACCGCTCCTCTGGGGCTCCCGCGTCGCTTGTCGACGTCGCCGAACTCGTCGGAGCGTGGGCGGATGTCCCTGATCCGACCGGTTTCATCGACCCAGTCCAGTTGACGGAGGTCGGCAAGCGGAGGGCGAGCATCAGGACCGAGAAGCTCGATCTCGGTGCCGGCAATGCGTGGGCGTGGACGATGCGCCTTACCCATCGGGACACCAGGGACGAGAAGGTCCGGTGGGTAGTCGAGGTGCAAGCCGTCGAGGACCCCGACTTCGATACGACGACAGTCGCAATCTCAGTCGGTCGAGAGAGCATAGATCGACAGGTGCGTGTGTTGCGCACGGATCCACCTGCCCCACCGTCGATTATCCGACGGCTTGCAGAGAGCCGGACATTCGACTGCCTCGATGGCCCGATCCCGTTGGCCGCCGAAGAGTCCGAGCTCGTTCGGGAAGGCGTCGAAGGGTTCGTTTCCAGCACGCTTCTCGAACCCCAGCGCAACCTTCCGATCGTGGGGATCACCCTGAAGCCGTCGAGTGGGACGGCAATCGTTTCTCCAAGACGAATCGCACGTCGTCTCGCGGGGATGGCCCACATCTGGGTTATTCCGCCCGAGTCCACGTGGGCGTTGTCGACACATCTACCCGACGGACTGGGCGTCTATAACGGAGCCGTTCGCCTGTGGTGGCCCGGTCTCTACGCCGGTGCGGATCGCTTCGACCATCAGCTGTGGTTGCCCCGAGATGGCGACGCCGAGGTCGAGGACGAGATTGTTTCGCTGATCGCTCAGAGCGCCCGTGCGCATTTCCGGCCGCCCGGCGCGATCCAACAGATCCGTGCACGTCTAAGAGAAGAGGAACACGCCCGTCTCCTCGACCGCATCGACGCCCTCCAGCGACGGCGCGCCGAGCAGACTGAATCAGGGTCTGCGGCAGATCAGGCCGATTTGGAGGTCCTTCGCTTCGAGATCGAGGACCTTCAGCGGGATCGGGAGGACCTGATCGCCTACGCCGAAAGCGCGGAGCAGGGCCAGCTCGATGCCGAGGAAAAGCTCGCACAATCGCAGGCGAGAAACCGCGAGCTCCACTACGACAATGAAGAGCTCAAACGACGGCTGCGGCTCGCCACCGGCAAGACCGACACTGCGGGCATGAGCAAGCCAGAGGCCTCATTCATAGACGAGATCGAGTCGGAATGGATGAATCGACTAACCGTCGATGACCGCAAGGAGTGGCCGCTTCGCGAGATCCGCATCCACCCAAACTTTCTCCTAAGCCTCGACGATCTACTACAAGGTGGAGGGATCGCCAGAGACAAGGTCATCCAGGTGTGTGCCGAAGTCGCCTGCGACCGCGCCAGGGAGATTGAAGGCCGCCAGGTTCACCCACTGCGTACGGACCGAGGTGCTGAAAGTCCCCAGCGCGTTCGCGCTACCGACGGCGCGAAGGCGTACCGCTGCGCGCTTCAACGGGAGACGCCCCAGGCTCGGCGGCTTCACTGGTGGCGGATTCCGGGAGTCGATGCCATCGAGTTCGCGCACGCCGGCCTCCATGACGACGAATCGTGTCCCGCATAGCGGGCGTTGATGCTCCCCCGCCGGCTTTGAATCGTCTCAGCCAGCCATCGGTCATCCGATCCGGTCGACGATCCTCTCGACCCGGTGTCCGCCGGCTGCATGTAGGCGCACGAGGTCGTGCTCCTCACCGTCTTCCGTCCATGCCGTCCCGGTGAGCGGCTCGAGGGCGAGGCTGGGCTCGCCGTCCACCAGCACGAACCAGAAGCGGTACCAGGGGTCGTCGAGAATGTCGCCCCGCTCGTGCTCTTGCGCGCGGCGTTCGGCCCGAGGGAAACGCGTGAACAGCTCATGCCGTGGATCGCAGCTCCCCATGCCGGAGTGATCCAGGTAGCCGTTGCGGCATTCGATGCGTCGCCGCGCGTCGACGGTGCGGGCCATGAGTTCGGCGATGCAGGCGTAGGTGAGTGCTGCCGGCGTCATCTGCGGGAGCACCGTCGGTGCTTGCAGGCCTGCGTCGCGCTCGAGGTTCAGGACTAGATCGATCGGATCGCCGCGCAGGTACTCGTCCCAGATATCCGGGCGTGTGACCGACCGCCCGTCGTCGAAGCGTTCGATATGCGCGCTCCCGGAGCGGTTCAGCCCCAGCCGCGGCGACCCGGAGGCGGCGCCTGCCGGATACAGGGCCAATTCGTCGGCCTGTCCGCCCGCCGGGTGCATCTCGATCACGCTGAGTTCCGGATGCCGGCGGACGAGCTCCGCCACCACCCGCCAGGAGGCGATCTCCAGGAACTGTGGCGAACGCCGCAGCGCGGCGTTCGCCGGCTCCTCGACCACCGCCCCGCTTGGTGGGCCCGCGCCGGCGGCGATGCCGTCGGCCACGTCCTCCACCTGCGCCAGCAATGCCGCCGGTGGCGTATCGAGGTCGAGCGTGTGCGCGTGGATGGTGATCCCGGCGTGGCGCACGGCGTGGGTCACCTGCGTCGCGTTGCCCTTCGCGTACACCAGGTGCCCGTCGCGCAGTCGCAGTGCCGTGCAATAGGCGAGTAACTGGTACATGTCGGCGTGGGGGAAGCCCGCCGGCTTCTCCGCCTTGTACTTGGCATCGATCACGGCCGCCGGCGCCCCGTCGCGCAGCCACACGAGGTCGGGCTTCATCTCGATAGCGCCGGCCTCGTCCAGGTCGGTGCGGTGCTGGGCGCTGCACCGGCCCCCGTGCCGCGAGAACGCTCGCGTGAGCGCGACGGCGAGGAAGTCCTCGTAGACCTTCGCCGTGTCCACCATGAAGCCGCCGACCCGCACCCCGCCGGGCGCGGGATCGAGGGCGTTGCCGCGCAGCACCAGGTCGGCCAGCCACAGGGCGACGTGGTAGCGCTGGTTCAGGCGGGTCGGCGACCAGGATGGCAGCGGGACGCCGCCGGTGAGGGCGCTCACCTCGCCGAGGGTGCGACGCAGGTGGCGCAGCCGGCCCCGCACCCGGGGTTGGACGCCCGGCACCTGCAAGAGCGTCTCGGCGGCGGCGCGCAAGAGTTGGTTCTCGGCGATGTCGACCGTGTGGTCGTCGTAGCGCACCAGCAGCGGCACGGCCACGCCGAATCGCCGGCTCAGCTGCTCCTGCTCGCGTATCCGTCCACGCAGCACCGTGACGCTGTCGTCGATCTCCGCGTAGCCCTGCAGCAGGCCGGTGGCGACCGCGCGTTCGGCCTGGTCGACGAAGGCCTGCGCAACGGCGGGCAATAGATCGTCGACCTCGGCCATGTCGACGATGTCGTTATGCCAGCCCGGATTGTTGGCATAGCCGAGCATGAAGAGGATGCGCGCGATCGGCACCTTGGGCCGCACCCACACCGTCACGCCGGCGACCGAGGCCACGCCCACCCGATTGGCAGCAGAGACCTCCCACTGCCCGCCGCCCAAGCGCGCCGCCTGCACCACGCGCGCCTGCGTCAGCGCATCGGCCACCGCGTCGGACAGAGCGGCCACCACGGCCGGACCGCCCTCCACGAGGTGGAGCTCGATCATTCGTCGGCGGCGGGCGTGTCGGCCTCCGGCTCGAAAGCATCGGTCGCCGTCGACGGCAGTAGGGACTCCAGCCTGTAATGACCCTCCACGCGATCCCATTCGCCGTAGTGGTGCTCCTGCAGTAACGGCAGGATCGATGTGTCCCAGATGCGCCGTAGGCGCTCCCGCGAGTGTGCGTCCGCGTCGGTGCCGCGCATGAAGTACGACGGGCCGATGCGGAAGTCCGGATCCTCGATACGCGCGTTGAGGGCGTCGAGCAGATCGGCCGCCGTGTCGCCGAGGCCATGGTGCCGCGACCAGCGCCGCAACAGCGTCCGCGTAGGCGGGGCGTCCGGGCTGAGTTCCACGAACGCGAAGCGCCGGCGCATCGCGCTGTCGAGCAGGGCGATGGAGCGGTCGGCGGTGTTCATGGTGCCGATGATGTAGAGGTTCGGCGGCAGCGTGAAGCCGCGCTCGTCGGATGAGTACAGGAGATCCACCGCCTCGTCGCGGTACTCCAAGAGGAAATAGAGCTCACCGAAGACCTTGGCCAGGTTCGCCCGGTTGATCTCGTCGATGATCAGCACGAAAGCCTGATCGGGGTGCTCGACGGCCCGTGCCACAAGGCGCCGGAACGGCCCGGGCCGCAGCTCGAAGCCGATGGTGCCGTCGGAACTCCCGGCGATCGGTCGGTACCCCTCGAAGAAGTCCTCGTATGTGTATGCCGGATGGAACTGCACCAGCTTCACCTGCTCGGTTCCAACCAGATCGGCCGCCAGCCTGCGCGCGATGAAGGTCTTCCCGGTGCCGGGTGGGCCGTAGAAGATGAGCTGCCGGCGCTCGTCGAGCAGATCCGCCGTCTCCACCAGCCATGAGTGATCGACGAAGAGGCTGTCGGCCAGGTCCTGAGACGGTGACGCCAGCCGCTCGTGGCGCCGCAACTCGGGTGGGGTCTCCTCGGCGCCATCCTGCCGCAGTGACGGGCCCGCGCCGAGCGCATCGATGAGGGCGAGGTGGTCGGTGAGGTCCACCACGGTGTCGCCCGACTGGAAGGCCGCCGGCAGCGGTGCGGGGAGCTCGGCGTAATCGATCGGGGCGTCCGCGTTGCGCCACTCCACCGGACGGCGCAGGTTCGACCTGCCACCGTCAGATGCCTCGTAGGTCCAATCGCCGGTGATATCGCCGACGTAGATCATGCCGTCGCTGGACGTGACCACCAGGTCGCCGGCGGTCATCGTGTCGACGAACGACACGATCTCCTCGACCTTGTCCTTCAACGCCTGGTGCTTCAGATGCGCGTAGTCGCGTAGCGCACGGTCCTTGAGACCCTCAACCGTGACGCCCGTTTCGATGCGCTGCAGGTGGGATCCGGAGAGGCTGCAGAATCCCTTCTCGACCCACTCCGGCACGAGGTTCACGCCGAGCACCGACGATCCGCGCAGGAGCCAGGCACGCTGGCGGGCCCGCTCCTTCTCCTCACGGTTCCAGCGATTGAACAACCTGGTCGCCTCGACGTGGAACGCGGCCGGATCGGGGAAGCGACGGAGGGCGTCAACGCCGGCGGGAGTGATCGACCATGTGCCCCAGCCGTCCTTGGTTAGCCAACCCGCTTTCACCAAGTTGGTGGTCTGCCAGAGCAGATCGTTCTCCCACACCGCCTGACCATTGGAGCGCGTTCCACGCTCGCGCTCATCGGGCTCGAGCAGGGGAGCGACCCACGCCAAGATGTCCCTCTTCCTTGCCGTGCCACCGTACTCGTCGAGGTACTGGAGCACCCCTCGCAACCGGATCCCGGTGCGCTCCAGCCACGTCCCGCCGTCGTGCGTTCCCACTACGACCGCTCCGCGGCGCTCGACATCGGATGGCGAGCCCCCTCACCGGGCGGCGGATCAAGCGTTGATACGAACGGTTCACCGGTCTCGATCGCACGTGCCATCGCGTCGTAGTTCTCGAGCACCAGCCGGCGCGTCCGCTCCTCGCCGAACCGGTCCACGTCCTTGCGGTTCACGATCGGGAACGTATCGAGGATGTAATCCACGTCATCGCGCTCCACGCCGTAGAGATGGAAGAAGGCCGCGTCAAGTTCAGCGCGGAGGATCGCACGGCGTTCGGGGTCCCAACCGAAGGGCGGGACAGATCTGTCAGCACCGTGCGACGACATGTCCCATGTGGTGTATGTGAGCTCAGAGGCTCGGGCACCCAGCCAAGAATCAAACGACACTGCCAATCCAGACCACTCGTACGAAGCGCGCAGCACAGCAGGAGGCAAACCCGGAAGTTGCTCGACGTAGTTGAATGTCAAGTTCGTTCCACCCAGCTTCTGACGGACAACGTAGTCGACAGCAATCGATGAAAGCATCGTTACCAGTAGACCGCCATCATTAGAGAAGACGAGCGGAGTGCTGTGGCCAACAGCCGCTAACGGGAACGCACTGATGATGCAAGAGCGCGCATCCGTTGATCGGGCAATGTTCCTGAAGCCAACGAGCCAAGACGGACCGTAGTCCTCGGGTAGCCGATCTCCGACCTCAGTCCCAGCGACCCAGTAGCGCGGGATGACGACCGCCGTCGGGTCCCGGTGTTCCGCCTCGGTCATGTCTCGCACGGCGTCGCCGTCGTATGTCGCCCAGCGGTGGTCGAAGTGGTGGATCATCTTCGCTTCGTACAGCGGCAGCATCCGCTCGCCGCCGCGCTGGAAGACGTTGCCGTCCAGGGTCCAGCCGTCGGCCTCGAGTTCGTCGCGGGTGCGGAACAGGTGCGAGTCGTTCGACATGTGGAACATCGTCATGAACGACACTCCCCACGGGTTGCCGTCGGGGTCGCCCTCCTTGATGAGCACCGGCACCCGCCGATAGATACCCAACGTGATCTCGGCGTCACGCCGGCTGCGGAACACCGGGCAGGTGCCGGTGTTCGGGTTCAGCAGCGTGATCTCATCGGGCGTCAGGGCGAACCGCCGGCCGTCGTCGGCCAGGTCGGACGGGTCGTGGGCGAAGAAGGCGAACTCGGCCGCCTCCACCGGCGCCGCCGGGCCGGTGAGCGTGAGCAGACAGAACTTGAAGCTCCGATGCACGCCCTCAAAGAGCGGCTGTGCGTTCTCGAAATCGAACAGGCTCACGAGGACGTGGCCGGCGATGACATCGCGGAAGAAGTGCTGGGTGGTGGCATCGGTGGCGATGCCGGTGGGAACGATGACACCGAAACGGCCGGCGGACGCCAGGACGTGGCGCCCGTGCTCGGCGAACACCGCGTAGGTGTTGATGTCGCCGCGGCCGCACAGCGGGTAGCGCCCCGAGTTGCGGAGCAGATGGCTCTCGCCCTCCGCGCGCCGCTTGTGATCGCGGTACTCGGTGAGCAGCGCCGGATTGGCCGTCTTAAGCTCGGCGATCAACCGTTTGCGCGCGGCGGCGTTCGGCGCGCCGGCGATCTCCTCGTCGCGGGTGGCGAAGAACTCCTGCTCCTGCAGCTTCACCCGCTCCCAAGGCGGGTTCCCGATGACACACGAAAAGCCGCCGCCACCGGCGGGTCCGAAGATGTGCGGGAACTCCAAGTGCCAGTGGAAGAAGCGGTAGCCGTCTGAAAGCCCCCGGACCGTCGCACTGAGTTCCTCGTCCTCGAGCGCCGCGAGCGACATGCCGCCCCACCGCTCGAGGGTGCTCTGAGTGATCGCAGGCACGTTCCCGCGCTTCCGCGCGACGAACGCGGCGCACCACGCATCGGCCAGGAAGCGGGCCCGACGCAGTTCGTCGGAACGCTCGAAGTCACGCAGACGCTGGGCCGCCAGGTGCACGTCGGCCAACGACAGGGTCGGCAGCCGTTCGATCGCCGTCGCCTGACGGGCAAGGTCGGTGGCGTCGACGACGACGCCGGCGTCGGCGAAGAGGTCGCCGGTCGGCAGCTTGCGTTCCTCGCGGTTGCGTTTCTTCAACGCCGTGACGGCCGACTTCTCGTCACCCTCCAGCGCAGCGAAGGCGGCGTCTGGCAGTCCGTCGGCCAGCAGCTCCGGTGTGGCGCCGATGAGGGCGTTCCCGACCCGGATGTGCGCGTCGAGGAACGAGAGGGCCCGCCCCGGGCGCAGCGCCTCCAGCCACAGACTCACACGCGCCAACTCGGCCGCCATGGGATTGATATCGACGCCATGGATGCAGCGGCCCACCACGTCGTGCATTGCCTCTTGGGCCGCCATCGGCGTGGGCTCAGCGCCCTCGGCCCGTACCCGGGCGACGCGATGGGCGATCCGCCGGGCGGCCGCAACCAGGAAGTGCCCCGAGCCACAGGCCGGATCGCACACCGTGAGTGCCAACAGCGCCGCCTCGGGCTCCTCGGCGGCCTCGGCGCGGTCGAGCAGCGGGTCGAGGGCGCTGTCGAGCAGACAGTCGATCAGCGACGCCGGCGTGTAGTAGGCACCGCTGGTCTTGCGGTCGTTGCCGCTCAGCAGCTCCAGCGTGAACGCGCGGGTCGCGCGGTCGTGGCGGGGCACGTACTCCAGCAGGCTCTCGTAGATGCCGCCGAGTTCCTCGGCCCCCATGTGGCGGTAGTCGACGTTGCGCTTGGGTCCGCCACCGGTGGGCTGGGTGACGCACAGGTGGCGCACCGCCGCCAGTAGGGCGTCATTGCCCAAGTCGCGACCGGTGAGCACATCGACGTCGCCGTGCTCGAAGAGGCCGCCCAGGCCGGGCAGCCCCAGCTCGGGGCGGCCGCCATCGGCTCCCAGTCCGTCGATGACCAACGACAGCGCCCGCCACATATCGCCATGACCTGTGCCGCGCCGGCGGGTGGAGACGCGTCGCAGCCGCGCGGTGGAGAACCACGTCTCGTAGCGCTCACGGGCGGTCGCGGGCGCGTCGGGGTCGAGCAGCAGGTCGCGGTCCTCGGCGACGAAGCAGAAGAGCAGGCGATACACCAGCCGCAGCAGGGCGCGGTGGTAGTCGTCAACGCTGAGACGGCCTGAGTCGAGGCCATCGCGCAGGGGCTTGTTGGCGGGATGCTGGGTGAAGCCGGTGCCGAGCGCCTGGATCGCCAGGCGCACACCCTCCCGGAGGTCGCCGAGCGCGCGGGCGCCGGTCTCGGCCGCGTCGGCGCGCCAGCGCTCGAGCCAGCAGTCTTCGCGGCCAGCATCGGGGTCGGGGCTCTCGAACCGCGTGCGGTGGACCAGGAGGTACATCAACACGAAGTCGCTGAAGACCTCGCCATCGAACATCGCCTCGAGATCGAACTCGAGGTACGACTGCCCCACCAGGCTGGATGAGTCGCGAAGGAGTCGCAGGGTCGACCCGTTCGCCAGGATCGCCCACAGGTGCTCATCGCTGCGGTTGAGCAGTTCCTGCACCATCGCGTGCGGCGCCCGGTCGGCGGCGCCGGCCAGGCCGCGGGTGCGGCGATCGAGGTCGACGCCCCAGCCCAGCAGATGCACCGGCACCGTACCGGCGAGGTGGCTGACCGGGAATGTGCGCCCGTCGGCGTGCAGGCCTCCGGTGGGTGCCGTGGGGACCCGGCCGAAGTCGAGTTCGCGCAGGAGCACCTGCAGCCACTTGTCGCGGGTGAGGCCGGTGGCGCGATCGCCGGAATTCAGTGCCTCGCGGTATGCGGCCCAGGCGCCGGTGAGGACCGCCCACGCCCGGTTGGCGGCCTCCTTGGGCGTGATGCCGAGCTCGAGCTGGTAGTCGTCGGCCGCCAGTCCGGGCAGATCGGTGCCGGCCGCGATGCGCCCGAGCAGGTCCGCCGGCACCAGTCCGCCGACGCTGCGGACCGTGGTGGGTGTCGCGTTCGTGCTCACGCGGTCACCTCGGGCAGCCAGATGTAGATGCCCAGGACGTCGACGGGCTTCTGCGCGGCCACGCGCAGGCCGCGGCGGACCAGGCCGGCGCCCTCGCGCACCCGTCGGTGCGCCTGGAGGAGATCAGCGGCCAATGTGTCCGCGCGCTCCTCGAGGGCGGGAGCGAGGTGGGCGATTCCGTCGGTGGCGCGCCCCAGCAGCTGTCGGGCCTGGTCCTGTGAAAGGTTCGCCGTGGCCGTGGCCGCCTGGAGGGCCTCCACCTCCGGGTCGCCGAGCCACACGGCACGTTCCGGGGCACCGGTGAACGCCATGAACCGGGCCTCCTCGGCCACGACGGCGCGCACCCCGGCGCGGGTCGGCAGATCGAGGTGGAAGCGGAAGCGCACCAGGAGCAGGGTGGTGCGCGTGGTGACGGCGCTGGTGCGGGCAGCGCCGGCCCGGCTGGCCACCCGCGTATTGGTGCCCGCGAGCACCGGATCGAGGGCGGTGTCCAGCACATGACGCGCGATGGCCGACACGTGGGGATCGGTGCGCACCAACAGGGCCTCGCCGCGGGGGACCGGGTGGTCGGCGTGCAGCGGCAGTGGTTCGCGGTGTCCGGGTGGCAGCGCGTCTCGCAGGCCCACCGGCAGCGTGGATGTGACGGCCTCCCAGGAGCCCGACTGAGGCGTCGAGACCGACGCGCCCAGGCCGCGCAGGGCGTCGAGAGTGAACCGCGCCACCTCGTCGTGGCTCCCCAGCGCGGCGCGCGCCGCGGCCAATTCGGCCGCAACGGCCTCGGGGTGGATCGCGCCCTGGGCGTACTTGGTCTGGGACAGCTTCTCGCGTTCGGCCGCCGAGTCCCATGCGCGGTGGAGGTCGTCGCGTCGCTCCACCTCGCCGACGTCCAAGGTGAGCTGGTCGGCGTCGCGGCCGCGCAGCACAAGCCCCTCCATCAGGGCCTCCACCACACCGTCCGATTCGTCGGGCACCGGTACCGAGACGCCCGTCGCCCTGCGGATCTCGCGGTGCTTGCGCAGCAGCACGTTCAACACGATGCCGTCGATGCTGTTGTCGCGGCCGTAGATGGTGACCGCCCGTACCACGCCATTGCGCTGACCGAAGCGATCGACGCGCCCCTCGCGCTGCTCGTGGCGGGTGGGGTTCCACGCGAGGTCGTAGTGCACCACCGCCTGGAAGTGCTCCTGCAGGTTCACCCCTTCGGAGAGGCAGTCGGTGGCGACGAGGACGTGACGGCCCGGCGTCTCGACCAGGGCCGCGATTCGCGCCTCGCGCATCTCCGGTGGCAGGGTGCCTGTCACCGCGGCGACCGTGGTGCCCCGGCCGAGCTTTCCCGTGATCTGTTCGGCCACGTAGTCGGCGGTGTCGATGAACCGGCAGAACACGATCGGGTCGTAGCCGTCGGCCAGCAGGCCCTTGAGCTCCTTGATGAGCATCTTGAGCTTGCGGTCGTGCGTGGGCCCGGTGAGGGCCTCCGCCTGGCGGGCGAGCTCCAGTAGTCGGCGGCGGCCGCCACCTCGACCGGCGTGTTCACCGTCGGCGATCTCGATGTCGGCGCCCGGTGTGACGTCGATGCCGTCCACGGCTTCGTCATCGGCGGTGTCGAGCACGGCGGCGCGCCCCAGCGTGTCGGCCTCCTGGGGGGTGGTGGCGCCGGCCGACGCGGCCCGCGTGCGCAGCGTGGCCGCGGCCGCGCGCGGCGACGACGCCACCGTGCGCAAAAGGGCCAGCGCCGACCACCAGCGCACACGCTGACGCAGCACCGGCGCCCCCGCTCCGGCGTCGGGGTCGCGCACCTGCTCGCGTGCGTAGGCCAGCACCCTGTTGAAGAAGGCGGCGTACTCGGACGAGAGCACGTAGTCGGCGTCGCGGGTGTGGCGGTCCGACGGGAACGCCGTCTCCTCATCGAGGTACCTGCGGATGTCTGCGCGCCGGCGCTGCACGAAGTGTCGTGCCAGGAGTTCACGGCCCTTCACATCGTCCAGGTCGACGGTGGCCAGGTCGGGGTGGAGCAGGCCCAGGAGATTGCGGAAGCCCGCTTCCTTGCCCGAATGCGGTGTGGCGGTCACCAGGATGAGGTGCCGGTCTTCGTCGCCGGCTAGCCGGCGCAGCAGGTCGTAGCGCTGGGTGCGGGCCTTGGCACCGCCGCCGGCGCCGTCGGACACCGCCGTATGGGCCTCGTCCACGATCACCAGTTCGGGGCAGTGGTTCACGAAGTCCGCCACGCGCGTGTGCTGCTTGATGAAGTCGGTCGACACCACCACCGCGCGGTGCTTGGTGAAGAGCGACTCGTTCATCATCAGGCCCCGCGACAATCGCGCCGCCGTCGAGGGCAGCACCAGATCGGCATCGATCGCGAACTTCTCACGGAGCTCGCGCTGCCACTGCTCGGCGAGCGCCGGACTGCACAGCACGGCCAGGCGTTCGGCGTCGCCCTGGGCGAACAGCTCGGCGGCGATGAGCCCCGCCTCGACGGTCTTACCGATACCCACGTCGTCGGCGATGAGCAGGCGCACCGTCTCCTGGCGCAGGGCCAGCAGGAGGGGAACGTACTGGTAGGCGCGTGGTTCCACCGCCAGGTTGGCCAGTGAACGGAACGGGCCGGCCGATGAGCGGAACCCGATGCGCAGCGCGGTGCGCAGCAGGCCGGCGTTGGCGGTGTCGCCCAGGTCGTCCCGACCGGGGAGGGCGAAGGTGGCCGACGAGACCTCCTCCAGGGCCGGGAACACCGCTGCCACATCGTCGTCGCCGCCGCCGAGGGGACGCAGCACCAACATGTCGGGCGCCGACTCCGGCAGCACCACCCACTCGCGCCCACGGGTCTGCACCAGCGCCCCGGGGGCGAAGTGCGTCGTACCGCTCATCGGGGTCGCCCCTCCCCGAAGACACTCGGTGCCTCGGCCACCGTCGCGGCCCAGTCGCCGTCGTGGGGGAATCGCAGGACCATCCACCCGGCGTCGACCAGGCGGTCCTCCGCCTCCGCGTCACGCTGCGCACGGTGGGCGTCATCGTGCACCGGGCCGTCGACGAAGACGGCGACCGGCCCGCCGGGCAGGTCGTAGACGAAGTCCGGGCAGGCGCGGGCGACCTCGACGGTGACCTGCGCGCGATCGGGCAGGCGGTGGTCGCGCTCATCGAGCCATTCGATGAACCTTCGCTCCAGCGAGCTCTCGGCGAACGCGTCGAGCATCGCGCGGGCCTCGTCGCGGGTGCGACCGCCGGCGCCGGCGGTGGTGACCGACGACGCCAGGTCCATCAGCAGGTCGCGCACGCGGTGGCGGTCGATCTGAGCGTGGTCGAGCTGGTTGGAGTACGACAGCAGGCAGTCGTAGCAACCCTTCTCGCATCGCTCGTCGGTGCCGGGGGCATGTTGCTCATCCGCGCCCGTATCGGGATCGAAGTGGCAGATCTCGAGCGCCGTCCGCGCCACGCGCGCCACGGCATCGGGTTCCAGCACCAGGCGCCGCAGCACACCGGCACCGCCTTCGGCCGACTCGGTGAACATCATGCGACCGCGGGCATCCGGGTCGGGCAGGGCGTCGGTAGAGAGCTCGGAGTCCTCCAATTGGAAAGTGGCCTCGATCCCGCGTTCGAGGGCGTAGCGCAGGCTCACCGCCTGCTCCTCGGTGAGGTGGTCGGCGTGGCGCAGCACGAGGATGTTGCGCACGTCCTCCACATAGGGGATCACGCGGGCGCGGGTCTGCACGTCGGCGCGATCGGCCTCGAGGTTGTCGACCGACGTGTCGCCGATATCCGCCGCCTGCTTGTCGGACAGCCACCGGCCCTGGCTCGTGTCGAGCCAGTATCCGCGCTCGGCCTCCTCCTTACGCCGACGACGTCCGACGTTGGCGATTCGGATGGTGGCGGCATCGCCATGCTGCAGGCGGAGGAGGGGTGCGCCGTCGGCGGCGACCACCTCGGCGTCGATGTGGCCGGCGCGGTCGCCATGGGTGGCGAAGCGGTACGACACCTCCAACTCGAAGCCTGAGCGCCGGCGTTCCTCCTCGTCGCTGGAGATCCGCTGGCGCCGGCGGGTGTGGACGCTGTGCAGTCGCAGCAGGCCATGCGTCGGCGCGCCGAGCGACGCCCCACAGCTGTCGCAGACGTCGGTGCCAACCGCAGCCACATGGTGGTAGCCGCAATCCGCACAGCGGCGCGCCACGTCGGTCTGGATGGCCTCTTCACCCTCCAGGGCGCGCGGAACCTGGATGCGCGTGACCTCGTAGCGGGCACCCTCGTGGTAGATGAGTGCGCCTGGCCCGAATTCGCTGATCGCCAGGAAACGCGGCCGCTGCACGAAGTCGCCGTCGGTGAAGCCGCGCCGCCCCCGGCCACCGGGGATGTACGCCGCGAGCGGCAGGCGGGGGAAGGAGTAGCCGGGGAGGAATCCCTCCGATGCCAGGTAGCGGTAGGGGTAGAAGTCACTCTGCCCGATGCCGGAGTCATCGTTGGTGAGCACGCGGAGGCGGTCGCGCGCCTCACGCATACGACGCTCAGCATCGACGCGGGCGCGTTGAGGGGCGCCCACCGCCACCGCCGCCGCGCTCTGCTCGTGGTACTCAGCTCTGGAGGCGCTGTAGAGATCGCGCCAGCGGTCGAGCGCCCGATCCCAACTGCCGGGGGCGGCGTTCACCACGTCGTGTACCCAACCGTCGTGCCACCAGGCGACGGCGTCGGCGCCATCCCCCCACGCGTCGCGCAGCTGGGTCAGCAGCCGCTCGCCGCGGGCGACCGCGCGTCGCTTGGCCCCCTCGTCGTTGAGTGCGTCCCACACCTGCGTCTTGGGAGTGAGGGCGGGGTGCTGTTCGTCGGTGTCGACCAGGTCGGTGATGCTGGAGCCCATCGACTGCTCGGTCTCGGCCAACCAGATGGCGTGGACGTGCGAGCGGATGAGCTCCTCGTTGCCGAGATCCAGCCGCGGCGGCTGCACCGATCCGGCCACCATGGCGTCGCTGCGACGGAACCAGTACGTGTCGTGGGCGTTGCCCGTAGCGCAGTAGGTCGCCACCAGGGCGGGTTGGCCCGATCGGCCGGCGCGGCCGGAGCGCTGGGCATAGTTGGCCGGCGTCGGCGGGACGTTGCGCAGGCCGACTGCGCTGAGACTGGAGATGTCGACGCCCAGTTCCATGGTGGGCGAGCAGTAGAGCAGCGGCAGGTGCCCCTCGCGGAATGCGCCCTCACGCTGTTCACGCTGTTCTGCCGGGACCTGGGCGGTGTGCTCCTTGGCGTGGAGGCCGGCCAGTTCGGCGGCGACCGAGCGGTACAGCTCCCGGAAGAACGGGTTGACCCGGGCGGTCTGCTCGCTGTCGAAGCTCTTGCGCAACGGATCGTCGGCGCCCTTGGTGCCCTTACCTCCGCGCCAGAGCACCGCCGAGGCCTTCAGCCGGTAGCCGGGCACGCCATCGGCGTCGGTGTCCACCTGCCTGAGCGTGCCCACCTCGGCGAGCACACGCAGGATGTCGGCGATGACCTCCTGGGCGTCGTCGGTGCTGAGTTTCCTCCCGAGCACATCGTCACGCTTGAGAAAACGGCCGAACGCAGATCGGCCTGAGAGGTGGAGATCGGACCGTCCCCCGCCGGCCCGTCCCGGGCGGGGACGCGCGATGCCCGTCGCCTCCACCTTCTCCTGATCCGCGAGCGCCCAGGGTTCGATCAGGTGCTGCGCGGACTCGCGCTGGAGGCGCTCGAAGCCCTCGTCCTGCAGGCAGTCCACGTCGATGGCGAGCACGCGACGGAGCTCGTCCAGGAGGATGGTCGCGAGTTCCCGGCGCTGCGGAGCGGGCGCGCCACGGAGCGCCGGATGGCAGTTCTGCCACACGTCGTCCGCGGCGGCGATCTCCGGCAGATCCACGTAGCGCACTTCCAAGAGCCCGACCTGCTCGAGGTTCGGCATCGTAACGCGCCAGCCGCGCTTCAGGTCGGAGTAGAGGCGATACTCCACCACGTGTCGCAGCGCGGTCAGCGCGTCGTCGCGGGCGCTGAACCGCGCGCCCGGACTGGCGGCGAAGGCGGCGAAGTCGAGACCGAGCGCATCGGTGACGGCCTGAGCGACGACCTCGTGCCGCAGACCGTCCGGATGGTCCCCCAGCGCCCGACTCAGCGCGCCGCGCAACTGGGTGACCTGGACGAAGTCGTTGAAGTGTCCGGCCTGGAGCGAGGCGTCCTGGCGGTTGTCGACGAAGGTCAGAAGTTTGCGGGCCGCCGGATCGAGCTCATCGGCGTCGAACGCGCGGAGTGAACGCACGACGCTGGCCGAGAGGACGGTGACCGCCGACGAGCGCCCCTCTTGGTCGAGCGTCGCCAACTTGGAGAAGTCGTTGCCGCGCACCTGCTCGTACGACACGCGGCAGCGCAGGCAGAACGCGAACGGGGTCGGCACGAACCATGCGTCGAGCGAACCGGGAGCGCCCGGCGGTACGAGGGCCCCGTCGGGTGCGACATGCACCTGTTCGGGCAGACGCTTCACCCGCCGGGGGTCGATCGTGACGCCGCCGTGGTCCTCCTCGATCAGCCAGGAGTCGGGGATGCGGCCGTCGGTGACCGGGTCCGTCGGCCACGGCAGGTCGTGCGAGACGTAGAGGTAGCCGTCGCGGACATCGCCCCCGGAGGCGTCGGTGTCACGCCGGGGGCCCACGCCGGCGTCGCCCGCCCCGCGCTCGGATTTCGCGACGGTGTAGTACTCCTGCCCGCATTCGCGACAGAACGCGAGTGGCAGCAACACCTTCTCGGGGTGGCCGGGGACGCACACCTGGTAGCGATCGGTGAGATGCCGATGCCCCTCGTGCTCGAGACTGGCGTGCACCGTGTCGCCCTTCGAGATGAACTGGTGCAGGCGGAAGGCGAACAGCGGACGGCCGTGCCCGGGATGCCGGGCGCGGCTGCCGGCCAGCAGCACAGCGCGGATCGCCGCCTGGCATTCGCCGGCATCGACGCCGGTGATCTCACTGAGGCGATCGGCGGCGGTCGGCACCGTGCTGGGAGCGCCGCGCACCAGGGCGCCGGTCTCGTCGGTGTCGAGTCCGAAGGCCTGCTCGACCCAGGCGGCGAGCGGATCGGCCGCGAGTGCCCCGTGGTCGTCGGGGAGGTCGCCGGCGGCCGCGGCCCGCACCCTGTCGGCGAGGGTCGCCGGCGGGACGGCAGGAGCACTGGTCGCCCGGATCAGGGTCTCCCCGATGACGGACTCGGGGGTGACGGTCGATCCGAAGAGCCGAGTGGCCACGGCGGCGACGGCGGCCGTCCGGTCGGCCCGAGTGCCGGTGGATGCCATCGTGGCCGAGGTGCCGACCACCTGCAGGTCGGGCGATTCGCACAGGTCCTTCACGCGGCGCACCAACATCGCGACGTCCGCGCCCTGGCGGCCGCGGTAGGTGTGCAACTCGTCGAGCACCAGGAACTGCAGGCCGCTCGCGGCGCGCATGAGGCTCTTGCGCTCCTGGGGGCGTGTGAGCACGAGGTCGAGCATCACGTAGTTGGTGAGGATGATGTCGGGCGGGGCCTTGAGGATGCGCTCGCGCTCGTTCGGCCCCTCCTGCCCGGTGTAGCGGGCGAACGTCACCGGCTCCCCGCCTTCGCCATAGCCGTGGCGCAGGAACTTCTCGAGCTCGAACACCTGGCTGTTGGCCAGGGCGTTCATGGGGTAGACGATGATCGCCTTCACGCCCGGGCCGGCACCGGCCTCCTTGGCGCGCAGGACGCGGTCGACGATGGGGACGATGTAGGCGAGAGACTTTCCCGACCCGGTGCCGGTGGTGAGCACGTACGACCGCCCGCCGGCAGCAACCTCGATGGCGTCGGCCTGATGCCGGTGGAAGGTGATCGGTAGGCGACCGGGGTCGTCGCGGTCGGTCTTGACCCGAAAGATCCGCTCGCATTCGGGATGAAGGAGACCGGCGCCGACGAGGTCGGACACCGTGCCGCCCGAGGCGAACGCCGGGTTGAGCGAGAGCCAGGGATCGGGCCACTGGGCGCCGGATGCCATCCGCTGCTCGATGAGGCCGGCGATGCGCTCATCCCGCGGCTCGACGAACGAACCCGTGAACGACGCATAGTCGCCGACGAGCTGCTCACGAACCGCGAAGACGTCCACTCAAACCCCCGGATCGGAACTGATGCGAGGAGCCTACGTCACGACCCGGAGCACTCGACGTCGTGAAGCAGGCGCACCGGCCGCTCGGCATGTCGATGCGGTCGAAGTAACGTGCGTTGCCGGTCGCGGGACTCGCTTCGGTCGCTCCGATCGCCGAGCGGCGCCCGTTCCCGGCAGTCGCACATGGCCGGCAACTCTCCGCCCAAGGTGTTCGCCCAAGGTGTTCGCCCAAGTACCGCCGCCGCAGACGAAGCATCGACGATGCGCCCACCAACGTCAGGCGCCGCAGACGCGCAAGGGGCGATCGGACGCGATCACGCGCTGTCGCCTGGGGCGCCCCTGTCATCCGGACCGAAAGGTCCCCCCGCCCAATTAGGCTCGCCTCGCGTTCTCGGGATCACAGCCTCTCCGGCCAACCAGGTCCACCACGTTGGGAGACGACGCGTGCGCGCACTATTCCGACGGCATCCTCTCGAAGTCGTCACCACCACGATCGGAATACTCGTGACCGCGCTCGGCTTAGCGTTGACGCGCCAGCCGGACTGGACGGGTGTTGTGGGCTCGCTCCTCGCGGTCATCGGGGCCGGCCTTGCGTCATGTGTTTCGGCTGCGCTGTTCGGAGCTCAGCGTGCCAACGAGATCACCCTCAGTCGCCTGGTGATTCTCCGGAACCAATAGGCCACATCGTCAAGTCAAATCAGCGGCGCCCTTTCCGCATGCCTCAATGGACAGGAAAGTACGCTCTCCCGTGTCGATCAAGGCGTAGGCTCAATCTCAACAGTGCTGAGAGATATGAGTGATGTTCTGGGAACGGATTCCGTCTCGATTGATACGGGCGCGATCGTCCAGAGCAAGAAGGATGTCGTCGAGCTTGGCCAAGCCCTCGACCAACTCCGAACCGAGGTGAGCGCAGATCTGCGCACACCGGATGCAAGTCGAAGTGCCGACGAGAAGCGGCTGATCTTGGCCATCGACGAAATGCAGACACGCGTCTCTACAGTGCTCTCGGCCTTGTCACGAGCCGAAGGGGATACGGCAGCTCGTGCCACCAGCAGAGAGGACGCGCATTGTCCATACTGCAATACGCTAGAATAGGTCGACCTCGGAATCCAGATTGGCGACAGTCGGATGCCCATCTGTCGCCAATGTCGCGAGCGCTTTCACGTGCATCGTGGCCCCGATGGGGTCTTCGTCAAGCGTGCATTTTCGTCATCGACAGGCGACGTTCAATCGCAGCTGTCGCAAATGAATATGCGTCTTCCGAGTCAGCCAGAAAGACGACGCTACTTGGATACCATCTGGCAGCTCCATCAGGAAGGCGGTCTCGTTAAGGCGCACGACATTACCAATGTGATTGATCGCCAGCTCAGTCTGTCGCTCCCCTCAGCTGTTCACATGCCGCTGTTCTATGCCCTGATTAACCAAGACTACGGGCCCATTGTTATCGAACGGAACGAGTCGAAGTTTGTTCGCGAACGCGACGTGATCGCCGTCCGTCCGGAAACGCCGAAAGACTTCATTCTCCAAGGTGAGGCCGCCTGGCTCGCTCAAGCAGTCTATCGCCTTAACAATCAGGACCACACGAACGGCGAGCTGGCAGAGCTCTTCTTCGATTCGCCAGAGATCACGGATGAGAATCTCCTCGTCCTTCAACAAGGTCGCACTTACGCCCGGATGGCACTCGATCGGAAGGCTCAAGAAGCACGCGTAGGTGAGACTGACAGACACGTCGTACCTACGCAGGAGATCGGCACGCCCTCGTCTGGCGGTGACGCTCTAGATTCCGAACAGAGCGACGACGACAACGACGCATCGACTACGAACGAATGACCGCGAGAGCACTCGTGAGGTGGAGCACGATCCGCGGCTGTCGTCGACTCTCGGTGATGCAAAGGATTTGCATCTGCTTCTGTGAGTCCCTTGGGCTTGATGGAGACTCAGGCTGCTGGATGTCGACCCGCGCCTGATCGTGCCCTTCGCAGCGTAGAAGGCGGCCGTGAACTCGACAGGCGGAACATCACCTAGTAGCTCTTGAGACCGTTGCGCCGTCCGTCCGATTGCGGCCGACACCAACGCCCACACCGCCAGGAGGCGCTCGCATGACCCACCGGACCGTCGCCTCGGAGTGGGATCGCGGCCGCGACCGCTACCGCGGCGCCCTGCTGGGCCTGGCGGTGGCCGATGCGCTCGGCACCACCGTCGAGTTCAAGCCGCCGGGGAGCTTCGCGCCCCTCACCGACATCGTCGGCGGCGGCCCCTTCCGCCTGCCCGCCGGCTCGTGGACCGACGACACCTCCATGGCCCTGTGCCTTGCCGACAGCCTCCTGGCCGCCGACGGGTTCGACGCCGTCGACCAGCTCCAGCGATACGTGGGCTGGTACCGACGCGGCGAGCGCTCATCCACGGGCCGTTGCTTCGATATCGGCAACGCCACCCGCGCCTCCCTGGAGCGCTTCGAACGCACCGGCGAGCCCTTCCCGGGCGACGCCTCGCCCACCGCCGGCGGCAACGGCCCGCTCATGAAACTGGCACCCGTCCCCATGGCCTACGCCGCGTACCCCGACGCCGCCGTCGCCCTCGCGGCCGACAGCGCCCGCACCACGCACGGCCACCCCGCCGCCCTCGACGCCGCCCGCTATCTGGCCGCGCTGCTGATCGACGCGATCTACGGCGCCGAGCGCGCCGCCGTCGCGGCCGGCGAAAGTCCCACCGCCGCCGCCCTGCGCGCCCGGGGCACCCTGCACCCCGACGTGCAAGCCGTCGCCGACGGCAGCCACCTGCGCCGCCAGCCGCCGGACATCACCGGCGGCGCCTACGCGCCCACCACCCTCGAGGCCGCCCTGTGGGCGCTCCACACCACCGACGACTACGCCGCCGGCGCCCTCGCGGTCGCGAACCTGGGCGGCGATGCCGACACCACCGCCGCCGTCTACGGCCAGCTTGCCGGCGCCATGCACGGCGCCGACGCCATCCCCGAGCCCTGGCGGCGCGTCACGCACCTGGCCGACGAGATCACCTCCCTCGCCGACGGCCTGTTCGAGCTGGCCCAGCGGGTCAGCGCACCAGTCGTGAACGGTGGGCGCTCCGCGCGGCCGCGGCCGGACGACGTGGCGGGTGACCAGCTTCCCGCCGACGCGTACTGGGTGCGCCCCGGCCGGATCGCCGCCGGCTCGTATCCCGGCGCGCCGACCAAGGACGAAGCCGAGAAGAAGCTCAGCGCGTTGCTCGCGGCCGGCATCACCACGTTCGTCGACCTCACCGAGGAGCACGACCGCTACCGGCGGCTCGAGCCCTACTCGCGGTTGCTGAAGGACGTGGCCGCGCGCCGTGGCATCCGCGCCACCCACCTGCGCCTGCCCATCGACGACACCGACGTGCCGCCCGCGTGGCGTATGCGCATCATCCTCGACGCCATCGACACCGCCATCGCGGCCGGCGAGGTGGCCTACATCCACTGCTGGGGCGGGGTGGGACGCACCGGCACCGTGGTGGGCTGCTTGCTGCGCGAGGCCGGGGTGAGCGCTGATGCGGTGCTGGGCGACATCCAGTCGCTGCGCGGGCACGCCAGGCGCGCAGCGCGCCGCTCGCCCGAGAACGACCGCCAGGCCGACGACGTCACCGGCTGGATCCCGGGCCGGCGGGTATGACCGCCGGCTCCGGCGCGGGGCATACCGGAGTCATCCGGCACCGTGCCCACAGGTCGGCCGCGAGGACGACCACGACCGCACCGCGGTCGCCGACTACATGTGATCGGTGCGCGGTTCCTCGTCGGTGACCGCCACCACCAGATCGCCCGCGAGCACCGACACCGACGCGGCGACGCGATCCGGGTCGCCGACGACGGCTTCCGCCCTGCCGGCCATCACGGCCCCGGGGGCCGTGGGCCCAGATGCGAACAGCTCGCGGAGATGGCCGAGGGCGGCACGGGCCTCGGGCCGCGCACGCTCGTCTCGGAGGAGGGTCTTCCACCTGGATGCGAGATCGGAGGTGGGGACCGCCTGCAGGAGGCGGAAGATGTCATGGGCGTCCTTGTCCTCCAAGGTCCGGCCGGCTGCCTTTCGCTCTGCGATCTTGTGGAGCTTCGAGACGAGCAGCGCGGCGGGACCGGCCACCCTCATCTCGAAGGTCGTTCCATCCGGGCAGTCGATCGGCAAGACATCGTTGTCGGTGAGCACGCCCTCCATCCCGGCGGTCCGGCGCGCGGCGGTCGATGAGTGCGGTGGAATGCGCGCACCGCGGCGTCCGCCGGCGCCCGACTGGCTGGGTGCGACCATGAGGTCCACCGGCACGCCGGATGGGCCGATCCAAGCCCCCGGCTGTCCGGATACCTCGTCCCTGTAGAACCCGGCGTCCTCCATCGCCCGTTCCAGGAGCGGTTCGTCGCCGAGCCGGCGGACGTCGATCGTGAGATCCGCATCCTTCGTCGCAGGCGCCAGCGGCGTCTCGGCCCGACCGGCGTGAAGGTAGATCGCGTGAGCGCCGACGAGGATGACCGCATCGGCCGCGTCGCCCAGTTGCGACAGCGCATCACGCAGCGCCGCCCTGGTCGCACCGAGCGGATCAGGTCCGCCAAGCATCGAGATTTGCCTCCATCCAGTCCATGAGCATCTGTGCCTCGGACGGCCCGCGACCGGGCGCCACGAGGAGGTCGATGGCGATCTGGCTGCACGCGGCCACGGACACGCCGCCGACGGTCCGGGCACCGGAGAACACGGCATCGCGATCGATCGGCGCGCCGATCAGGACGTTCGCGCCGGCATCGATGGGTCGTAACGACAGTTCCTGCGCCAGCGCGGACGGATCGTCCGCGAGGAATGTGACCACGGTCAGCGGCGCGAACGGCTCGGTGACATACCCCACCGCGGACGACGCCGTCACCACGTAGCTCCGAGGGTCGATACGGGGGAGGCGCTCCAGCAGCGACCCCAACGTGCGCGGCTCAAGGTATCCGCCCAGCGGCGGCGCCTTGTCGCGGTAGTCATCGGCCCACCGCTCGAGGAGCCTGCGCCAATCGACCCTGCCGATGGGCCCGCGCGGTGTCCGTTCGATCAGCGCCTCTCGCTCCAGGTGGTCGACCATGCGGTAGGCGGCACCCACGGAGGCTCCGCTGCGCCGCACCAGCTGCGGGATGCTGAACGGGGGCGTGCTGTCCACCAACGCCCGGATGAGACGCGCGGCGGTCGGCCCCTTCAACGAACCACGCGGCCGGCCCGCCCCCCGCCACGGATCCCGGCCCGCACCGACATCGCGGATGTACAGCGCAGGGCGGTCCGCGGTCACCCACATGTTGCCCGTTGCATCGGCGTAGCCCACCCCGGCCCGGACGAGCGCGTCGCGCACCGGTTCTGAGAGATACCGCGCCCCCACCACCGCGACACCATCCGACCGCTCGGCCTGGCGTCGCGCCATCTCGACCGCGGCCGGGACCTCCCGCGGCGACAACGTCGGCATCACCACCATCGCCAGGCGCAGTTCAGGACCCGCAGGTGGCGCGAACGTGATCCACGCGGCCGCCGGCGCGCGACCGCCGCCGGCCTTCCCCACATCGGTCGCGAATGCCCAGGATTCGGGGAGGCGGCTGACGATACGTTGAGCGATGTCGCCGGAGAGTGCCGCACTCGATGGTGGTCTCGCGTTCGCCATGTTTCGGTTATAGCAGTCTTCGATCGCCAACGGAACACTGCGATTACCGGAATCATCATCGTGGCGCCGGCACGCCATCTGCGCCTCACCGATGAGTCCCACCGGCGTCGACGGTCTCCCCTTTCACACCCCGTCGTGAGGAGCGTCCGCATGCCCACCATCACCCCGAACCTGTGGTTCGACACCGAATCGCTGGAGGCCGCCGAGTTCTACTGCTCGGTGTTCCCCAACTCCAAGATCAATCACGTGACCCACTACACCGACGCCGGCCCGCGCGAGGAGGGCATGGTGCTGACCGTGGACTTCGAGCTGGACGGCCAGCCGTTCACCGCCATCAACGGCGGGCCCAACTTCCCGTTCACCGAGGCCGTGTCGCTGTCGATCGAATGCGCCGACCAGGCCGAGGTTGACCACTACTGGGACGCTCTCGGCACCGCCGGCGGCGGTCAGGACAGCGTGTGCGGCTGGCTGAAGGACCGCTACGGGCTCTCGTGGCAGGTGGTGCCCGCCGGCATGATCGCCCTGCTGAAGGACCCCGACCCCGAGCGCTTCCGCCGCGCGATGGCGGCCATGATGCAGATGACCAAGCTCGACATCGCCACCCTGGAGCGCGCCGCCGACGGGGTGCCCACCGCCTGAGCGCGCGACCGTCCGGCCCGATCGCGCCGGCCGGCGGCTATCCGTCCGCCGGCGGGATCGGGAAGTTGCGGTCGAAGACGTTGTCCGGGTCGTAGCGGCGCTTGAGTTCGCGCAGGCGCGTGAGCGTGGGCTCGGGGAACGCGTCGAGCAGCCGCTCGGGGCGCCGGTCGCCCTCGAAGCTGATGTAGAGCCCGTCCATGTGCGGGCGCAGCTCGTCCCACATCGCGTCCAGGCGCTCGGTGCGCGAGCGTGCCGCCACCGCGTTCACCGCGAAGTTCTGCGTGCGGTGCGCGTAGGCGGTCGCCATCGGGTCGACATCGTTCACCGCCCCGCCCACCGCCCTGATCTGCAGCCAGCCGGCGGCCCGCGAGCGCAGCCCCTCCTGGATGACCGTCGCCGCGTCCGGCGTGATGTGCTCCAGCAGGCCGCCGCGGAACGCCGAGGTGCCGGCCGGGTCGTGCTCGGCATCCTGCGGGCGCACCACGCGGTGGTACGGCACCAGTTGGGCGCCCTGGTCGAGCAGCGGCCCCACCTGCAGCAGCGGCGTCAGCGCCCCCACCGCGGCCTGTGTGTCGTCGCCGGCGTACACCGAGTAGGCCTGCGCGTACACCGCGCCACGCTGGGCCACCACGCTGAGGAAGCTGGTGAGCTCGCGCGGCGCCTCCTCCACCGTACGTCCCCAGCGCTCGAGCACCGCGGCGGTGTCGGCGGCGTCGAACACCATGGTGGAGAACACCACGTCACCCACCGGGTAGGCGTCCAGCTCCACCGCCGTGAGAATGCCGAAGTTGCCGCCGGCGCCGCGCACGGCCCAGAAGAGATCGGCGTTCTCCTGTGCATCGGCGCGCACGAACGTGCCGTCGGCCAGCACCATCTCCGCCGCGGTCACGTGGTCGATGGTGAGCCCGTGCTTGCGGGACATGAACCCGATGCCGCCGGCGGTCACCAGCCCGCCCACGCCCACATCGCCGAAGTCGCCCGAGCTCATCCCCAGACCATGCGGCGCCAGCTCGCGCGCCACCTGCCCCCAGCGCGCGCCCGGGCCCAGGCGCACCCGCCCGGCCGCGGCGTCCAGCACCTCGATCTGGTCCAGGCGCCCCACGTCGAGGACGATGCCGCCGTCGTTGGTGGAGCGCCCGCTGATGCCGTGGCCGCCGCTGCGCACCGACAGCGGCACATCCTGTTCACGCGCGTACGCCAGGGCATCTCGCACCTGCTCCACGTCGGTGGGCCGCAGCACCAGGCCGGGCGACCCGGGCCGGATGTAGGTGGAGCGAACCTTGGCGTAGCCGTGGTCGCCGGGCTCGGTGGCGATGCCGGCGAGCGGGCCGGGCAGGCCGTCGTAGTCGATGCCCTCGCGGCGCATCGCCACCGCGCGCGCCGGGCGCACCGGACCGGTAACGGTGCCGGCGGCCTCGCGTGCCGCGGCCACCGCCTCCCGCAGCGCCGGCGCCACCTCGGTGCCGAAGCCGGCGACGGTCTCCGGGTCGTCGCCCGGCAGGATCAGGCCCGAGAAGCCGTGCTCGGTCACCAGCGGCAGCAGCTGCTCCACCCACACCTCGGGCGGCGCCTGCAGGAAGCCGCGGGTATCGGGCAGGAAGGCACCGCCGGACAGGTTGATCAGGCGGCGGATCTCGCGCGGGTCGCGCCCGGCGTCGCGCGCGGCGCGGTCGATGCGCCGGTTCGCCGCGGGCGCGTCGTCCAGCGGCATGTACTGCATCGACGGCAGCCAGCCGTCGGCCTTGGCACCGGTGAGGCGCAGCATCCGCGGCTTGTAGGCGCCCAGCCAGATCTCGATGGGGTGCGCCGGCTCGGGCCCGCGCTTGGCGCCCGCCACGCGGTGGTGCTCGCCGTCCACGCGCAGCCCACCGCGCTGCGACACGTCCCAGATGCCGCGGATGATGTCGATGCCCTCCTCCAGCGCGTCGACGGCCTGCCCGGGCGTGGGGCGCGGGGCGCCCATCGCCTCGATGGCGTCCCAGAAGGCACCGGCGCCGAGACCCAGCTCCACGCGCCCGCCCGACAGCAGGTCCAGGCTGGCCACCGCGCGCGCCATCACCGCCGGCGGACGCAGCGGCAGGTTCAGCACATTCGCCGAGATCCGCAGCGTGGTGGTCTTCGCCGCGACCCACGACATGAGCGTCCACGTGTCGAGGAACGCCGGCTGGTACGGATGGTCCTGGAAGGTCGCGATGTCCAGGCCGGCCTGTTCGGTGAGCTGCGCCAGCGCCACCACGTCCTCGGGCCGCCGGTTCTGCGGCGTGATGAACGTGCCCAGCAGCAGGTCGTGTCCGTAGTCGCCCATGGCGGCCCTCACCGAGTCCCGATTGTTTGAGCACTCATGCTTTCATATCGGCGGCCGGCGCGCCCACGGAGACTCGGGTCGCGTGGGGAGAGAGCCAACCGGGCCGACGCGTCCGGACCGGATGACCCCGCGTGCACCCGGGCGCACGCGGGGTCGATGCTCATCGCGTCAGGACGAGACGGGCACCGCCGTGACGATGATGTTGTCCTTGTAGTGCCCGGTGGCCTGGTCGAACGGGCCACCGCAGGTCACCAGCACCAGCCGGCCGCGGCCCTTCAGCGAGAAGATGCTGTCGGGCAGGCGGTCCTTGAGGACCTTGCGCACACCGGTGATGCGGTAGGTGCGGGTGCGGCCGCTGGCCATGGTCACCACGACGCGCTGGCCGGCTCGGGCCCGCTTGAGGGCGAAGAACGCCCCCGGGCCGCGGCGCGCGGAGTCGACGTGGCCGGCGATGAGCGTGG
>JBIQJW010000001.1:34816-39861 GCA_044507145.1 Actinomycetota bacterium
GTCGGTGGGCACCGCGCCGTCGCGCCACCAGCCCGCGCGGCGGATGTCGCCCGGCACCGCCAGCTCACCCTTGCGCAGGTTGATGCCCGCCGGCGCCACGCGTGCGTTCACGCCCAGCTGGGCGATGCGCACCCGCGTGGGCCGCGCGGCGTTGCGCGAGGCCTGCTGCTCGCGGGCGCCGGCCTCCACGCCGGGGCTGCGCCCGGTGTTGATGGTGGGAGCGGCCAGCGCCGTCTCGGACACCACGCCGCACTCACCCTGGAAGCCGCGCACCAGGCCGTCCTCCACCAGCCGCTCACGGTAGGTGTAGAAGCCCACCTCGTCGATGGTGGTGGCCGGGGTGCGGTACGTGCCGTCGCCGTTCACGCGCACCTGCCCGGTCCACACCGGCGGGATGTTGCAGCGGATCGCCGCGCGGGTGGCGAACGGGCCGTACAGCGACACCTCCACCGTGGCCGGGCTCTTGCCCAGGCCGCGCACGCGCAGGGTGTCGTACAGGCGGGCACCGGGCTTCAGCACCTCACGCGACGCCACGGTGGTGACCGTGGGCTGCGCGGTGGTGATGGTGGTCTCGGCCACCTCGGCGCACTCGGTCTGCACCGCGTCGAACGCCTCGGAGGCGTCGATGCGCTCTCGGTAGGTGTAGTAGCCGGCGCTCTCCAGCTTCACCGGCTCGGTGGTGTACGTGCCGTCACCGTCCGCGGTGAACGTGCCGGTCCAGTACGGGGTGCCCTGGCAGGTCATCGCCTCGGCGGTGGGGTACGGGCCCCACAGCTCGGCGGTCACGGTGGCCCGCAGCGCGCCCAGACCGGTGACGAACACGTCGTCGGTGACGCTGTCGCCGGGCTTGGTGGCCTGGTTGCTGATCTGCGTGCGGATCGCCGGCGTACCGCGCGCAACCGTGGTCTCCGCCGGCACCTGGCACTCGCTCTGCTGGGCGCGCACGAAGCCCGCCGCGGCGATCGACTCGGTGTAGACGTAGTAGCCGGCGGTGGTGAGCGTGAACGGCTCGGTGGTGTAGGTGCCGTCCCCGTCGGCGGTGACCGTGCCGGTCCACACCGGCGCGCCGTCGCAGGCGATGGCCTCGCGCGTGGGGAACGGGCCGTAGAGCTTCACGTCCACGTTGGCGCGCTCGCCGTTCAGGCCGGTGACCACCAGGGTGTCGTGCACCGCGCGCCCGGGGGCGGTCTGCTGCTCGCTCACCTGGGTCACCACGGCCGGCTGCGTCTCGACCACGAACGTCTCGGCCGGGACGCCGCAGGGGGTGTCCACCGGGTTGAGGTTCTCATCGCCCGCGATGCGGACCACGTACGTGTACCAGCCGACCGCGGCCGGGTGCACGGTGGGGCTCTGCACGGTGCCCGACGCATCCACCTGCAGCGCGTGGCGCGCGGTGAGCGTCTCGGGGGTGCAGCTGATCGCGTCCTGGCTGCGGAATGGTCCGTAGAGCTCCGAGATCACCTCGGTGCGCCGGCCGGGCGGCACGCCGGTGAGGCGGATCTCGTCGAACACCTGCCCGCCCACCAGCAGGCGGTCCGGGGTGGCGGTGGTCGACACGCGGATGGTCGCCTTCTGCGCGGTCACCGCGCCCTGCGCGCTCACCTGCTGGCTGTCGGCGCTGGCCAGCCGCTGCCCGTTGCGCTTCGCCCGCTTGGTGGTGGGCGTGAACACCTTGGGCAGGTTGGACGCGATGTCCTCGGTGGTGGCCGCCACGGTCACGCGGGCCGCCGCGCTGGGCGTGAACGGCACCCGGGCGATCCCGCGCGCGTTGGTGCGCACCCGTCCGGGAACGGTGGCGTTCTCGGCGGTGAGGTTCACCACCGTGTTCGCCACCGGCGCGCCGCGGCTGGTGGTGAGCTTGACGGTGGCCGAGGTGGCCACGCCGGCGATCGCCCGCTTGGGCATCGTGGTGCTGAGCTTGTAGGGGCCGTGCAGGCGCGTCGCCTCACGGTCGATGCGGTTGTACATCCGCACCACCGCCGGATTGAGCGCCGAGGGGTCCACCTCGCCGGGGCGCCCGTCGCCCATCATCTGGTGGACGTAGAGCATCACGGCCGCCTGCTGGTTACGCGCGTTGCTGCGCCCGTACTTCCACAGCGCGTAGGCCATCTTGCGCTGCGACACCAGGGGCACCAGCTTGCCGTCGCGGTTGCGGAAGCCGCGCAGCGACATCTCGCGGAAGTTGCTCTTCTCGGACGGGTACCAGAACCGCAGGTCGATGCAGAACGTGGGGTGCTCGGCGTCCGGCACGGCACCGCGGAAGTCGCCGAACCAGCGGATGCCGTAGCGGTACGTGTCGTACATGCCCACGCCGTTGGTTCCACAGGTGTTGCGCCCGGCCTCAGAACATGGGTCGTTGCGGTTGGGCGGCACCGCGGCGCTGGCCGCCGATGCCAGCGCGAGGGCCGCCACCAGGGCGACGGCGAACGCGGCGACGACGGCGAGCCCCCGGATACGGACGGGCGACGTGGGGAGCATCGGGAACCTCGGGTGGGGCGACGGGGCAGCGCCGGCGCAGGCGCGGTCCCTTTCTACCATCGGCCGCACGTTGCCGGACCGGCCCGAAGGTCGAGGATGTCGCGCGCCACCACACCGGGGCCCCGCGTCTGCGAATCTGCCCGGTGGCGCCGGCCAGCCGCGCGCCGGCCTGTCGCCGCGAAGGAGGGTCGATGTCAGAGGAGACCACGCGCCTGGGCTACCGGGTGCTCACCGGGCCCGACGATTCCGCGTTCTGCCGACGCGTGAGCGACGCGCTGGCCGACGGATACGTGCTGCACGGCGGCCCGGCCCTGACGTTCAACGGCGAGCGGGTGATCGTGGCGCAGGCGGTGGTGCTGCCCGCGGCCGCCGGCGCGGACGCCGAGTGAGCGGCGCGACCCCGCCCGAGGACGCCCCGCGCTGGCGCCCCGACACGCTGGCGGTGCGCGCGGGGCTGCACCGCAGCGCGTTCGCCGAGACCGCCGAGGCGCTGTACCTCACGCAGGGCTACGTCTACGCCAGCGCCGCCGAGGCCGAGGCCTCGTTCTCGGGCGAGGTGGAGCACTACGTCTATTCGCGCTACGGCAACCCCACCGTCACCACCTTCGAGGAGCGCCTGGCGCAACTCGAGGGCGCCGAGGCCTGTTACGCCACCGCCAGCGGCATGGCGGCCGTGTTCAACTCCCTCATCGGCATCCTGGAGGCCGGCGACCGCGTGGTGGCCTCGCGGGCGCTCTTCGGCTCGTGCTTCGTCATCCTGGCCGACCTGCTGCCGCGCTGGGACATCACCACCACCTTCGTCGACGGACATGACCTCGACCAGTGGCGCGAGGCGCTCGCCGAGCCCGCCGCGGCCGTGTTCTTCGAGTCGCCGTCCAACCCGATGCAGGACATCATCGACATCGCCGCCGTGTCCGAGCTGGCCCACGAGGCCGGCGCCCGGGTGATCGTGGACAACGTCTTCGCCACGCCGCTGGGCCAGCGCCCCATCGACCTGGGTGCCGACGTGGTGGTGTACTCGGCCACCAAGCACATCGACGGCCAGGGACGGGTGATCGGCGGCGCCATCCTGGGCAAGGAGGGCTACATCCGCGGGTCGATCGAGCCGCTGATGCGCCACACCGGCCCCTCGATGAGCCCGTTCACGGCGTGGGTGCTCTCCAAGAGCCTGGAGACCATGCGGCTGCGGGTGGACCGCCAGTCCGAGTCGGCGCTGCGCATCGCCCGGTGGCTGGAGGCGCACCCGCGGGTCGCCTCTGTGCGCTACCCGTTCCTGGAGAGCCACCCCCAGTACGACCTTGCGCGCCGGCAGATGAGCGGCGGCGGCACCGTGGTGACGTTCGCGCTGGACGCCCCCGCCGAGGCCGGCAAGGCCGCAGCATTCGCAGCACTCGACGCCCTTCAGATCGTGGACATCTCCAACAACCTTGGCGACGCCAAGTCGCTGGTGACCCACCCGGCCACCACCACCCACCGTCGCCTCACGCCCGAGGCACGCGAGGCCGCCGGCATCACCGACGCGGTCATCCGCCTATCGGTGGGGTTGGAGGACCCGGACGACCTCATCGAGGATCTGGGGCGGGCGCTGGACGCCTGAGGATCCCTCCCGGCTTGCGCACCCCCCGCCGGGTGCGCGAGGGTAGGCGAGAAGGTTTCGTCACATACCGCACAAGGGAGCTCCCCATGGCCGACGGCAGCGTGTACATCGTCAACGAGATCGTGGGCACCAGCACCGAGTCGTGGGAGGACGCCGCGCGCGTCGCACTCCAGACGGCGTCGAAGACCCTGCGCGATCTGCGGGTGGCCGAGGTGGTCAAGCAGGACATCACCCTGGATGACTCGGGGAACATCTCGCTGTACCGCACCCGTCTGAACGTCTCGTTCAAGTACGACCGCGACTGACGCGCGGCGGACGGTCCGCGCCGGCGGCGGCCGGCGCGGACCGTTCAGCCTCCTCCGTCGCCCTCTCGGCCGGCGATGGCGCCACCCACCGCGACCGCCGCGGCCTCCTCATCGGGCAGCGGCCGGCGCCATGAGCGCTTCGCCCGCCACACCACCAGGCTGATGCCGCCCAGCACGATCGGCCCGATGTAGGTGAGGCTACGGAACAGCACCACGGCGGCCACCACCGTGGGCTGATCGGCATCGGGCGCCAGGATCATCAGACCGGTGATGTAGAGCGCCTCGGTCACGCCGGCGCCGCCGGGCGTGATGTTCACCACCGTCAGCAGGCGCACGGCGGTGTAGACGGCCAGCACCCCCGCGATGGGCATCACGCCCTCGTCCAGCCCCACCGCGCGCACCGAGAGCACCAGCAGCGCCCCGGTGAGCACGTAGGCGCCCACCACCGCCGTCGCGATGCGCCCGCCGCGCGCGTGCCAGCTCTCGAGGATGTCGGCGCGGAAGGCCAGCGTCACCTCCTCGAAGTCCTTGGTGGTGGGCTCACGCTTGCGGAATCCGTACCACCAGCGCACGGCGCGTCCACCCAGCCGGCCGAAGCGGCGGGCCATCCGCTCGCTGCGCACGATGGCGCCCACCACCACGATGCCCACCACCGAGGCCACCAG
>JBIQJW010000001.1:39961-53896 GCA_044507145.1 Actinomycetota bacterium
ACGGGCCCTGTGCCATAGTCCCGCGATGGCAGCACTGGTGATGGAGGGCCCGATCCCGGTCCGCTACGACTCGTGGCAGGACTGGCGTGCGCACCGGCAGGGTGAGGCCCGCGAGCGCGAGCTCCGGCCGCTGGTGGAGCCCCACACGATCCCCTGCCCCACCTGCTGGGGTCAGCGGCGCATCTGGCACACCGCCCCGAACGGTGAGGGCCTGATCCCCGCCATCTGCCGCCCGTGCCTGGGCACGGGGCGCCTCAGCGCCTAGCGGCCCCTCGCGCCATGAGCCCGCGTGAGCGCAGGTGGTCGATGACCCCGCGGCTCACGGCCGCAGCGATGAGGTCCGTCCGGCGCAGGAAGCGGTCGTCCACGCCGGCGGCGCCGGCCTCCACGATCACGCGCGCCGTGGCGCGGGTGCGGTAGAAGCCGTAGTAGCGCATCATCCGCGGGTTGCTGTCGCGGCTCTGCACCCCGCGGAACGACGCCCGCGCCCCGTTTGAGCGCGTGTAGACGGCACCCAGGCGCGACGAGATCGATGTGGCGAGCGCGCGCGAGCGGCGCTCCACCATGGGGAACACCTTCGTCGCGCGGCGATGGGGGGCCGAGTCGGGATACGGCGTGGAGCGCGCGTCGCCGCTGCCCTCACCGCGGTAGTAGTTCTCGCCCGCGCCGGTGATGGCGTGGCCGATGGCCGCCGCCCCGTCGGAGGTGTCGTGGTGCAGCGACACGAACGCGGCACCGCCGGCGCCCCACGGGCGCACGAGACCCGGGGTGAGCCGGGCATCCACCCCCGCGGCACGCAGGCGCGCGACCACCTTGGGGGCCAGCCGGGTGGTGAAGCCGATCTCGTTGCCGAACGGGCCCGAGCCGGCGCCGGTCTGCGCGCGATATCCGGGCTCGCGCGGGCCGTTGTGCCCGGCCTGCACCCACACCAGGGGCGCGGCCACCGCGGATGCGGCGCCGAGGCAGAACAGCACGAGTGCGGCGACGGCGCCGATGCGAAGGTGATGCCACATCGGCGCCATGCTAGCCGCGGGCCCGGACCCCCGTGATGCGGGGTCCGGGCCGATCCCCGAAGGGGTGACTACCGGCGGAAGGTGGCCTTGACCACCCGCACGGCCGAGGTGAAGTCCTTGGACTTCGCCGGGGTGAAGCGCACGGTGAGCGTGGCCTTGGTGCTGGCGCGACGCTTGGCGAGCTTCGTGCCGTAGGCGGTCCGCTTGAGCGACAGCGTCACGGTGCGGGCCTTGCCGACCTTGACGGCGCGCTGGGCGACGACGCGCTTGCCCACCTTCACCTGCGCGACGATGCGGCCGGCGGCCGGCGCCTTCACGCGCACGCTCTTACCCTTCTTGAGCTGCGCGATCGACGTCAGCTTCACCTTCTTGGGACCGGCGTTCGGCGTCGGGGCCGGAGCCGGAGCCGGAGCGGGGGCCGGAGCCGGCGCGGGGGCCGGAGCCGGGGGCGGCGTGGGGGCCTGAACCGACAGCACGTCCACCTTGCCGGTGGCCGAGAAGTTCGACACCCACGCGTCGCGGGTGACCGGGTCGATGGCGATGTTGAGCGCCTGACCCGACGTCGGGATCGTGAGGAGCTCGCGGTGGTCGTCGGTCGAGTAGACCTTGACCTCGTTGTCCTTGAGGTTGGCCGAGTAGAGCAGGCCGCGCTGACCGTCCACCTCGTTGGCGTTGGTGTCGCCGGCGACCCACTTCGCGATGGCCTGGCCGTAGTTGGCGCTGGCCGGGTCGGCGTCGACCGCGGTGATCGTCTGCTCGTCGTACGCCGAGACGTACACGCGCTTCAGCTCGGGGTTGTACGTGGGACGCGCGTTCGGGTCCACGTCGGCCGGCAGCTGCGTGATGGCGCCGTTGTTGAGCGTGAAGCTCTCCGGGTCGGACGTGTCGATCTTCGATGCGTCGATCACCGAGAGGTGCTCACCGGTCATGGAGCCGACGTAGACGCGGTTGTGATCCTCGTCGACGTCCACGCCGATGGCGCCCTTACCGCCGGGCACCGTCACGCGTGCCTCGACCTTCTTGGTCACCAGGTCGATGACCGTGATGTTGCCCGGGAAGGTGGTGCCGGGGGTCGCGCCGCGCGAGTCGCCGAAGTTGGTGACGTAGGCCTTGTGCGTCTTGGTGTTCACCGCGACGCGGCGCAGGCCGCTGAACCACTTGTCGCCGCCGTCGGTCTTCCAGATCACGTCGGCGTCGGTGGGGCCGTCGGCGGCCTTGTACACGACCACGGCGCTCTGGCGGGCGGCGGTGGTGATGATGGTGGGACCACCCGGCGTGAGGGGGTCCACGGCCGCGCCGTAGGGCGACAGGTTGGTACGGATGCTGGTGACGCTGGAGCCGGTGGCTCCGGTCCAGTCCAGCGGGTCCGACTCCTTGGTGGTGGGCTCGGTGCCGAGCGGCTTGAGCCGGGTGAGCCCGAGGTAGGAGATGTCGGTGAGACGGAAGCGGCGCGCCACGTCGAAGCGGGCGAGCTTGCCGGTGCCCGGAAGCGCCTGGATCGTGTACCCGAGCTGGGTACCGTCCGGGGCGTACACCGGCACCTTGTTCTCGCGGCGCCAGTAGGAGTCGGTGTTGTAGACGATGCGGTTCACGTCGTCCATCGCCAACTGGTAGCCGTGCTGGACTCCGCTGTCGAGCGCCTGCCCGGTGGATGACCAGCCCGGTTCATCGGCCGAGGCCAGTGCAGGGGTGGCGAGGATGGCGACGCCGGCGCTCACGGCCAGCAGACGCCGGCGCAGCTTCGGGGACTTCAGGCTCATCGACTGCCTTTCACGGGGTTCCCGGGACCGGCGGTGTGTTCGGCGAACCGAAATCTCCAACCACCGTTTCCCAATCTCAGTCCGGGACCCTATTAGTAAGGGTACACTTACTTCAAGAGTGAGTGCACACTGACGAAGCTCGACGGGTCCCGGACGGACGCCGTCCCGGAGATGAAGGAGAACGATGGGAATCCCCTGGAGACGCGCGCTGTGGCCGATGGTGGCGGCGCTCATGCTGGCCCTCGCCTGGGTGGGTACCGCCGGCGCTGCGCCGTTGGTGGTCACCGCACCCGGCGGCGCGGGAACGGTGACGATCGACAAGCACTCGTACCTGGCCGGCGAACGGATCACCATCACCGGCTCCGGCTTCACGCCTGCGCCGGGCGGCTCGGTGGGCGTCCCGGTCATCGCGGTGAAGGTGAATGACGACTGGGCGACCGGCTGGACATGGGGCGGCGCCAGCGAGTACCGCGACGGCGACGGCCCGGACGGCGAGATGTACGCCGCCTTCAAGATCGAGGGTGGCGCGTTCTCGGGATGGATCGACATCGCCGGCGACCAGGCCCCGTGGAGCACCTGGCTGCGCTTCCTGGGCGGTTCGCTCAGCACCGGCGACATCAAGCTGTCCCCGATGACCTTCAAGGCCGACATCCGCGTGGCGGGTGCCGCTCCGACGTCGACCGTGAACGGCGGGGCCCACCCCGGCGGCTCGATCTCCGTGAGCCTGCGCGACTTCATGCGTGGCGACGGCAACGGTGGCCAGAAGGTGGCCATCAAGATCGACCGTGGTGACACGCTGGAGTGCATCCAGACGAACGCGTACGGGGCGGCCGACTTCACGCTCCCGCTCCCCGCGGGCATCACCCTCGGCGAGCACGAGCTCAACGCACTCGCCGGCACCGCGTGCGGCGAGGGCACCGAGGCTCCCGGCCGGGCGATCCACACGATGTTCGATGTCACCCTCGCCCCGGCCGAGGCGGCGATCACCGGGGGCAACCTGGTGCCCGGCGGGACGCTGAACGTCTCCCTCTCCAAGTTCCTGCGCAACGACGCCCAGGGCGGCCAGAAGGTGGCCTTCAAGATCGACGGCGCCGGCGCCGTGCTGGCCTGCATCCAGACCGACGCGAACGGAACGGGCTCGGGCAGCGTGCCGATCCCGGCCGACATCGCGGCGGGCGACCACGTGCTGAACGTGCTGGCCGGCTCCGCGTGCGGTGAGGGCGCCCAGCTTCCCGGACGCTCGCTGTCGCTGCCGTTCACCGTCGCCGCTCCGGCCCCGGCGCCGGCCCCGGTCCCCGCGCCGGCTCCCGGCACCACGCCCACGCCGACGCCCAAGAAGAAGGTCGTGGCCCCGGCGCTGCGCAACGTGACGTTGGTGAACAAGGGCAAGCGCGCCCGGATCGTGCTGCGCAAGGCGACCCCGGTGCGGACCACCATCACCGTGACCACCGCCGCCAAGGTGCGCCTGGCGCCCAAGGCCAAGCGCGCGGTCGTGACGCTGGGCAAGGGCGTGGTGAAGGCCAAGGGCCGGATCGCCACGATCTCGCTCACCGCCAAGGGCAAGCGCTACCTGGCCAAGCGGCCGAAGAACGCCAAGGTGCGCGTGAAGGTCGTGCGCGCCCCGAAGGGCGGCGTCCGCAGCACGCAGACCCTGGTGCTTCGCGTCACGCGGTAACACCGCACAACCGGTCCGGCCGCACCGCGCGGCCGGACCGTGATGGCAACGACGAGGGGCCCCGGGGAGCAACATCCCGGGGCCCCTCGTCGTTTCATCGGCGTCGACCGGCCCGCCCGCCTGATGGCGGAACCGGAGGCGGGTCCGTCGTGGTGGTCGGCCACCCCGAGGCGCCAGTACCCGGTCACGCGCATGTACTCGCCGGCGTGCCCGCGCTCGTCGCGCAGGTGCGCACGGAAGCGTGCGGCCACGCCCGCCTCCGCGCCGGCCCACACGAACGTGCCCTCCTCGAACGGCGGCAGGGCGCGAACGGCATCGGCCAGCAGGTCGTCGCCGACATCGCGGATGAGCCAGTGCACGTCCAACCCCGCCGGTGCGGTGAGCGGCAGGCGCTCGCCGGCGTCGGCGACCTCGATCAGGACGGTCCCGACGGCGTGCGCCGGAAGTTCACGCAGCCGCCGGGCGATGGCCGGCAGAGCACTTTCGTCGCCGGCGATCACCCACCGCCGCGCGCCGTCCACCACGAACGAACCGCGCGGCCCCACCTGTCCCACCAGGTCGCCCGGGCGCGCCGCGGCAGCCCAGGTGGCCGCCGGCCCGTCCCCGTGCAGCACGAACTCGATCACCAGCTCGCCGGCCGCCTGGTCGAAGAGGTACGGCGTGTAATCGCGCATGGGCGGCTTGGCGACGCCGGCGGGATAACTCACCCGGTCCTCGCCCACCTCGGGCAGGCGCGGGGCCTGCCCGGGAGCGTCCGGGAAGATCAGCTTGACGTGATCATCGGGCGAGTCGCTGCAGAAGTCCGCGAGGTCGCCCGAGAGCACGATGCGCCGGCGCGACGGGGTGACCCGCTCCACCCTGCGCACCTCCAGCACGCGCGCGCGGAGCGGATGGCGCACCCGTCGCGCCGACGGGCCGCTCACCCGCGCACCGACACCTTGGCCGTGGTGGTGGACGCGCCGGCACGCTTCAGCTGCACCGTGGCGCGCAGCGTGCCGTTGTGGGCCAGCGCGCGGCGTCCGGCCGGCGTGAGCCGGGGGCGCAGGGTCCGCACCCCGTCGGGGGCCACCGCGGTGCGCAGCTTCGCGAGCAGGACGGTGCGGGGCCGCGTGCCGGGCGCCAGGCGCACCGGGGCGGCGGAGCGTACGACGAGCGCCACGCCGGTGCGGGCCGAGCCACCGCGCACGCGCACCACCAGGCGGTTGGAGGCACGTGCGATCGACCCCTTCACCAGCGCGGGCGGCGTGACCGCCGTGTCACCGGGCTCGCCGGGGGCGGGCGCGGGCAGCGGAGCACCCGGGGTGGGCGCACCGGGCGCGGGGGTGGGGTCGGGGCTCGGGACGTCCGGCGCGGCGACCACGGTGAAGGTGGCGTGCACGCTGCGTGCCGGGTCGTTGTCCGGGAACTGGGCGTAGGGTCCGGCCAGGAACCGCAGCCAGTGCGTACCCGGCGTGTTCAGGTCCTCGGGCGCCCAGTCCTGCTGCTGCTTCAGGGTCGCCCCGGGCGGCGGCACCATCGACACCGTCGCGGTCACCGTGCCGTCCGCCTGGGCGACATACGGCCCGATGCCGGTGCCCCCGTGGTCGTCGAACTTGACGTAGAAGCGCTGCGGGGCCCCGGCGGTGGTGAGCCAGCCCGTGCCGGTGAAGGTCACCTGCGTGCCGGCGAACACCTGCTTGGTGGTCACCTCGGCCGTCGCCGGCGGCGTGCCGGGATTGTCGGGCCGGGGCGTCCCCGCCGCGCCGGCGGTGGCCGTCCACGTGAACGCCGCCGCCAGCGCGGCGGCCGATGCGGTGGCCACCAGCGCGCGCGCACGCGGCCGGGTGAGGAGCTGCGTCGTCATCGGGTCTCCCGGTTCTGGTGTCGGTTAGCGGGCGGCGCGGGCCTTGGGCTTCGCCTTCGCCTTGGCCTTCGTCACCACGAACGGGGCGCTCTTGACGCTGGTGGCGGGCTCCGACGCGAGGAACCGCAGCCAGTGACGGCCGGTCTTCACGCGCTTGGAGATACGGATGTTCCCGGCGAAGCGCTTGTTCTTGATGGGGAACACGCCCACGATGTCGCGGTCGTCCAACTTCACCGTGACCACGGCTTTGCCGCTCACACGCGAGCCCTTGGCCTTCCAGTTGGTGCCCACCACGCGGATCACGCCACCCTGCTTCACCTTCTTCACCGACAGGGTCACCTTGGCGCCGTTGGGCTTGGAGACCGCGCCGCCCGGGGGCAGCGCACCGGCCTGGGTCGCGCCGATCCCGGCGGCCGCCACCGCTGCGGCAGCGGAGACCGCGAGCCAGGCGCGGGGGCTGCGGGCGAGCGTACGGGTGCGGTGCGCGGTGGCGTTCATGCGTAGCCTCCTGAGTGACCGCGGCCGCCGGTCGGGCGGCGGGTCATTTCGGTTATGGGCGTGCGTCATTCAGAGTAAGTTAGGCTACACTAACTTGTGCGGGAGCCCACCGGTCCGGGTCCGGGCGGCCCACACCCAGAACCGCCCCCGGCCCCCAGGAGTCCGCGCGTGAGCGCACCCACCGTCCGACCCCACCTGTGCGTCCTCGCCGCCGCCGTGTTCGCGACCGCCCTGATGCTCCTCAGCGCCTGCGGCGGCGGCTCGCCCGTCGCCGGCGACCGTGCCTACACGGACGCCAAGGGGCGCGAGGTGATGATCCCAGACGACCCCCAGCGCATCGTGGCGTTGAGCGAACCGACGCTGGACGGTCTGCTGGCCTTGGGGATCGAACCGGTGGCCACCACGGCGGGCCGCGGACAGGGTGGGCTGCCGTCCTACCTGGCCGAACGCGCCTCGGGCATCGAGTCGGTGGGCATCCTGGGCCAGCCGCGCATCGAGAAGGTGGCGGCCCTGGCCCCGGACCTGATCCTGGCCGACGGCACGTCCATCCAGGACGAGGCGATCATGGACAAGCTCAGCCGGATCGCGCCCACGGTCTACGTCAGCGAGACCGGTCAGGACTGGCGCACGGCCTTCGAGGCCCTGGCCGATGTGACCGGGCGCGCCGACGACGGCGCGCGCCTGCTCGACGAGTTCGACGCGCGGATCGCCGACATCCGCGGGCGCCTGGGCGACAACGCCGACGCGCAGATCAGCATCGTCCGGTGGGGCGGCATCGGCCTGCCGGCCGTGATCCTGCAGGAGCTGGCCGCCAGCCGCACCATCGCGGCATTGGGCCTCCGGCGTCCGCCGGCGCAGGACCGTGAGGGCGACGGGCACTCCGAGCCGGTGAGCCTGGAGAACATCGACCAGCTCGACGGCGATTGGATCTTCTTCGGCGCTCTGGGCAACGGCGGCGCCAGCGGAGGCGTCTCCGACACGCCGGCCGACCTCGCCGCGGCCCGCCAGGCCATCGAGTGGGCCGAGGACACCCCCGGCTTCACACGTCTGAAGGCCCACCGGGCCGGGCACATCGTCCCGGTGGACGGTTCGGCGTGGACCAGCGCCGGCGGCTATCTGGCCGAGCAGGTGGTGCTGGACGACGTCGAGCGCGCGCTGGCGACGCCCGCGAGTTGAGCGACGCCGCCCCCGCGGCGGCGCCGGTCTCGCCGCCACGCCCGCCGAAGGACCCCCCTCCGCGCCTGGCGCACAGTCCCGCGATCCAGCGTCTCGCCGAGGCGATCGCCGGCGGTGACGAGACAGCCCCGGCGCGCTTCTGGGAGACGGTGGCCGCGCACGGGACCCCGTTGGTGGAGGACGCGGCCACGCCCGGCGAGCGCATCGTCACCTTCGTGTGGCGCGACCGGCACGGAACCGGCCCCGGCACCGACGCCGTGATCCTGATGGCCAACAAGCTCACCGACCCCAGCGTGTGGCGCGAGTGCAACCTGGAGCGGCTCGCGGGCACCGATGTGTGGCACCGCAGCTTCCTGATCGGTTCCGACTGGCGCGCGACCTACCATCTGGCGCCCGACGACGGCGACGCGCCGCCCGGGCCGGTGGAGGCCGGACCGCCCCGGCGCTGGGCGCGCGTGGCCCATATGGCCGGACCCGACCCGCTCAACCCGCGCACCTTCGCGGCCCGGCGCGGCGGTCCGCCCACCTCGATCGTGGAGCTCCCCGATGCCCCGCCCCAGGCGTGGCTGACCCCGCGGCCCGACGTCCCGACGGGCACCATCACCGCCCACCGGGTGCGCAGCCCGCAGCTCGGCAACGAGCGCGACGTATGGATCTACACGCCGGCGGGCGTCGACCCCGACGGCGCGGATCGGCTGCCGGTGCTGGTGCTGCTGGACGGCGAGGACTGGCGCGGGCGGCTCGGCGCACCCACCACGCTGGACAACCTCATCGCCGAGGGCCGCATCCCACCGACCCTCGCGGTGATGCCCGACGCCCTCGACGTGCCGACCCGCTGGCGCGAGCTCACCTGCCTGCCCGACTTCGGCGCATTCCTGCTCGACACGCTGCTGCCGTGGGTGGCGCGCCGGTACCCGGCGGCCGACGGCCCGGTGACGATCGCCGGGCAGAGCATCGGGGGGCTCACCGCCGCGCACCTTGCGCTGACGCGGCCCGAGCGGGTCGGGGCGGCCGTGGTGCAGTCGGCATCGCTGTGGTGGTCGGCCGACGGGCAGCCGTTGTGGTTGGCCCGCACCTGCGCGCGTCCGGGTCGCCTGCGCGCGCGCATGTCGCTGCAGGTGGGGCTGGAGGAGTGGACGTTGCTGGAGGACCACCGCCACCTGCGACGGGTCTTGGAGAGCGCCGGCCACCGGGTGGCCTACCGCGAGTACAACGGCGGGCACGATGCCTACTGCTGGCGCGGTGGCCTCGCCGATGGACTCATCGACCTGGCGGGTATGGAGGACGCGCGGTCGTGACCACCCGGCGGTGGCTCGGCCTTGTCATCGCCCTCGCGGTACTGGCGTTCGTGATCCTCCTGAGCATCACCGTCGGCACGCGGTGGATCCCCCCGATCACCGTGTGGCGCGAGCTGTTCGGCGGCGGGACCCTGGAGGCCGACATCGTGCGCGACGGGCGCCTGCCGCGGACGCTGCTGGGTCTGGAGGTGGGTGCCGCACTGGGCCTTGCAGGCGCACTGATGCAGGCGCTCACACGCAACCCACTCGCCGACCCCGGCCTGCTGGGGATCAACGCCGGCGCGGCGGCGGCCGTGGTGGCCGCGATGGCCGGGCTGGGCGTCACCAGCCTGACGGGCCACGTGTGGTTCGCCATGGGCGGGGCCGCCGCCGCGGTGGCCCTGGTGTACGGGCTGGGCTCGCGCGGACGGGCCGGCGCCACGCCGGTGCGGCTGGTGCTGGCGGGCACGGCGCTGTCGGCCATGCTGGTGGCGGTGATCGCCGGCGTGGTGCTGATGAACCCGTCCGTGTTCGACCAATTCCGGGTGTGGGAGCTGGGCGCACTGTCCGGACGTGGCGACGCCGGCGGTGCCATCGCCCCGTTCGTGCTGGCCGGCGTGATCATCGCCGTGGTGGTCGCCCGCCCGTTGAACGCCCTGGCGCTGGGCGACGAGACCGGGCGGGGCCTCGGCGCCCGGCCGGCACGCACCCGTGCCCTCACCGCCGTGGCGATCACCGCGCTGTGCGGCGCGGCCACCGCCGCGGCGGGACCGATCATCTTCATCGGGCTGACCGTGCCGCACATCGCGCGCGCCATCGTGGGACCCGACCAGCGCTGGGTGCTGGCCTACTCGATGATCCTGGGAGCGGTGCTGCTGGTGGTGGCCGACACCATCGGCCGCGTCATCGACCGCCCCGGCGAGGTGCAGGCGGGCGCTGTGGTGGCCGTGATCGGCGCCCCCGTGTTCATGGCGCTGGTGCGCCGGCGCCGGCTGGCCCACCTGTGATCGCCTCCCGCAACATGGATGTGCGCCTGTTCGGCGGGCGCGTGCGCGGCCGGGTGCACCGGCGCGCCGCGCTGGTGGCGGCGCTGCTGGCGCTGGTGACGGCGGCGGTGGCGCTCACCACCGTGATCATCGGCGCCGGCGACGCCGATCTGTCGGCGATGGACGCCGTGCGGGCGCTGCTGGGCACCGGCCCGCCGGGTTCCGACTTCGTGGTGGACACGCTGCGCCTGCCGCGGGTGCTGAACGCGCTGCTGGTGGGCGCGGCGCTGGGCATGGCGGGCGCCATCTTCCAGAGCATCACCCGCAACCCGCTGGGGAGCCCCGACATCGTGGGGTTCACCTGGGGCTCGGCCACCGGTGCCGTGCTGGCCATCATGGTGGCCGGCGGTGGCACCGCCACCGTGGCGGGCGGGGCGCTCGCCGGCGGCTTCGTAACGGCCGCGCTGGTGTACGCCATCGCGTGGGGCGGGGGCAACGCCGGCTACCGGCTGATCCTCGTGGGGATCGGCATGTCGGCCCTGCTGGCCTCGATCAACACGTACCTCATCGCCCGCGCGCCACTCGACACGGCCCAGGCCGCGCGGGTGTGGCTGACCGGCAGCCTGAACGGGCGCGGCTGGGAGTTCGTGTGGCCGCTGCTCGCGGCGCTGGTGGTATTGGTGCCCATCGCGGTGGCGCTGCTGCCGCGTCTGCGGATGCTGGAACTGGGCGACGACGCCGCCATGGCCATGGGCCTGCGCGTGGAGCGATCGCGCCTTGCGCTCATCGCCGCAGCCGTGGGTCTCACCGCCGTGGCCACCGCGACCGCGGGCCCCATCGCCTTCGTGGCCCTGGCGGCGCCGCAGATCGCGCGCCGAATCGCGCGCGCCGGGGCACCGGGCCTCGGCGCCAGCGCGCTGATGGGGGCGCTGTTGCTGGCCGCCGGCGACCTGCTGGCCCAGCGGCTGGCCCCCGAGGCGGAGTTGCCGGTGGGCGTGGTGACGGGGGCCCTCGGCGGCCTCTACCTTCTGTGGCTGTTGTGGCACGAGTGGCGGACCGGAGGACGGGGATGAGCGAGCGCCTGGTCGCGCAGGATCTGGAGCTGGCCTACGACTCCCGCACCGTGGCGCAGGGCCTGTCGGTGGCCATTCCCGACCGCTCGTTCACGGTCATCGTGGGGCCGAACGCCTGCGGCAAGTCCACGCTCCTGCGCGCCCTGGCGCGCACCATCACCCCGCGCGCCGGCCGGGTGCTGCTGGACGGCACCGACATCCACCGCATGCGCCCCAAGGCCGTGGCGCGCACCCTGGGCCTGCTGCCGCAGACGCCCACCGCGCCAGACGGCATCACCGTGGCCGATCTGGTGGCCCGCGGGCGCTATCCGCACCAGACCCTGTTGCGCCAGTGGTCGGACGCCGACGAGGAGGCCGTGGAGTCCGCCATGGCCGCGACGGCGGTGACCGACCTGCGCGACCGCCTGCTGGATGAGCTGTCGGGCGGGCAACGCCAGCGCGTGTGGATCGCGATGGCACTGGCCCAGGAGACCGAGCTGCTGCTGCTGGACGAACCCACCACCTACCTGGACATCACCCACCAGATCGAGGTGCTCGATCTGTGTGCCGAGCTGCACGAGCGGCGCGATCGCACGCTGGTGGCGGTGCTGCACGACCTCAACCACGCGTGCCGGTACGCCACCCACCTGATCGCGATGCGCGACGGGGCCGTCGTGGCCCAGGGGCCGCCCGCCGAGATCGTGGACGCGGCGCTGGTGGAGCGCGTGTTCGGCCTGCGCTGCAGCGTCATCCCCGACCCCCTGGCGGGGACGCCGCTGGTGATCCCGGCGACGCGACGCTCCCCCGCCCCCGCACGGGGCCCCGCCGCCACCTGAGCCGCCCGCCGGCTCGCGCTTTACCGGCGTGGGTCGCTCGCATTACGCTCGCGCCGGCCCGTGACGACGCCGGCGCGGGCCGGATGACCGTCGTGGCGAACCCCAGGGGCCACCATGTCGCGCGTCCTGCACCGGATCGGGCGTGTGGTCGCACGCCACGCCGTCCTCGCCCTCCTCGCGTGGGTGGTGGTGGCCGTGGGCCTGGGAGTCCTGGTGGCGGGCGTCGGCGCCCAGACCAGCAACAACCTGAGCCTGCCCGGCACCGACAGCCAGCGGGCCACCGACCTGCTGGCCGCCCGCTTCCCGCCGCAGCAGAACGGCACGAACCCGGTGGTGTTCCACGTCGCCTCCGGCACGCTCGACGCCGGCGCGCGCCGGACGGCGATCGCCACGGCGGCCAAGGATCTGGCCGCGCTGGCGCATGTGGTGAGCGCGCCCAGCCCGTTCGCCGACGGGCACGAGGCCCAGCTCTCCGACGACGAGACCACCGCCTTCATCCCCGTGCTGCTGGACATCGGCACGGCGGACCTGACCGAGGACGAAGCGCGCGCGGTGCTGGGGACCGCACAGGATGCGACCCGCGGGCACGGCATCGAGGTGGCCGCCGGCGGCGCGGTGGGCTCGGAACTGTCCGCGCCGGACACCGGCAGCAGCGAGATCGTGGGCATCGTGCTGGCCATGGTGATCCTGGCCGTCGCCTTCGGGACCATCGTGGCGATGGGCCTGCCCATCATCACCGCGGTGACAGGCCTGGCGGTGGGCCTGGCAGGCATCGGCCTGATGGGCCACCTGGTGAGCGTCCCGGACATCGCCCCGACCCTCGGCACCATGATCGGGCTGGGCGTGGGCATCGACTACTCCCTGTTCCTCGTCCGCCGGCACCGGTACCACCTGTCGCAGGGCATGGAGGTGCGCGACTCGGTTGCGCTCACCACCGCCACCTCGGGCACGGCCATCGTGTTCGCGGGCGGGACGGTCATCATCGCCCTGCTGTGCCTGGCGGTGGCCCGGATCCCGCTGGTGAGCTCGCTGGGCTACGCCTCGGCCCTCGCCGTGCTCACGGCGGTGCTGGCCGCCATCACCCTGCTGCCGGCGGTGCTCTCGCTGCTGGGCCACCGGATCAACGCACTGCGCCTGCCGGGCCGCCGGCGCGAGCATGCGGCCGGCGCCGACGGCGCCTGGGGGCGCTGGGGACGGTTCGTCACCCGCCGCCCCGCCGTGGTGCTGGGCATCGCGGTCCCCATCCTGGTGGTGCTGGCGCTCCCGGTAGCCCGGCTGCAGCTCGGCCAGGAGGATGTGGGCGCCACCCCCACCGACACGACCGAACGCCGGGCCTACGACATGATGTCCACGGGCTTCGGGGTGGGCTACAACGGCCCGCTGCTCATCGCCGTGCGCCTGAGGACGCCGGCCGCCGCCGACCCGGCCGTGACGGCGCAGGAGCAGCAGCTCAGCGCCCTGCAGTCCGAACTGGAGGACGAACAGGCCGAGGGCGAACGCCAGGCCGCGTCCCTGCAGGAGCAGTCGGATGAGCTGCGCGCCCAGCAGGCCGAGCTGGAGGCGCAGCAGGCGTCGCTGGAGGCCCAGGTGGCCGACGTGCGCGCCCAGGCCCGGGCGTTGCGCAGCCGGGAGGCCGCCGCCGCGGCGCGTGCGGAACCGGCGCGGGCGCGCGTGGCCGAGTTCCAGCGCCGGCGCGATCAGATCGCGCGGCGGGCGGACGGACCGCTGGGGCGCGCCGGCGCGGCGGCGGCCCGGCGCCAGGGGCACGAGCGCGAGTTGGCCGCGATCCTGGCCCGCATCGAGCGTCTGCGCCAACGCG
>JBIQJW010000317.1:0-1525 GCA_044507145.1 Actinomycetota bacterium
CGCCCGCGAAGCGGGCATGCGCGCCGAGGTCTTCACCGGCCCCGCCCAGGTCCGCTCCCTGACCGCCTGACGCGCCGGAGGCGGCGTCCCCGGAAGTCGTCAGCCCGAGGGGCGGCGGGAGGGCACGGGGAGTGCGTGATCTCGGTCGGACGCGGCCCCGGGAGGGCGCGCGCCGTGACGGCCGCGGCCAGCAGGATGATCGCCATGGCGAGGAAGGCGGTGGAGTGGTCGGCGGTGAGGGCGGCCAGGGCCGCGAGCCCCAGCGCGGCGCCCGCCTGCTTCGCGGTGTTCGTCAAGCCGGAGGCGGCGCCGGCGTCCCGCTCGGGGACGCCGGAGGTGACGGCGTTGGTGAGCGGGGCGTTGAGCAGCCCCCCGCCCGCCGAGATGAGGACGGCGGGGCCGAGGACGTCCGGCAGGTAGGCGCCGCCGGGGGACAGGCGGCTCTGCCAGAGGAAGCCCGCGGCGGCGATCAGCGAGCCGGCCGTGACCAGGGTGCGGTCGGACGCGCGCCGCATCAGGCGCGGCGTGACCCGGAGCGCGACGGCCATGGTCAGCAGCGTGTGCGGGAGGAAGCCGAGGCCCGTCTCCAGGGCGCTTAGGTGCAGGACGTTCTGCATGGACAGGGCCAGGAAGTACCACATGGGGTTCAGGCAGGCTCCGGCGAGCAGCATCGCCGCGTTGCCGGCCGCGACCGCGCGGATGCGCAGGAGCCGGAGCGGGAGGAGCGGCGTCCGGGTCCGCGACTGCAGGGCGGTGAACGCCGCGAGGGCGGCGGCGCCGAGGAGCAGCGCGGGCGCGTTCCAGCCGCGGGTGACGCCGTAGGCGAGGGCGGCGAGGCCCGCGGTGCCCAGGACGGCCCCCGGGACGTCCAGCCGCCGCCGCTCGCCCGCGCCGTCCGGGAGCAGGCGGACGGCGGCCAGGGCCGGGGCGCCGAGCGGCACGTTGACGAGCAGCACCCAGCGCCAGGACAGCGCGTCGGTGAGCAGGCCGCCGAGGAGGTTGCCGGCCGTCCCTCCCGCGAGGCCGACGGCCGTCCAGGCGGCGAGGGCGCGCGGGCGCACGTCCTCGGCGAACCCGGTGGTGAGGACGGTCAGCGTCGCGGGGGCGAGCAGGGCCGCGCCGAGGCCCTGGAAGGCGCGGGCGGCGATGAGCGGGCCCTGCGCCTCCGCGAGGCCGCCCGCGAGGCTCGCCGAGCCGAACAGGACCAGGCCCAGTGCGAAGACCCGGCGCAGGCCGCAGACGTCGGCGAGGCGCCCGCCGAGCAGGAGCAGCCCGGCGAAGGGCAGGGCGTAGGCGTTGACCACCCAGTGGAGGTCGGCGGGGGCGACGCGCAGATCCGCCTGGACGGACGGCAGCGCCACGTTCACGATCGACACGTCCAGCACGACCATGAACTGCGCGGCGCACGCCAGGGCGAGCAGGATCCGCTGCCGGGTCGCCATGGGGCTCCTCACTGTGGTACGGCTGTATCATTATGATACATCGGTACCATAGGGGTGTGCCGAGAACCGCCGACCACGACGCG
>JBIQJW010000318.1:0-1510 GCA_044507145.1 Actinomycetota bacterium
CAGGAACTCGCGCCGCACATCACGGTGAACGCCATCGCCCCCGGGACGGTGCTGATGCCCGAGGGGCACACCGACGCGGCCGCCGAGCGGTCGCGCCAGAAGGCGGTGCTGGGCCGGTTAGGCTCTCCCGACGATGCGGCGGGTGCGCTGCGCTATCTGCTGGAGGCGGATTACGTGACCGGTCACACCCTGGTGGTGGATGGCGGACGCATGGTGCGGCCGTGAACGCGGAGGCGGCGCACGGACGCGAGCACCGCGGGGCGCATCCGGTGTCCTGGTTCATCGGCTGCGTGCTGGTGGGCTGGGTCATCGTCTACAACATCCTGCGCCTCACCGGCTCGAGCCCGGCGGGGGCGGCGTGGATCTCGCTGGCCGTCGGCGGTGTCCTGGGTATCGCGGTGTTCGCGGGTGCGCTGGTCCTGCTGCGGCGCGCCGCAGCGTCCGGCCGCGTGGTGCACCACGTCCAGGAGGTCCCCGCGCCGGCCGAGATGGACGACCGCCAGCGCACGCTCGCGCGCATCGCCGCGCCCGGGCTGGGTGCCATCGCCGCCGTCGCCCTGTTCATGGGCGTGGCCCTCGGGGCCGACTGGTTCGCCGCCGAGCCCGGCGACCGCGCCACCACCCTCATCATCCTGGCCGCCTGGAACCTGCTGGTGGCGGTGTGGGTGGGCGATGAGGCCCTGCGCGTGTACCGCCTGGAGGTGGAGGGCTTGGAGGCCGTGGCGCTGGGTGCGGCGCTCACCGCGGTGCTGGCCGGCGTGGGGATCTCGCGCGACTACCTGGTGGCGGGACAGACCGTCCTGATCGTGGTGGCGGGCGTGGGCGGATGCATCGCGGCGTTCGTGATCTGGCGCCTGCGCGGCGGGCGCGTCCTCCCACTCGGAGCGACCGCCGTCGCGGTCGTCGCTGCGCTGTCGCTCATCCTCCCGGCGGTCACCTGATGGTGGAGCTGATCTGCCCGTTCTGCGCCACCGACGTGGCCGGCGGGTCCGATCCGGTTCCGGGCGAGTGCCCCGGGTGCGCGGCGTCATACGCCGGCGGCGGGGAGAGCGCGCCCGAGGGGGTGCGTCTGGCGCTGGGCCATTGGGACTTGGGCGATCTGCCCTTTGAGCCCGTGGCGCGGTGGCTCTTCGAGACCGAGCCGGCGCCGGCGCCCGCGCCGGCCGCCGCGGTCACCTCCGACCGGCGCGACGGCTTCTACCGCTGGTGGGTCTTCGCGCGGCCTGGTGCCGACGGCCTGCGGGCGCTGTTCCTGGGGCCGGCCGGGACGTCGTAACGGTCGTGGCGTGTGCCGTGGGCGTGCGGTATGTTCCGCCTTGGCACTCGACCGACATGAGTGCCAACGACTGTCGCGCCGGGCGCATCGACGCGGGCGCTGTCTCTGGGAACCGCATCCGAACCCGGGAGGTTCGATGAGTCTGAAGCCGCTGGGCGATCGCGTGATCGTCAAGGCTCTGGAGCAGGACGAGGTCACCGCCAGCGGGATCTACCTGCCGGACACCGCGAAGGA
>JBIQJW010000082.1:0-9060 GCA_044507145.1 Actinomycetota bacterium
TCGGTCTCCTTGGAGTACACGAGCTGATCGCGCATCCAGGCGACATCGGACACGTTGGAGGCGATCGCCTTCGACTTCGCCTCGCCGGTGGAGCGCAGACTGATGGCCGGGCCGCTGTACGTGTAGCAGTAGTAGTACGGGAAGACCCCGCACATCTGGCGGAAGTAGGTGTACTGCGTGGTGATCGACCGGCCGTCGGCGCGCACCACCGGTGAGTGCTCCCCACGCTCCCACACGCGCTGGATGCGGCCGTCCCGGGCGGCGCGGTACACGGCCCCCTTCTTGTTGAGCGTGCGCGAGAACGCCATCACACTGCCGGCCTGTGAGACCGAAGGGTCCTCGAACGCCTGGGCCTTCTTTGCGCTCTTCAGCACCCGGACGCTGCGCTTGGTCACCGGGTCGATGCGACACACCGAGTAGCGGCACATCCCGTAGATGTACGAGCGGCCGGGCCGCTTCAGCGAGGGCACCTTGCGGACGGTGCGGAACGCCGGCCCGAACCTGCCCACCTTGTTCGTGTACGTCTCGGCCACCGGCGGCTCCACCGGAGCGGGCGGCGGGGGCTCCTCCGGCGGCGGGGGCGGCGGTTCCGGCCGCACCCAGCCGGCCAGCGGTTCCAGGTCCGCCCAGTCGGTCGTGCTCTCGTCCTCATCGTAGGTGCGGACGGTCATGCATCCGGCCTGGTCCCCGAGGTTGGCCGCCACGGAGAGGGTCACGACGGCGCCCGTGGCACTACCGGTCGCCGCCACGTTCGACCGGGTGCCGTCCGCCGCCGTGAGGGTGGCGGAGGCGTCGGAGGCATCACCCACGAGCGGCGTCGCCACCACCAGCGTTGGGTCGCCACAGTTGTCGAACCGGTCGCGGGCGGAGATCGCGACCCCGAGCACGCTGGGCCCCCCTGCCGGGGCCGTCGCCGGCGGCGCGGCGCGCAGCGTCACGGTGAAGGTGGTCCCGGCGTCGGTGTCGTGGCTGACCGCGGCCTTCACCACGTCCTGGTGGGCCAGGATGTCCTCGTCGACCTGGTCGTCGACCGTCCCGCTCTGGACGCCGGCCGCGGCGATCGCCGGGAACGCCAGGGCGACGGCGGGAGGACGCCGATGCGCCTCAGACCCGCCACGGCTGGGGATGACATGGGGCGAGGACCTCCGGCGTCCGTGTGGAAAAGCGGCCGCCGGGCGGCGGCCGGCGCAGCCTATCCACGGCCCCTCGGCGCGCAATGGTGAGTGTGAGCACGCTCACATCCGGCCGGCCGACCACACCGCGCGCCCGAGCCTCCCCGAACGGACGGTCCGCGCAGCCCCGACGGGCGGCGGCGCCCCCGATCCATACGATTCGACCCGTCGGATGGATGGGTTGCCCGGCGCGAAACCTACAGTGATCGTGACAGGCGTGACATATGGAGCCGACGACTCGGAGTCGAACGACCATCCGGAACCGCCCATGAGCAGCGAGGAGACCCAGCGCATGCCCGCGACATCGCCGGCCGCGCCCACGCTCGCCGAACTCGCCGCCCTGATCGAGGCCGCTCCGGTGCGTTCGTCCACCGGGCAGCGCAACCGGGCCCTCGTCGCGCTGCTCCTGTACGGCGGGCTGCGTGTGAACGAGGCGCTGGGCCTCACCCCCGCCGACGTGGCGCCGGACAGCGGCACCGTCAGGATCCGGGGTCGGGCCGCCGAACGAGTCGTCCCGATCATGGAGCCCGGGCGGCAGGAGATCGCCCGGTGGCTGTCCGAGTCGCGCGACATGGGCGTCGCCGCGGACGCGCCGCTGCTGGCCACGCGGGCCGGCACGCCGCTCACCGGGTCGTACGTGCGCGAGCTCCTCCCGCGGCTGGCCCGCGGGGCGGGCATCGCCGGACGTATCTCCGCCGAGGTGCTGCGTCAGGCCCATATCGCCGAGTTGGTGCTCTCGGGCTGGTCGGTGCGTCGCATCCAGGCCCACCTGGGACACGCGGCGCCCTCGTCCACCCGGCGCCTGCTCTCGCGCATCGAACCGGCCCTCGTGGGCAGGGGCTCGGTGCCGCACGAGCCCGCCCCGCCGTCGGACCCGACCAGCGCGGCGCGCCGCGCGCCGGTGGAGGCGGCCATGGCCGACGCGGTGGACGTCGCGGCGTTCGTGGTGGACGCCGCGGGCGTCCTGGTGGCGGCGAACCGGGCGGCGGGCGAGATGAGCGCGAAGCCGCCCGCCGAACTGGTGGGGCGCCGGCTACCGCTGCCGATGCTGCCCGGGCTGGGCGCCGCCGAGATCGCGGCGCACGCCGGCGGCGCCCCCTTCCGCATGGATGGACGCGACCCCGCCGGCCGGGTGTTCCCGGCGTTGGTGACCGTGTCAGACCATGTGGACGGGGGCCGGTGGCGCGGCCATGCCGTCGCCGTGGAGCACATGGGGCGCCACCTGGCACCGATACGGCGCCTGCGCGCCAGTCGCGAGGCGTTCCGCTCGGTTGCCGAGCACGCGCCGGACGCCATCCTGAGGTTCGACCGTGATCTGCGCGTGTCGTATGCGAACGCGCATCTCGAACGCATGCTCGGCACGGCGCCGTCGTTGATCGTGGGACGTCACGCCGACGAGGGCTCTGTGCCCCCGGAGATCGCCGCCTCGCTGGAGCGCGAGGTGTCGGCCGTGCTGGCGGCGGAGCGACCGCGCAGCTTCGAGGTGGCGACCGCGGGCGGCGGGCGCCGGTTCGAGTGGCGGCTGCGGCCCGAGTTCGCCGCCGACGGCCACCTGTCCCACGTCCTGTGTTTCGGCCGGGACATCACCGAGCGCCACCGCGTGGAGGAGCGGCTGGCCCGCGCCGCCGTCGACAACGCCATCCAGATGCGCGTGTTGATGGACGCGATCGCCGAACCGCACCGGGCCGGCGACGAGCTCGCGGCGCGGGTGGGCGAGGCGCTGGGGGCCCAGGCCGCGGCCGTCACCACGCGCGCCCCCGGCCGCTCCGATGCCGTGTCGAGCGCGTGGAGCACCGATCCCGGCGCGAACGCCGAGCACGTGGGTGCGGCGCTGCGCGCGGCCGCGGACGCGGACGGTGCGGCCCACGACATCGACTCGGTCCGCGTCCTTCGCCGCGCCGTCGTGCAGGGCACCGACGGACGCCCGGGGCCGATGGCGATCGCGCCGATCGGGGCCGGCGGCGGCGTCGGGCGGTTGCTGGTCGCCTTCGCCGAAGGCACTCCCGTGGGCGTCCCTGTCGAGGCACGCATCGGTGCCTTCGCCCGGACATGCGCAGGGGTGGCGGCGGTGAGCGAGATGCACCGGGCCGTCGGGTCGGATCCCGCCCGGGAAGGGTGGTCGGGCGGCGAGGACCGGCTGCGCACCGCGATCATCGCCGGCGCCGGGGCGCTCCTGGGCGGTGACGGCGGCATGCTGGTCGCGGTGGCCGACGACGGCACCGGCGCCGTCGTGAGCGCGTGGGCCACCGGGAACCTGCCGCGCCCGTCGCCGGTCGGAACCACGCTCACCAGACACGGCTCCTGCGCGTCGGCGCGCTGCCTCGACAGCAATGACAGTGCATTGGTCGAGGACGTCACACTCGTCGCCGATCCGCTGAACGACCGCATCGCCGCGGCCGGATTCCGAAGCGCCCTGGCGGTGCCGATCCACCTCACCGGCGACGGCGTGCCCGGGGTGCTCTGCGTGGTCAGCCGGCGCCCGCACGCGTTCGACCGGCGGGACACCGAGCGCCTGGAGGTGTTCGCCGGCGCGCTCTCGGCGGCGCGGTAGGCCTACCGCTTCGCGGGCAGTCGCGCGGCGATCACCGACGCGTGCGGGTGCCGGCCCCACGCATCCAGATCGCCGATCACCCACAGGCGACGCCGGGCCCGGCTGACGGCCACATTCAGGAGGTTGGGCCGCCGCGTGGCCCACCGGCGGGCACCGTCGCCGCCCGGCTCCCCGCCGAGCACCAGGATGACGATGTCGGCCTCACGCCCCTGGGCGGTATGCACGGTGCCGGCCGTGATCCCCGGCCAGCGCCGCGCGTGCGCCCGCAGGGCCCGTGCCACATCACGGAACGGTGAGACCACCAGGACCTCGCGCAGGTCGTGGCCGCGGTGGTCCAGGTATGCCAGGACGCCGTCCAGCCGCTCGCCCTGCGCCGGGACCCAGTGCCCCTCGGCGCCGTCGCCGGGCACATCCAGCCACGCGCTCGGGGGCAGCGGAGCGTCGTCGCGCACGGGGGTGCCGTTGATCATCCTCCCGCCATACGCCATCGCGTTCACGATGCTGAACATGGGCTCCTCGCAGCGGCGGTGCAGCGTCAGCGGCGCGCCCACCCACAGCGCCTCGCCGCCGGCGTCGTCCGCCGTGCCCACCGCGCTGACGCGGTCGGCCAGGCGCTGGGCCGATGTGTGCCCCGGCACCCATCGCGAATGCACCCCGTGCGGCCCGCGCAGGCCCTCCTGGGTGGCGCGCGGCAGCGGCACGATCGGCTCGAGCTGGCGCGGGTCGCCCACCACCACGGCCCGCCGTGCCCGCCAGAGGGCGCCCACCACCTGCTGCGGGGCCGCCTGCCCGGCCTCGTCGACCAGCAACCACCCGAGCGCCTCGCGCCCCAGACCGGCGAACAGTCGCGGCAGCGACGCGAAGGTGGTGCTCACCACCGGGACCACCATGAAGAGGGTCTGCCATGCCGCCCTCAGTGCGTCATCGGTGAGGCCGGCGGGCGGCCGCCCGCTGATGAGATCGATCGCGGCGCGCAGGTTCTCCGACATCGGGCGCGCGGCGTGCAGCAACAGCGCGCGGTGCAGCGCCAGTGCGGACAGGAACAGGCGCGTGCGCGCGGCGTCCCACTCGGCGTCCAGGTGCGGCGCCACGGCCAGCCGCCGGTGCCGGTCGTGCCACCAGGCGTCGTCGTCGCCGCCGGAGGCCTCCCCGGCCCGGACCGCCGCCGCGCGGCATCGGGCCTCGGCCTCCTGTGCGGCGCGGAACCGCGCGACGGCGTCGGCCCAGCCCTCGGCGGCCGACCCCGTCCGGCCGGCGGCCGTGCGCAGCGTCCGGTGCAGGCCGTCGGCCCGGGCCCCGGTACCGGGCAGCGCCATCGCCATCTGCGGCGCCCCTCCCGGCCCGCGCCGGTCGCTGGGCAGGCGCCCCCACCAGAAGGCGCCCGCGAAGTCGGAACCCTTCTGACGGCTGCCCAGGCAGGCGGCCACCAGTCCCCACGCCACCGGCGGGACCCGCTCGGAGCGCTCGCCGGCGCGCACGGCCGACTCGTGCCATGCGCGCAGCACCAGGGTGGCGAGTCCGGACAGGTGGTCGGCCTCATCGCGCCACTCGGGCCCGATCGCCCCCACCCCGGGAATCTCCGTGGTGACGTTCTCGGCGGCCGCGTTGGTGGCGCACGCCAGGACGATCTCCGCCCCGGACAGGTGCGGGCGCCAGCGCCACACGCGTCGCCCCGACGACGAACGGCCCCATGGCTCGATGCCGGCGAACGCATCCTCCGGGCGGGCAAGGTCGGCCAGATGGCGCGCCCGTTCGGTCACGACGCCGGCCACGATGTCGCGCAGCATCGTCGTCTTGCCGGTGCCCGGCGGCCCGTTCACCGCCAGCAACCCGCCGCCGTGGCCCAGTCCGGACAGCGCCTCGTTCACCGCGATCTGTTGCCCCGTCGCCAGCGGCGCGTCCACCGGCGCCGGCCAGCGCCCCGCCGGGATGCGCTGCGGCGCAAGTGCGTCCACCACCGCCGTCCGATCGCGCTCCACATCGCGACGGGCCCGTGGGTCGACCTCGTCGCCGGATGCCAGGTACCGCCACAGGGCGTGTCCGTAGTCGCCCCGGCGCACGGCCGCCGCGACGGTGCGCAGGTCGCGCGCGATGAAGCTGTTGAGGAGGACGCCGTCGCCGCCGGCCTCGGCCCGGGCGCGGTCCACGTGGTAGCTGCGGACCCGCACGCCCTTCAGACCCACGGCACCGGCGACGCCCACGGCACGGTGCACCTCATCGGCGACGGTGTGCAGATCGGCCGCGGTCAGAGGTGCGCCGGCCCGCTCCTCCAAGAGGCTCGCCAGGTCGGCCTGTGCCTGGGCGAAGCCGGCGACCAGGTCACCCGAGCCGCCGTCCGCCAGCACTCTGCCGATGGCCCACGCGCACTCGGACAGCACGTGCGACCCCTCCACCGGGTACCCGTCCTCGTCCACCACGAACGCCGCGAGCGCGGATTGCCCGGTGGCGACGCGTCCGAACCGGTCGTCATCGTCGGGCGGGAAGATCCCGGCCAGCTGGTCGTAGGCCTCGGCCAGGTCGAAGAGCCCGCAGTGCACGACGTGTCGCCACACCCGGTCCTCGCCGATGGGCGCGCGCGCAGCAGCCACCGCCGGCTCCCAGGGCGCGGGGGTTCCCGCCTCCAGGTCCACCACGCGGCCGTCCCCCGCCTCGCGCGGCGCCGGCTGGGCGCTGAACATCTCCACGGCATGCCAGTACCTCAGCACCGCGGCGCGTTCCCGGTCGCCACCGCGCGGGCGGACGGCGGCCGGGGCACCTCCCGATTGCGCGGGCGACGGGTCCGTCGGGCCCCGCGTCACCGCTCGCCGCGGGCGATGCGCTCGGCCGCCCACGGCTCGTCGAGCCGCTCGGCGTTGTAGCGCAGCTGATGCCACTGGGGGTACGGCAGGCGCGGCGCGGATACGGCGTCCAGGTGCGCCACCTCACCGGGCGCGAGGTCCCAGTCCGCCGCGGCGAGGTTGTCGGCGAGCTGCTCCTCGGTGCGTGCGCCGACCACCAGCGATGTGACGCCCGGGTTGGCGAGGAGCCAGTTGAGCGCGACCTGGGCGGGGCTGACCCCGCGCCCACCGGCGATCTCGACCAGCGCATCCACGATGTCGTGCGCGCGCTCCGGATCGGCCAACCCGCCGGGCGGCGGCATGGCGGCGCCGCGCGACCCCTCTGGCGCCGACCCCCCGCGCCGTACCTTGCCGGTGAGGAACCCGCCCGACAGCGGGCTCCACACCAGGATCCCGAGGCCCTGGTCCAGGCAGAGCGGTACCAGCTCGTGTTCGATGTCCCGTGTCAGCAGCGAGTAGTGCGCCTGCAGGGCGCTGTGGCGCACCAGTCGTTCGCGGTCGGCCACGGACAACGCCTTCATCAACTGCCACGCGGCGAGGTTGGAGCAGCCGATGTAGCGCACCTTCCCGGAGCGCACCAGGTCGTCGAGGGCGCGCAGGGTCTCCGCGGGGTCGGTGCGCCCGTCGATGCTGTGCAGTTGGAGGAGGTCGATCCAGTCGGTGCCCAGGCGCCGCAGGCTCGCCTCGCACGCCTCGATGACATGGTGGCGCGACTGACCCAGGTCGTTCGGCCCGTCGCCGGTGCGGCCGTTCAGCTTCGTGGCCAGTAGCACCCCGCTGCGACGGCCGCCCAGCGCACGCCCGAGCATCTCTTCGGACCCGCCGTCGGTGTACACGTCGGCGGTGTCGAAGAGGTTGACGCCGGCGTCCAGGCACATGGCCACCTGGCGGTCGGCGACATCCTGCTCGGTCCGGCCCACGGGCCGGAAGAAATCGCTGCGGGCGCCGGCGAACGTCATCGCCCCGAACGAGAGGGCGGACACGGCCAGTCCGGTCCGGCCCAGGTATCGCATCTGCATCGCCGCCCCCGGTGGTAGCCTCGCCACATCGGACATCCCTACGCGCATATTGCCTGCTTCATCGACGATCGCGACGCATGTGCGCGGGTCTTGGCCGCCGGCGCAGCGCTGTCCGGCGACGGCGTCCGCCTCAGCGTGGTGCATGTCGCGCCGCCCGTCGCAGCCATGGCCGCCGGCCTGGGCGGCTGGGAGCCCGACCCGTCGGATCCGCTGGGCCCGCCGCGGCGCTGGCTGGAGGACCGGGCGGCCACCATCCCCGGGGCGATCCCCGTGCTGCTCGGGGAGGACGAGCCGTCGCGCGCCGCCCTCGAGTGGCTGGATACCTCCGGCGTCGATCTGGCGGTGGTCGCGCCGCACAACGGCGGCCTGCAGCGGTTGCTGCTCGGGAGCTTCGCCAACGACCTCGTCTACCGGTCGCCGGTCGACGTGATGGTGGTGCCACCGGACCTGGAGGTCCCGGATGAGCCGGCGGGGGTTTTCGGCCATGTCGTGTGCTGCGTCGACGGGTCGCCGTCCGGCCCGGACGCGCTCCGCGCCGCTCGGGCGGTCGCCGACGCGTCGGGCGCCGACCTGAGCATCGTCACGGTGGTGTCGCCGACGCGTCCGCTGCCGCGCCGGGTGGTCGCGGAGTCGTTGCCGATCCCGCTGGCGCGAGAGGAGCGCGCCCAGGCGCTGCTGGCCGAGTCCGCCGACGCCGTCGGGGGCGCCCGCGTGGAGGTGCTCGCCGGCCCGCCGGAGGACACCGTGCGCGACTGGGCCGCCACCAACGGTGCCGATCTCATCGTCGTCGGGCCGCGTTCCGGGCGCCGGCCGGGCCTGGGCGGCTTCTCCGCCGACCTGATCCGGCGGTCACCCAGCGCGGTCCTGCTGGCACGGGCCGGAGCACAGGACGCCGGCGGCGCCACCGCCTGAGGTTCAGCGCTCCGGCGCGGACCGCACCAGCGCAGCCAGGGCGGCGGCCGCCCCGTCGGCCAGTTCCGCCACGATGTCGCCCGCCGGCCGTGCGCGCACCAGATCGACCGACTGCCCCGCCCAGAGGCTCATCCCGCCCGGATCGCCCGCAGCCCGGGCCGCCGCACGCAGAGGTGCGGTGATGCGGTGCACCGCCGGGAACGCGGACGGCGCGGCCGCCCCGTTCTCGTCGGTGAACCGATTGCGCAGACCGCGTGCGGGGCGCCCGGTGAAGGCCCTCGTGAGCACCGTGGGACCGCCGGCCAGGAGCGCCTCGCGATACACCGGGTGCGTGCCGGCCTCGGGCGCGCAGAGGAATGCGGTGCCCACCTGCGCGGCGCGTGCGCCGGCCGCCAGCACCGCGGCCACGCCCGCGCCATCGCCGATGCCGCCGGCGGCGATCAGCGGCAGTCCCACGCAGGACCGGATGCGCCCCAGCAATGCCAGCAGGCCCACGCCCTCCGGGCCCCCCGGAGGGTCGATCCACCCGCCCTGATGCCCGCCGGCCTCGATGCCCTGCACCGTGAGGG
>JBIQJW010000083.1:0-9050 GCA_044507145.1 Actinomycetota bacterium
GCGGCGGTGAAGCCCGACGAGGCGTCGGCCACGGTCATCCGCGGCCACGAGCCGCCGGTGGTGCGCAGCGCCGCACGCACCGGGCCGGTGGTCGTGCCCCATGCCACCACGATGCGCCCGTCGGCGGCGATGGTGGCGACCGGCCGTTCCGGCGGCCGGGCGGTGCGCTCGGAGAGCGCCACCGGCGCGGCCCACCGTCCGTCGCGTGATGCGCGCACGCGGGCGCGCACGACGAAGCGTCCGTCCACGCGGCTCACCCATGCCACCACGGCCCGCCCGGTGGGGGCCACCGCGACGGCGGCGGTGCGTGGCTGGGCGAACCGGTCGGCGACGACGACGCCGGCCGGCTGGGCGGCCGCGGAGGCGGCGCCGGCGAACATCGCGGCGCACAGGACCGGGAGGAGGAGGATGCGTCCGCCGGACATGGCGGGCCCATCATCCTCCCCGCGGTTACCCCGCGCCAGCGGCGCGCCGGCGGCCGCTCAGGCACATCGCGGCGCCCGCGCCGGCGAGGGCGGCGATGGCGCCCACCCAGAAGGCCGCGGCAAAGCCGCTCTCGGCCGGCACCGGCACTCCGGCGGGCTCGCTCACCGCCAGCAGCACCGCGCCCACCTGGGCGCCGATGACGCCGCCGATGGTGCGCACCACGGTGTTCATGCCGGTGGCCACGCCGGTCTCGGTGGGCTTCACCGCGTCCATGATCAGCTTGGGCATCACCGCGAACGAGAAGCCGATGCCGATGCCGCACAGCACGAACGCCAGCGCCGGCTGCCAGGGCTGGGAATGCCACAGGGCGATGCCCGCGCACCCCAGCGCCATCAGCACCATCCCCGCCACCAGCGGGCCACGCGAGCCGCGGCGCGCGCCGATCATCCCGGCGATGGGACCGGCGGCCAGGATCGCGGCGGAGGTGGGGAGCATCCACAGGCCGGCGACGGTCACCGACGTGCCGAACCCGTAGTCGGCGAAGCCGGCCAGGGTGGCGGGCAGGTCTCCCGGAAGCTGGTAGTAGGTGGGCAGGATCACCCACACGATGTAGAGGGCGAAGCCCGAGCACAGCGCGGTGAGGTTGGTGAAGAGCACCGCGCGGCGCACCATCATCCGCATGTCCACCATCGGGTCGGGCACGCGCAGCTCCACCAGCACCCAGGCCACCAGGAAGGCCGCCGATCCGGCGAACAGGCCCAGGATGGCGGGGGACGACCAGCCGAGCTGCTGCCCCTCGGTGAGCGCCACCAGCAGGCAGATGAGGCCGCCCGAGAGCGTCAGGGCGCCGCCCAGGTCCAGGCGTGCGGGCGCGCGGACGTGCGATTCGGGCACGAAGCGCCACACCAGCAACATCGCCACCGCCACCACCGCGGCGGCCACCACGAACAGCCAGCGCCACGACATGTGGTCGACGATGACGCCGCTGGCCACGATGCCCACCCCGCCGCCCACGCCGAGCACCGACGAGACCAGGCCCATCGCCACGCTCACCCGCCGGGCGGGGAAGTGGTCGCGGATGAGGGCGAAGCTGAGGGGAAACACCGCACCGCCCACGCCCTGCACCGCGCGCGCGGCGATGAGGCTGCCGACGTTCCAGGCGAAGATCGCGGCCACCGAGCCGACGAAGAACACCGCCAGGCTGATGAGCATCAGCCGCAGCTTCCCGTGCTGGTCGCCCAGGCGCGACATCAGCGGCGTGGCCACCGATCCGGTGAGCAGGTAGACGGTGACGGTCCATGTCACCCACGTGGTGCTTGTGCCCAGGTCCTCCTGCAGCTTCGGCAGCGCCGGGATGAGGAAGGTCTGCATCAGGGCGAACGCCATCGCCGCCGTCACCAGGCCGGCCAGGGCCATGCGCAGCGCACGGGGCGACAGCGGCTCGCGTTCCGCGCGCGCCGCGGTGGTGGCATCGGTCACCCGGGCACCATAGGCACCGGGTGCGGGCCGCCGCCCGGAGACGGCGGCGGGCTCAGGTGGTGTTCAGGTGCGCCCGCGCGCGGTCAGCGCCGGCTCGACACCTTGGCGTCGGCGGCCTGGGCGGCCTCGGCGGCCTTGGCGCGCAGCTCGGCCACGGCGCCGGCCAGGTCGGGATCGGACAGGGCCAGGATCTGGGCGGCCAGCAGGCCGGCGTTGCGCCCGTTGCCGATGGCGACGGTGGCCACCGGGACCCCGCGCGGCATCTGCACGATCGACAGGAGGGAGTCGAGGCCGTCCAGGGCGGCGCTCTTCACCGGCACGCCGATGACCGGCAGGGTGGTGACGGCGGCCAGCATGCCCGGCAGGTGGGCGGCACCGCCGGCGCCGGCAATGATGACCTTGATTCCCCGGTCGGCGGCCTCGCCGCCGTAGGCGATCATCTCGTGCGGGGTGCGGTGGGCGGAGACCACGCGCACCTCGTGGGGGATGCCCAGGTCGTGCAGGACGTCGGCGGCGGGGTCCATGGTGGGCAGGTCGCTGTCGCTTCCCATCACGACGCCCACGAGCGGGCTGGCGGTGTGGCGGCTCATCGTGGCTCCTTGCGGCTCAGAGGCCCACGGCCGCGGCGGCGCGGCGCGCGCGGTCCAGGGCGTCGGCGCCGGTGGCGCCCAGCGCGGTGACGTGCCCCATCTTGCGCCCGGGGCGGACCTCGGCCTTGTCGTACAGGTGCAGGTGGGCGCCGGCCACGGCGAGCGCCTCGGGGCGGTGGGGCAGGGAGGGGCCGGCGGTGCTGCCCAGCAGGTTCACCATGGCGGCGGCCGGCGCGCGCAGCGCCACCTCGCCCAGCGGCAGGTCCAGGATGCCGCGCAGGTGGTTCTCGAACTGGGAGGTCTCGCAGGCCTCGATGGTGTAGTGGCCCGAGTTGTGCGGCCGCGGGGCCAGCTCGTTCACCAGCACCGAGCCGTCGGCCAGCAGGAACATCTCCACGCCCATCACGCCCAGGCCACGGCCGGCCGCCGCGGCGGCGCGGGCGGTCTCGCCGGCGCGGGCGAGCACGTCGGCGGCGACCGGGGCGGGGGCGGTCACCTCGTGGCACACGTGGTTGCGCTGCACGGTCTCCACCACGGGGTAGACGGCCTCCTGGCCGCTCACCGAGCGGGCCACCATGGCGGCGAGCTCGTTGGTGAAGGGCACCATCGCCTCCACCAGCACGCCCTCGCCGGCGTCCAGGCGGGCGAACGCCTCGCGCGCGGCGGCGGGGGTGTCGCAGGTGGCGTTGCCGTAACCGTCGTAGCCCAGCTTGCGGGCCTTCAGCATCAGCGGCCAGCCCAGGTCGCGGCCGATGGCCTCCAGGTCGGCGGCGGTCTCGGCCACGTGGAAGGTGGGCACGGGCAGGCCGGCGTTGGCCAGCAACTGCTTCTGCAGTGCCTTGTCCTGCACGGTGGCCATGGCGGCGGCGTCGGGACGCACGGGGGTGCCGGCGGCCTGCACCGAGGCGAGCGCGCCGGCGTCGACGAACTCGTTCTCCAGCGTCACGACCCCCACGGCGGCGCCCAGCGCGCGGACGGCGTCGGCGTCCTTCCAGTCGCCCTCGATGACGCCGGCAGCCATCGGAGCGGACGGCTCGTCGGGGCGGCCGAGAACGGCGACGCGGATGCCGAGAGGCCAGGCGGCGAGGCACGTCATGCGGGCGAGCTGACCCGCGCCGGCGATTCCGACGTCGTAGGCGGGCGAGGCGGCGGCGGGCACGGGCGGACGCTATCAGGGGGTCCACGCAGCTGGTACACTGCGCGCCCCGAGGACCGCTACGGCGTGCCCCGAGGGCTGTTAGCTCAGTTGGGAGAGCACCAGCTCGACAAGCTGGGGGTCACTGGTTCGAGCCCAGTACAGCCCATAGAAATACCTGTAAAGCGGCATATTCTGGACGAGTCGGTGCCCCACCTGTTGGGAAGGTGGGAAGGTCACGACAGCGCCCGCCGGGAACCGGCGGGGGCTCGTGTTTCGGCACGTTCTGAGGCGGCTTCGTGTCGGTCGCGGGTGACGTCCTACCAGCGCAGGCGGGTACCGTCGTCTTGGCCACGGGGAGGCCTGGTGAACGAAGCCCACTTCGTCGAGATCGAGAAAGTGCTGCTCTACATCTCCGTTGCGCGCGAGCGCGGGAGAAGACGGTGAAGGAGCTGGAGGGCCCAGCTCACGCATCTCCTGCTCCAGGGCCTTGATGCGCGCGGCGTGGCCGGCGCTCACCCCGGCGCACGCGCCGCATCATCACATGGTGCCCGCCGAGGCGGGCACCGCGCGCATCCGCCTTACTTCTTGCTCAGCAGCGACTTTCCGAGCAGCGCGGCGACGACCGCCGCGGCAACCAAGAGCAGCAGGAACCACAGGCTGACCTTGATTGCGCCGCCGATGCCGAAGATCAGGGCGAGCAGCAGGAAGATGATGAGCAGTGCGACCATGAGGCATCCTCGGTTGGGGCGCTGAACATACTTGCGGGGCGTCTGATCCGCGCTCTGTGGGTCTGCGGAAACATCCGCGACTGTTCTGCCGCCGCGAAGTCGCCGGATTGGGGGCGTGGCCGCCTCGACCGAGTGACCGTCATCGGGTGACGCCGCGGGCGGCGGAGCTGGGGAGCGGAGATGTGGGCTCGGGCGGTCGCTGGCTCGCGCCGGCGCCGGGTTCGCGCCTCCCACCCGGCGGCACGGCGACCGTCCCGCCGGGTGGCGGTGGATCCCAACGGTTCGGGTGGGTCGACCGGTCCGGTTCGCCGGGCGTACCGGCCTGCCAGGCCGGCCAGCGCCGCCTGCTGGAACTGCACCCGGGACGGGTCGCGTTACCGTCCTCTCCCTGAGGCTCGGTGCGCTCAACGCCGGCACTCCGCGGTGGTCCTCCGGCTCCAACACGATCCGCACGTCCCTGCCGGCCGCCGCCGGCCACCTCTGGGCACTGGAGGCGGCGACTGAGGACCGCGGATCCGGTGGCGGGCGACCCCGCCCCGTCGCTCGGACGCCATCGTTCGCTGCTGAGGATCGCCTCGGCGACCGCGACGATCAGCGCATCAACCTCCGTCCCGGGGTGGATGAGACGCTGAGGTCGCCGTCGGGCGCGACGTCGTGTGGCTCGCCCAGTACCGGCCGCGTGAGGCGAACGGCCGTCTCGTGCAGGCCTCGCTGACGGGGACGGGGCCGACGCGGATCTTCAAGGTCGGCCGCGACCCCGTGGACGTGGTGCCCGGCCGCAACGCCGTCTGGGTGCTGAACGACAGCGACCGCACCATCACCCGCGTGCCGGCGAAGCCGCTGCCCAAACGATAGGCGGCCGTCAGTCGACCGGACCGCCCCGCCCACGCCGGGCGGTCCGGTCGACCCGGCGCTGCACGCGGCCGTCCTCGATCGCCGCGGCGATCGTTCCGGCGATGCCCGCCAGCGCCAGCGGGATGACCACCGCGAGGCGCCACTCGCTGAGGATGATCGCCAGCGGCACGCCGATGACCAGGCCGATCACCAGCGCCGCCGGCACCACCTTCAGCAGCCGGCGGGTGAGGTGGCGGCCGGCGCTCGGGTCGTCGGAGGTGATCTGGTGCCCGCCGTCGGGCTCGTTCATCGCGCGCCTCCCCATGGTTCCGGTGCTCCGATGATGACGATGCCCGGGCCCCTCGCGCCGTAACCACCTCGCGGCGGCCGCACCTGTCCCACGGGGGAGTGCTCGTCACGCGGTGACACCGATCGGTGGCTCCGGCGATTCTCCCTTGACCGGGGGTTGCGGATCGCTGATGATGCCGGTCCGCCGTCGGTCCACGAGGGCGGGGCCGTCAGGGCCGTCAAGGGTGGACTTCGGTTGCCAGGCCGAAGCCCGCACACGGTCCGGGCGCCACCGTTTCACCCGTGAGCATTCCGGGAAGCGGCAGAACCCCACCGGGGGGTGACGACACCTCGCCCGGCGTGGGAGGGCGGCGTTCGCCCTCTGGCAGGCGGACGCCGCTTCGCGATCGGGCCGCCGTCCTCAGGGCGTCGGGCGGCGTCGGCGTGTGAGGTGGCGGGCCGCCAACCCCGCGAGCAGCGTCGCGGCCCGCCCGCCCACGAACCGCCGTGCGAGGAACGCGGCGAGGAAGACCGGTCCCCGCGTGCGCAGGAGGTGGCGCAGCACCAGGACGCCCACCACCACCGCCAGGGCCACGACGGCAAGGACGATGAGCGCGACCTTCAGCGCTGTGACGATGCCGAATACCGACGCGATCACCACGAAGCCCAGCAGCACGATCAGGAGCGCAAGCATGCGTCTTCACTACCCGTTCCGGGAATGGTCGACACCGTCACGGTGTCGAGCGGGCCCCATGTGATGCAAGGATGGCCCGGAGCGGAAAGGAGCACGCATGGCAGCCACGCATGATCCCCGCGACACCCTCCTGAGCCTGGCGAGCGAGTACCGCCACCTGCGCTCGGAGCACCAGCGGGCCTCGCCCGAGAGCAGCACGCGCCGGCGACTGGAGGCCGACATGCACGATGTCGCCGGCCGCATCGAGCGCCGGCTGGGCGACCTCGACCTCACCGACGACGACCGCGAGGCCTGGAACGGCCACGTCTACCACGGCACCGCGGCGCCCGAGCAGCCCACGCCCGTGGAGTCGGTGGCACCACCGCCGCCACCGCCGCCGGATCGCCCCAGCGGCCGGCGCGCCTGGCCGCGCTGACACCACACCGGCGGGAATCGACCGGCACGTCGAGGTTTGCCGCTCGCCCCAGCGGGCACAGACCCCGCATGCCGACGGCATCCGACACCACAACGCGGCGTGACCGGCCGTGGACACGCGGACCCCGCGGGCGTCGCGCCCGCGCGGCCGTGCTGGTCGCCGCCGCGTTGCTGGCGGGCGGACTCACCGCCTGCAGCGACGACGACGGCGCCGCCGAGACGCCGCTCGAGGAGACCGTCTCGGTGCAGGAGACCACCGACGGGCTCGCATCGGAGGTGATCGACATCCCCGTGGCACAGACGGGGAATGCGTTCGGCGTTGCGGAGGTCCGGGCGCCGGCCGGCCGGATCACGCTGCGCATGGTCAACGGGCAGGCGACCCAGCACAACATCGCGATGGACGAGCCGCCGCTGGAAGGAACATCCGCGGGGCAGGGCGAGGTGTCGTCGATCACCGGCGAGTTCGCGCCGGGCGAATACCACTTCCACTGCTCGCTGGGTGACCACGAGGACGAGATGAGCGGCGTCCTGATCGTCGAATGAGCTTCACTCCGCCGAAGATCAACGGGCACACGTCGCCTGAGCCGCCGGCGACGCCCATCGGCACCGTCGATCCGCTGCGGCGCCTGATGCGCCGGTTGGAGCGGGCCACCCAGTTGGATCCGGTTGCGCAGGCGTTGGAGCGGGGTTCCGCCGGCCTGGAGCGCCGCCCCGCGCTGCGCGCGCGACTCCTGGGCGACGGCCTGGGGCATGCACTCCACCCGCTGCTCACCGACTTTCCGCTGGGCATGTGGATGAGCGCGAACTTCCTCGACGTGTTCGGCGGGGCCCGCGCCCGCGGCGCCGCGGCCGGTCTGATGGCCGGCGGGCTTCTCGCGGCCCTCCCCACTGCCGCCTCGGGGGCGGCGGAGTGGCGGCGCACCCGAGGGGGCGCGCGGCGGGTGGGAGCGGCTCACGCCGGCCTGAACGGCGCGGGCATGCTGCTGTACGCCGGTTCGCTCGCCCTGCGCGCCGCCGGCCGCCGGCGCACGGCGGTGGCGGTGGGTCTGGCGGGCGGCGTGGCGGTCACGGCCAGCGGCTACCTGGGCGGCCACCTGTCGCTGGTGCACAAGCTCGGTGGAGCCGACCCCACGCTCTCGCCCGAGGGCCCGCCTGCGGGTCCGCAGACTCAGCCGTAGCCCTCGCACCCCCAGCCGTTGCCGTCGCCGTCGAACCGGTGGCGGTCGGTGCCGATGACGCGCACCTCTTGGCGGATGTCGCCGCAGTCCAGATCGCGGTCGGTCACCGGCACACACGCGCCGGCGTAGTTCGGGTCGCAGCCGCGGCGCGGTGAGGGCGCCGGGGCGGGGGAGGGGCGTGCGGCCGGGCGGTCGACCTTCCCGTTGCACGGCGGGCCCCACAGCCCGTTCTTCTTCGCGCGTGCCGTGGACTGGGCCTTGGTGAACGCCCTGGCGTGGCGGAACGGCGTGCCGCCGTAGATGTAGACCTTCGCCGCGCCGGCGGCCACCAGCGCACGGTTCACCGATGCGGCGCCCCGGCGACCGCCGGTGTAGACGTAGCCGAGGAAGCGTCCGTAACGGTCACGCGCGTCCTGGGTGGGGTCGCTCATCACGCGCACCCGCGCGCCCACCGGCATCAGGCGTTTGGCCCGGGCGCTGGCCTGCGGCCCCCAACACTGCATCGGCTTCGAGGGGTGGACGGTCTCGGGCGTGTCGATGCCGATCAGGCGCACCACCGTGTCGAACCCGCGGGCGCGGATGTGCACCGTGTCGCCGTCCACCACGCGGGTGACCTGGCCGGTGAGCGTGACCTGCCGCTCGGCGCCACCGGCCACGGCCGCTCCGAGCGCCAGTAGGGCCAGAACCGTGACGCACCACCACCAACGACGCACACACCCCTCCCCGGATCGTGTCCTGACGCAGGACACTACGCGCGGGGGCGGATCCCGAGGCCGATGAGACTTCTCTCATCTGGCGGTCCGGGCGCCGGCGGCTCTGCGACGATTCGCCGGTGGAGAGGCTTCGGGGGATCCTGCACGACCGGCGCGTGGGGTGGGTGTTCGTCGCCCTTGCGACGGTGGCCGGTGTCCTTTTGGTGGGTCGCTGGATCCTCGGCTCCGACACGGTGCCCTCCGAGAGCCTGCCGGTGGTGGACATCCCGGTGTCCACGCAGACCACCGCGCCGCCGGCGACCACCCGGCCGGCCCCGCGCCCCCGCACCACGACGCGCACCACGGCCACCCGCCCCACGCCGAGCACGCCCGCCGCACCGGCCACGCCGGCCCCCGCAGCGACCCCACGGCCGCGCACCACCGCGCCGGCGCCGTCGCGGCCGACCACCACGCGGGCCGCGCCCAGCCGCCCGGCCACCACGCGCCCCACCCCCCCGCGCCCCCCCCCCCCCCGGGGGGGTCCCTCGCCGCCTCCCGCGCCCCCCCCGCCCGGACCGGCTCCGCCGGT
>JBIQJW010000084.1:0-9005 GCA_044507145.1 Actinomycetota bacterium
AGGAGCGCTACGGCGTGGCCGCCGACATCACCTGCTTCGGCAAGATCATCGGCGGTGGGCTGCCGGTGGGTGCGTTCGGCGGACGCGCCGAGATCATGGACGTCCTCGCCCCGGAGGGCCCCTGCTACCAGGCCGGGACGCTCTCGGGGAACCCGCTCGCCACCGCCGCAGGACTCGCGGTGCTGGGCGCACTCGGCCAGGACGGCGTGTACGAGCGGCTGGAGGAGTCCGGCGCCGCGCTGCAGGACGCCATCGAGGCATCCGGCGCACCGGTGCGCGTCAACCGCGTCGGGTCCGCGCAGACCCCCTTCTTCGCCCCCGCGCCGGTCACCGACTACGCCACCGCCACCGCCAGCGACACCGAGGCCTATGGACGTTTCGCCCGCGCCCTCCTGGCGCAGGGGGTCTACCCGCCGCCGTCGCAGTTCGAGGCGTGGTTCACGGGTCTCTCCCACACCGGGACCGAGTTCGCGGCGCTGCGCGAGGCGCTGGCCCGCGCCACCGACGCCCTGTGAGGGACGTGCTGTCAGGCGAGCCCGCACTCGCCGGCGCGCTGGTGGAGCCGGCGGCGGCGCCCCTGCTGGCGCCGCTGATCGAACCGCCCCTCACCCCGTGGCAGGCCGCCGGGCTGGATCTGATCCTCGAGGGCTTCCTGCTGCACCACGGACGCCCGCGCTACCTGCGTCTGGGCGACCGCGGCCGCGCGGTCCTGGCCGGGGACTACTGCTACGCCCACGGCCTGGTGCGCATCGCCGACGCCGGCGACCTGTTCCTGATCGAGGCGCTCTCCGACCTGATCGCGCTGGGCGCCGGCCTGGTGGCCACCGGCGAGCGCGCCGCGCTGGCCCCGCTGTGGCGGGGCACGGCGGCGGCGATCGCCGCGCGCGGCACCGAGGACGACGCGGCCGCCGTGGCGCGCTACACGAAGGCGCGGGAGCACATCCGCCTGGGCGACCTCCCGCCGGCCATCGCCGCGCTCGAGACCCTCGCGCGCGGGCTGGCACCCACTCCCGAGCTGAATGAGGCACTGGCATGAGCATCCCCGCACCCCGCCCCCGGTCCGTCCGATGAGGTCGCTGCGCGATTGGATCGGCCTGCTGGAGCGCCAGGGCGAGCTGGTGCGCATCGACGCCCCGGTGGACCCGGTGCTGGAGATCACCGAGATCACCGACCGCGTCACCAAGGCCGGCGGGCCGGCGTTGCTGTTCACCAACGTCATCGGCTCGTCGATGCCGCTGCTGATCAACCAGTTCGGGTCCGAGCGGCGCATCAACATGGCGCTGGGTACCGAGAGCCTGGATGCGCTGGGCGAGCGGATCGAGACGCTCATCGACCTCCAGCCGCCCCAGGGCGTGCTGGCCAAGATGAAGGCGCTGGGCAAGCTGCGCGAGCTCGCCTCGTTCTCCGCCAAGACGGTGCGCGACGCGCCGTGCCAGGAGATCTGGCTGGACGAGCCCGACCTGGACCGGCTGCCCATCCTCACGTGCTGGCCCGACGACGGCGGTCCGTTCATCACGCTGCCGCTGGTGTTCTCGAAGGACCCGGCCACCGGCGCCCGCAACTGCGGGATGTACCGCATCCAGAAGCTCGACCGGCGCACGGCGATCATGCACTGGCAGATCCACAAGGACGGCGCCGCCCACCTGCGCGACTCGCAGGGCCGCGTGCCCGTCGCCGTCGCCATCGGCACGCATCCGGCCACCACCTACGCCGCCACCGCGCCGATGCCCCCGGGCCTCGACGAGATGATGCTGGCCGGGTTCCTGCGCAACAAGAGCGTGGAGATGGTGCGCTGCCGCACCGTCGACCTCGAGGTGCCCGCGGAGTCGGAGATCGTGATCGAGGGCTACGTCGACGCGAACGACCTGCGTCCGGAGGGGCCCTTCGGCGACCACACCGGGTTCTACACCCCGATGGACGACTACCCCGCCTTCCACATCACCGGGATGTCGATGCGCCGCGACGCGGTCTACGCCACCACCGTGGTGGGACCGCCGCCGATGGAGGACCTGTGGCTCGGCAAGGCGACCGAGCGCATCTTCCTGCCAATCATCAAGACGATGCTCCCGGACATCGTGGACTACAACCTCCCCATGGAGGGCGTGTTCCACAATTGCGCGCTGGTCTCCATCCGCAAGCGCTACCCCGGCCACGCGAAGAAGCTGATGAGCGCCATCTGGGGGCTCGGGATGCTCTCATTGACGCGCTGCATCGTGGTGGTGGACGACGACGTTGACGTCCAGAACCCGTCGGCGGTGGCGTTCCACGCCTTCTCCAACGTCGACCCCGGCCGCGACATGCAGGTGGTGGAGGGCCCGGTGGACGCCCTGGACCACGCCGCACCGTACTTCGCCTACGGATCGAAGGTGGGCTTCGACGCCACCCGCAAGTTCGAGGGCGAGGGCGTGGTGCGCACATGGCCTTCCCTGGCCGTGATGAGCGACGACGTGCGCCGGCGTGTGGACGCCCGCTGGTCGGAGTTCGGCCTGCCGGGATGAGCCGCGTCGCCGCCCGCGCGGCGATTCCTGCTCTTGGGGGGTCGAAGAAAGGGACACCCGGCCCGGGTGTCCCTCGTTGACCCCACCCCACCCGTCAGATTGAATCCCGGGAGTCTGCGGGCAAACCGCGGATCGACGTCGCGCAGACAGCGCAGGAGGTAGGGGTTGGCAGAGAGCCACGAGGACGATGGGGTGGGGGTGAGCGGGGGCCAGTACAGCGGCCCGGTCGCTCAGACCACAGAGCCCGTCAAGGATCCTCACGACGATCCGGCGTACATCACACGCACCAAGTTCCTGTCGAGCATCGCGGTGCTCACGGGCGGTGTGATGGGTGCGGCGATTCTCGTGCCGGTCATCGGCTTCGCGGTGGCCGACTCGGTGAAGGACGAGAAGTGGCGGTGGATCGATGTCGGGGCGCTCTCCGACTTCCCCGCCGACGAGGTGACATCCATCGCCGTCTCGGGGCCCGACCCCGAGGCCGACCGCCGCGCGTTCATCCGGCACAAGGATGAGAGCCTCATCGCGATCTGGAATCGCTGCGCGCACCTCGGGTGCCCCACGAGCTACTCGGCCGGGAGCGACAGTTACACGTGCCCCTGCCACGGTGGCTCGTACGACTCGCTGGGCCGCGTCATCGCCGGCCCGCCGCCGCGTCCGCTCGACCGCTTCGACGTGAAGATCGTCACGCCGGACGGCAAGGACGTCGCCCTCACCGAGAGCCCCTCCGTGGGCGTCTCGACCAAGGGCGCGTCGCCGGACGACCGCGTGCTCGTGGGTATCGCGTTCTCGATCGACGAGGACCAGAACCCGTACCGCCTGCACGGCCCCGGTGAAGAGGTCACGGGCGTCTTGGCCAACCTCTACCCGTTCTGAGAGGCACACAGGTGGCGATCAAGGACATCGGACCGAAGAACCCGGCGGTCAAGGCCGGCGAAGCCGCCCTCGGCTACGTCGACGAGCGTTCGGGGGTCACGACCGGGGCGAAGTGGTTCCTCTTCCGCAACGTCCCGAAGGAAACCAGCTGGTTTCAGACGCTCGGCTTCACGGCCATGGTGCTGTTCTCGCTCCAGGCCATCACCGGCGTCATCCTGGCCATGTACTACCGGCCGGACACCAACGGCGCCTTCAGCAGCATCGAGCACATCACCAACGAGGTGACGTGGGGATGGCTTGTTCGAGGCATGCACAAGTGGGGCGCCAGCGCCATGATCGTGGTGGTCTTCCTCCACCTCGGGCGCGTCTTCCTCTTCGGGTCGTATAAGTACCCGCGCGAGCTCACCTGGGTCACCGGTGCGCTCCTGCTCGTGATGACCATGTTCATGGGCCTCACCGGCTACCTGCTGGTGTGGGACCAGAAGGCCTACTGGGCCACCGTGGTCGCCGTGAACATCACCGCCTCGGCGCCGATCCTCGGCCCCTACGTGGCGGACATCATGCGCGCCGGTCCCGAATTCGGGCCGGATACGCTATCGCGCTTCTATTCCATCCATATGCTCGTCATACCCGGGGCGATCGCCACATTCCTGGCGCTCCACCTCTACTTCGTGACCAAGCTCGGCATCTCTGAGCCGCCCTACTCGAAGCGGCGCATGAAGGTCGAGCGCGAAGAAGCCGAGGCGCGACGCGCCGCCGAGGGCGAGCGTCTGCCCTACGGCCGCCGCGAGGTCTCCGCCGCACCCGGCGAGAAGAGCACGCCGGTGCAGACGGAGGGTCGCTCGTGAACCGGGGTCAGAAGGAGTACTACAAGCGCGACTACGCGCAGGCGAAGGCGGAGGGCAAGCCGTTCTTCCCCTACGCGATCTACAAGGACCACATCGTCGCCCTGCTGGCGGTCGCGGGCGTCATCGCCCTGGCCATCTGGCAGCGGGTCGAGGTGGGGGAACCGGTCAACCCGGCCAGCACGGACTTCATCCCGCGGCCGGAGTGGTACTTCCTCTTCCTTTTCGAGCTGCTGAAGATCTTCAAGGGTGAGAACGTCTTCACCCCGGTCATCATGGCGACGTTCATCGTCCCGAACATCCTGATGGTCCTGCTCATCGCCCTGCCGTTCATCGACCGGGGCCCCGAGCGGCGTCTGAACAAGCGGCCCATCGCGGTCGCCACCGCGGCGCTCACGATCTTCAGCCTGGCGTGGCTCACCCACGTCGCGATGGAGGCGGGCACCGGTGAGGCGACGGGTCTCGAGTTCACCAACCTCAACCCCGAGGCCGAGGCCGGCCTGCAGCTGTTCCTCACCAGCGGGTGCACCAGTTGCCACATGGTGAAGGGACAGGGGGCCGCGGGACCGGGACCGGATCTCACCAACGAGGGTTCGAACGGAGCCATGACGGCGGACAACGCCAAGGAGTTCCTGAACAACCCGCCGCCCGGGATGATCCCGTTCGCGAACTTCACCGACGAGCAGTACACGCAGCTGGGTACGTTCGTGGGTGGGCTCGGCACCGAGTTCAAGTAGCCGGTACCGGCCATGCGCAGTACCCGGGGGCCCGCCGACATGTGCGGGCCCTCGTGCGTTGTGGGCCGGGACGCACCGCACCTGGATGAGCTGGTGCGCCTGCGACGTGTGCGCGACCGGATGGACCGCGACCACGCGCAGCCCCTCGATGTGGAGGCGCTGGCCCGGGAGGTCCACATGTCCGCCGGCCACCTCAGCCGCCGGTTCCGCGAGGCCTACGGCGAGTCGCCCTACGCGTACCTGATGACGCGCCGCGTCGAGCGCGCCATGACCCTGCTGCGGCGCGGCGACATGACCGTCACCCAGGTGTGCTTCGCGGTGGGCTGCTCCTCGCTGGGGACGTTCAGCACCCGGTTCCGCGAGCTGGTGGGGGTCTCGCCCGGCGCCTACCGGCGCGACGGGGGACGCGGGACGGCCGGGATCCCGCCGTGCGTGGCCGCGCGCATCACGCGACCGATCAGGAATCGAGAAGCGCCGGCCCCCGCGGCCGCAGTACGGTCACCCGCATGACCATCACCATTCACGCCAGCTTCCTGCCGCACGACGATCCCGAGGCCGTCCTGACCTTCTACCGCGACGTGCTGGGCTTCGAGGTGCGCAACGACGTGGGGTACGAGGGCATGCGCTGGATCACGGTGGGCCCGCCGGACCAGCCCGCCACGTCCATCGTGCTGCAGCCGCCCGACGCCGACCCGGGCATCACCGACGACGAGCGCGCGACGATCGCCCGCATGATGGCCAAGGGCACCTACGCCGGCATCGTCCTGGCCACCCCGGACGTGGACGCCACCTTCGCGCGCATCCAGGCCGCCGGCGCCGACGTCGTCCAGGAGCCCATGGACCAGCCGTACGGGCTGCGTGACTGCGCCGTGCGCGACCCCTCGGGCAACCTGCTGCGCATCCAGCAGATCTCTTGACGGCGGCCGATGCCGCCCATGCGGCGGACTCTCACGATGTGATCCGGGTGCACGGCGCGCGCGAGAACAACCTGCGCAACGTGGACATCGAGCTGCCCAAGCGGCGCCTCACGGCGTTCACCGGGGTGTCCGGATCCGGCAAGAGTTCGCTGGTGTTCGCCACCATCGCCGCGGAGTCGCAGCGGCTCATCAACGAGACCTACAGCGCCTTCCTGCAGGGCTTCATGCCCAACCTGGCCCGCCCCGACGTGGACCTGTTGGAGGGCCTCACCACGGCGATCATCGTGGATCAGGAACCGCTGGCGGCCAACACCCGCTCCACGGTGGGGACGGTGACGGATGCCAACGCGCTGCTGCGCATCCTCTTCAGCCGCCTGGGCCGCCCACACATCGGCGGGCCGAGCGCCTTCGCATTCAACGTGCCGTCGGTGCGCGCCAGCGGCGCCATCACGGTGGAGCGCGGGGCGAAGACGCGCACCGAGAAGGCCACCTTCACGCGCCTCGGCGGGATGTGCCCGCGCTGCGAGGGGACCGGGGCGGTCACCGACTTCGACCTGGCCGCGCTCTACGACGACGCGCTGTCGCTCAACGACGGCGCCCTCACGGTGCCCGGGTACAGCATGGAGGGCTGGTACGGGCGCATCTACCGCGGCTGCGGATACTTCGACCCGGACAAACCGATCCGGCGCTTCACCAAGCGCGAGCTGCACGACCTGCTGTACCGGGACGCCACCAAGATCAAGGTGGACGGGGTCAACCTCACCTACATGGGGCTGATCCCCCAGATCCAGAAGTCGTTCCTGTCGAAGGACCGGGAGGCGATGCAGCCGCACATCCGGGCGTTCGTGGACCGCGCCATCACGTTCACCGCCTGCCCGGAGTGCGACGGCACCCGGCTGGCGCCGGAGGCCCGCTCGTCGAAGATCGACGGCGTCAGCATCGCCGATGCCTGCGCGATGCAGATCAGCGACCTCGCCGCCTGGGTCGGCGGGCTGGACGAGCCGTCGGTGGCCCCGCTGCTGTCGGGCCTGCGGCACACGCTCGACTCGTTCGTGGAGATCGGCCTGGGCTACCTCAGCCTGGAGCGGCCGTCGGGGACGCTGTCGGGTGGGGAGGCGCAGCGCACGAAGATGATCCGGCACCTCGGCTCCTCGCTCACCGACATCACCTACGTGTTCGATGAGCCGACCATCGGCCTGCACCCCCACGACATCCGCCGGATGAACGGCCTGCTGCTGCAGCTGCGCGACAAGGGCAACACGGTCCTGGTGGTGGAGCACAAGCCCGAGACCATCGCCATCGCCGACCACATCGTGGACCTGGGCCCGGGCGCCGGCGCCGCGGGCGGCGAGGTCGTGTTCGCCGGATCGCTGGAGGGACTGCGCGCGTCGGACACCGTCACCGGGCGCCACCTCGACGACCGCGCCGTGCTCAAGGACGCGGTGCGCACCCCGTCGGGCACGCTGGAGGTGCGCGGTGCCGCCACCAACAACCTGCGCGACGTCGATGTCGACATCCCGCTGGGGGCGCTGGTGGTGATCACCGGCGTGGCGGGCTCGGGCAAGAGCTCGCTCATCCACGGATCGGTGTCGCCCCGCGACGGCGTCGTGGCCATCGATCAGGCTCCCATCAGGGGGTCGCGGCGCAGCAACCCCGCCACCTACACCGGACTGCTCGACCCGATCCGCAAGGCCTTCGCGAAGGCCAACGGCGTGAAGCCGGGCCTGTTCAGCGCCAACTCCGACGGGGCCTGCCCCACCTGCAACGGCGCCGGCGTCATCTACACCGACCTCGGGATGATGGCCGGGGTCACCACGGTGTGCGAGGACTGCGCCGGGCGCCGCTACCAGGCCTCCGTGCTGGAGCACCACCTGGGCGGGCTCGACATCGCCCAGGTGCTGGACTTGCCGAGCGCCGACGCGCTGACGTTCTTCTCCCACGGCGAGGCGCGAATCCCCGCGGCCGCCCGCATCCTGCAGCGCCTGGTGGATGTGGGGCTGGGGTACCTCAGGCTCGGCCAGCCGCTCACCACGCTGTCCGGCGGCGAGCGCCAGCGCCTGAAGCTGGCCACGCGCATGGGCGAGAAGGGCGATGTCTACGTGCTGGACGAGCCCACCACCGGCCTGCATCTGGCCGACGTGCGCAGGCTGCTGGCGTTGCTCGACCAGCTCGTGGACGGGGGCCGCTCGGTCATCGTCATCGAACACCACCAGGCCGTCATGGCCCATGCCGACTGGATCATCGACCTGGGACCCGGTGCCGGCCATGACGGGGGCCGCGTGGTCTTCGAGGGGACGCCCGCCGACCTCGTGGCGGGCCGATCGACCCTCACCGGCGAGCATCTGGCCGACTACGTCGCCCCGTAGGGCGGGATTTCGCGGCCCCACGGCGCTCGCGGCGGGAGCGGCGGCGCCAATCGGGCTAACATCGGGTCCTCAATGAGGATCTTCCTGGGAGTCAGCGGCGCCAGCGGCGCGATCTACGCCGGGCACGCCCTGCGGGCGCTCACCGGCGCCGGTCACGAGGTGGGACTGTGCGTCAGCGACGCGGGTGCCCACGTGATCAGCCACGAGATCCTCGAGCAGGGTACCCGTCCGCCGGACGACCCCGCACTCGCCGTGGCCCGGTTCGTCGAGCGGTTCGCGTCGCCCGCCGGTGCCGTCCGCGTGCTCGGGCTCAACGACCTCGCGGCCCCGTTCGCATCCGGTTCGTCCGGCGCGGCCGCGGCGCTCATCGCCCCCTGCTCATCGGCCACGCTGGCCGCCATCGCCCACGGCACGGCGCGCAACCTCATCCACCGCTGCGCCGACGTCATGCTCAAGGAAAGGCGCCGTCTGGTGCTGCTCACCCGCGAGGCACCGCTGAGCCTCGTCCACATCGAGAACATGGCCGCCGCCACACGCGCCGGCGCCATCGTCCTGCCCGGTTCGCCCGGCTTCTACGGCGCGCCGCGGACCATCGACGACCTGGTGGACCACGTGGTCGCGCGGGCCCTGGATCTCGTGGGCGTGGAGAACACCTTGAGCGTGCGCTGGGGCGAGCGTACGGACGCGACCGCGCCGAAGGCCGGCGCGTGAGCGGCACCCAGGGGACCCTCCCCGCCAACGAGGTGCGCGCGATGTTCGACCGCATCGC
>JBIQJW010000085.1:0-8971 GCA_044507145.1 Actinomycetota bacterium
CCGACTGGATCGACCTGTACCAGGTGCACCGCCCCGACCCGTCCACCGACATCGAGGAGACGCTCGGCGCGCTGGACGATCTGGTGCGTGCCGGGAAGGTGCGGTACATCGGCACCTCGACCTTCCCGGCGCACGGGATCGTCGCCGCCCGATGGGCATCCGAGCGGCGCAACCTCGAGCGCTTCGCCACCGAGCAGGCCCCCTACTCGATCCTCACGCGGGGGGTCGAGCAGGACGTGCTGCCGGTGTGCTCCGAGTTGCGGATGGGCGTCCTCACGTGGAGTCCGCTCTCGGGCGGGTGGCTGAGCGGCGGGTACCGCCTCGATGCCGGCCCGCCCCCGTCGCGGCGCGCCGCGCGCTTTCCTGAGATCTATGACGTGGCCCTCGACGCGAACCGGAGAAAGCTCGAGGCCGCCGACGCCCTGGGCCGGCTGGCGGATGAGCACGGCCTCACGCTCATCCAGCTCTCCCTGGCCTTCGCGCTCCGGCACCCGGCGGTGAGCTCGGTGATCATCGGCCCGCGCACCCCCGAGCATCTGGAGAGCCAACTCGGCGCCGACCAGGTGGTGCTGGACGACGACGTGCTCGATGCGATCGACGCGATCGTGGCCCCGGGGGTCACGCTCAACGCCGCCGACACGGGGTACGAGAACCCCGCCCTCGCCGCACGGGCGCGCCGGCGGTAGGACCCTCGCCGTGCCCGGCGCCGGCGCCGGGCACGGGACGGGCCCGCCGCAAAGGCGGGCCCGGAGTGCTCAGCCGACCGGGTTCTCGATCTGGTCGGCGTTGTCGGGGGTGACGATGGTGCCGTTGCCCAGCACGATCTGCTCGGGCTGGGGCAGGTTCTGATCGGTCAGCTCGTTGTAGGCGGCCCACACGAGCTGACGGTGCAACTGGCGCGAGTCCTGCCAGTAGGTGGCCGCCAGCACGCCGCTCTTCACGCCGTCCACACCCGCGGCATAGCCACCGTTGCCCACCACGCGCACGTCGGTGCGGCCGGAGGTGCGCGCGGCCGTCGCGGCGCCCAGCGCGGTGCTGTCGCTCACCGCGAAGATCACGTCGAGGTCCTTGTGCTTCGCAAGCAGGGCCGTCGCGGCCTCGGCGCCGGCCTCGGGCCCGTCGGTCTTCGCATCCACGCGGTCCACGTACTCCAGGCCGAACTTCTCGCCCCACGCCTTCGCCTGCGCCACGATGTAGTCCAGCATCGGCGCCGGGACGGCGACCCCGATCAGGCCGAAGCGTGCCCCCGGCTGGGTTTCGGCGATGTACCGCGCCCGCGCGTATCCGCCCTGGTCGGTTCCCGAGAGGCTGCTGGCAGAGAAGCCCTCAACCGGCGGCAGACCGGCCTGGAACGGCACGTCGTTGATGAACACCGGGACGCCCTGCTTCTCGGCCTGCTTCAGCAGCGGCGCGAGCGAGTTGGGATCGAGGGCGGAGAGGATGATCGCGTCGACATCCTGGCCCAGGAGCTGCTGGAAGTCGCTCACCTGCTTCTGGATGCTGAAGTTCGCGTCCGTGGAGATGACCGACCCGCCCAGGCGCTGGGCCTCCTCCTCCACGGCCGAGAGCTGGGCGGCCAGGGCGGGGACGGCCTTCGACGGCACGGGGACGCCGATGGTGAAGCTGAAGCCCTCCTTCACCGTCGGTTCGGTGAAGGAGGTGGGCAGCGATGCCTCCGGACCGTCGTATGCGGGAAGCGCGACGGCGGCGGCGTCCGCCGTGGATGCGGCGGCGGCGGGCCCGGTCGCGGCGCCGGCGCCCTCGTCGTCGGAGCCGCAGGCCGCGAGCGGCACGGCGAGGGCGGCGACGGTGAGGACGGCGGCGAGGCCCTTGAGGCGGATCTTCATGTCGTGGTCGTCTCCTTGGCGAGCCGGTCCGTGCTGGCGCAGGCGCCGGTCTCAACATCATGTTTACTTATTTGGTTCATCAGCTTACTCGATAGATGTGCCGCAGGTGGCGCGTGCCTCCGCCAGGGGCCTCGGATCGATGAGGTCGTCGATGTCGACCGGCGCCGCGAGGAAGCCCCCCGCGTCGAGCCATTCGATCTGCGCGCGCAGGCCGGCCGTCCGCTCCGGTGCCAGGTCGACGTCGAGCTGAGCGGGCGTCCCCGGGCCGTGCGCCACGTCCACCAGGCGCACCGGCAGGCCGATCTCGTCGGCCACGATGGCCCGGGCCGCCGCCCGCTCGCGGCGCGCCCAGTCGGCCGCATCCAGCACCCGGCGCAGAAGCCGCACCACGATGTCGGGATGCGCGTCGAGCAGGTCACCGGTGACCGTGAGCGCCAGCGGGATGCCGTTGTTCACCCGCATGGCCCGATCAGGGAGCGCGCCCACGTCGACGACGACGCCCGCACCCGTCACGCCCTGGATGATCGCGGCCAGCGTGGCGTGGCTGAAGATCGCGTCGACGTGCCCGGTCAGGAGTGCCACGGCCTCCTCACGCTGCTGCCCGAACAACGCCTGGGGACCCCAGAGCGGCGCGCGGTGCCCGGCACCGGCCGGCGGCGGTTCGATCATCGACCGTTCGATGGGCAGGTCCACCAGCTCCACGTCGCCGAGCCCCAGGCCGGCGGTGGCGAGGGCGCGCTCGTACCCGTGCAGGACCGTGGGGCGCCAGAAGTCCACGGTGTCGGCCGGCCGGCGCGGGACCGCCAGACGTCGCCCGCGCAGATCGGCGGGCCCGGTGATCCCGGACTCCGGCAGGGCGAGGACGGGCTCGAAGAAGTCGGTCCAGGACAGCCCGATCACCCGCACGTCCGCGCCCCGCGAGCGGGCGACGATCGGCGGGATGTTGCCGCCGTGGCGGAACAGGTGCGGATGCTCCTGAGAGAAGTGGCCCTGATGCGACGACGGATCGGCCCTCGCCGCAAGCGAACGGATCCCGATGCCGTCGCCGGCGAACTCCTCGTCCAGCCATCCCAACGCCACCGCGACGCTGAGGGCGTTGGGGACCGGGCAGCGCGTGTACCAGAGGCCGACCTCGGCGAGCGTGCTCACGCCGGCGTGATCCAGCCCTCATCCAGCACGATCTGGCGGGCCCGGCGCAGCGGCGCGGGGTCGATCCACCCGGCGATGTCCACGTCCGATCCGATGAACCCGTGGCGCAGGAGGTGGTCGCGCTGGTGCGCCAGGACGGCCTCGAGTCCGTCGGGCAGCGTGAGGTCGAGGTGAGCGCCGATGTCGTCGCCCCACGTGGCCGCAAGCAGCGCTCCGGGCACCTGGAGCCGGTCGGCCAGGAGATCGAAGGTGGCACGCGGATTGCGGCGCGCCCACCAGGACGCCTGGAGCAGACGGGCGATCACGCGCGCGACCGTCTCTGGATGCTCCTCCAGGAATGCCCCGCTCACGGTGAGCAGATCGGGGAAGCCGTTGTTGATCCGACCGAGGAGCTCCGGGTGGTCGGCCTGATCGAACAGGACGCGCGCGCCCGTGAGCGCCCGCAACTGCTCCGAGAGCGACGCCTGCGAGGTGACCGCGTCGACGTCACCGGAGGCCAGTGGCATGAGCACGTCGCGCTGGATGCGCGAAGCGTTCTCGAGCGTCCAGCGCAGGCGCGCGTCAACCGAGGCGTCGTCGGCCCCCGGGATCAGATCCTCGCGACCGTCGCGCTCGACCAGCTCAACGTCGTCCAGGGCCAGACCGGCCGTGGCCAGCGCCGTCTCGATCACCCCGAGGGTCGACGCCGCCCAGAAATCGATGTCGGCCCCGCGCCGGCGGGGCACCAGGATGCGCCGGCCGCGCAGATCGGCGACCGACTCGATCGGCGAGTCGGCCCGGGTCAGGAGGGTGTAGCGCGTACGCAGCCAGGAGGAGCCCACCACGCGCGTGTCGGCGCCGATGGAGCGCGCGTAGATGGCCGGGACGTTGCCCCCGTGCCGGAACGAGCGCGCTTTCCGGTGGGTGAAGTGCGACCGGTGCACGTCCGGGTCCGGCGATTCGGCCAGCGCCAGCCAGGTGAGGCCGCCGCCGGAGAACTCCTCGTCGAACAACCCGGTGCCCAGGGCCACCTCGAAGGCGGTGGGGATGGGGCAGCGGGTGTACCAGACCTCGTCGGCACCGGACGGGATCGGCGCGGTCGCCGACGTGGGGGATGCGGTCGTCATCGTGCCTCCAGGAAGGCGCGGCCCACGGCCCGACGACGCTCCGCCCGAGGCCACGCCAGCGACAGGGTCCGGACATCGCGCCACAGCGCATCGAAGCCGTGCACATTCCCCGAGCCGCTGGTGCCCACCAGCTCGTACACGCGCTCGCCCTGCTCGAGTCCGATCGTGAGCGCGACATCGATCGCGGCCAGGGCCCGCACCAGCAGCGCCTCGGCATCCGCATCGCCACCCGGCTCGAACACGGCGTCGAAGGCCGCCGCGGCATCGAGGGCGAGCGCGTGCGCGCCGTCGATGGGCCCGAGCGCCTCGCCGATGACCACCTGCCCGATCGGGTCGGTGATGCCGGATGTGGCACCGGGCACCGGCCGGGGCCGGACGCGTGCCCGGGTGAGGGTGGCCGATGCCTCCACGCTGCCCCGGGCGGCGCCGGCCACCGCGGCGGCCTCGAAGACCGCCCGCAGACCGCGCGCCACGACCGCGAGGTCGCGTTCGCCCGGCGCGACGCGGCGCGTCTCGTCGGGCTCCAGCGACGTGCCGAGGAACTGAGCCCGGCCGGCCGGAAGTCGGCGCAGCCCGGCGCGCAGCCCGAGCTCCTCCACGACGATGCCGGGCCGTTCCACCGGGAGCAGCGCGATCCACTGCGACGCCGCGGCGTCGCGTGCGGTCGCCACGAACCCGAGCGCCTCGCCCGCTCCGTGCACCTCCGCCGCGACGCCGTCGATCCGCGTCGCGCCGTCCCGGGTGTCGAACGCCAACGGCGCCGGACCGGGGAGCGCCGGCGACAGCAGGCGCCCGTCGTCGGCCGCGCGGCGCTGCAGATCGGCGCCGGCCGGACCCGCAGCGCGCAGCGTGGCCACCGCGGTGTGGTGACCGGCCAGCAGCAGCGCGCCGACCAGATCGCCGCCGGCCACGGCGGCGACATCCTCGGCGGCGGCGGCCACCGATGCGCCGGACCCACCGACGGCACGGTCGAACAGCACGCCGGTGAGGCCGGCGGCGACCAGGCGACTCCAGGTGGCGACCGGCGACTCGCCCGAGCGCTCCCGCGCCGGCGCGCCTGCGCGCAGGTCGTCGCCCAGGTCCCGCGCGGGGCCGGTGGATGTCCAGGGGCTGGTGGGGATGCTCATGCGGCGGCCTCGGCGGGGGCGGGGAGGATGAACGGGGGGCCGGCGAGCTCGCGCTGGGCGAGGAAGTGCTCGCCGAGGACGCGCCGGCTGTAGATCAACGGGTTCACGTGCAGTGAGTGGATGCGGACGTCGCGCCAGAAGCGGTCGAGGCCCACGGCGTCGTCGAGCGCGGCGGGGCCGACCAGCTCGAAGACCTCGGACGCCACGTGCAGTCCCACCTCGGCGGCGAAGATCCGCAGGCGCTCACCCGCGAGCGCCAGCTCCGAGAGCTCGGACGGGGTGAGGTCGTGGCGGCGTTCGTAGCCGTCGGCGACCTGTGCGGCCACCCGTTCCCGCAGTGCCACGGCCGCCTGCACCCGGGCCGTGAGTCCGCCGAGAACCGACAGGAACTCGGGGTCGTCGGCGGCGAGGGCGCCGCCGGCATGCCTGCGGGCAAGCTCCAGCGCGCCCTGTGCGGCACCCACCAGGATCGACGCGAAGCCGAGGCCACCGGGCGCCAGGTAGAACGGCGGGAACGTGATGCGCGGCCCGGGGTGGCTGTCCTTCAGCACCTCATGGGGATGCACCACGACGTCGGTGAACGTCATGGTGATGGTCTCCGATCGGCGCAGGCCGAAGGCGTCCCAGTCGTCGTGGTACGTGATGCCCTCGCGGTCGCGTGGCAGGTACACGTAGACGAACTCCGGCCGATCGCTGCGCGGCGCCAGCACGGTGTTCACGTCGGCCACCGACGTGCCGCTGTTCAGGGGCTTCACCCCGTTGAGCACGAACCCCCCGTCCTCGGTGGGCCGGGCGGAGAAGGGCACCCACGGCTGCGTGACGTTGCTCCACAGCCAGCGATGCTCCGCCGAGAGCCGGCGCACGTCGCGCCCGTCGGTCTCGTAGTCCAGGAGATCCGGGATGAAGTTGACGTAGTGGTAGTCCAGCAGCGCGCCGAGCGACGGGTCGTACTTGGACAGCTCGCTCACCACCCGCGATGCGTCCACCCACGTGCCACCCTCGCCACCCAGGTCGCGCGGGATCATCAGGTTCACCAGGCGCGCGTCGCGTACCGCGGCGAGTTCCTCATGCGGCGGCGTGCCGGCGCGTTCGCGCTGCGCGGCGGTGGCGGCGAAGCGCTCGCCGATGGCCCGGGCGGTGGCCACCCAGCCTCCGCTCGGGGGGGCTTCGATCACGGGCGTCATGTCGTCCTTCCGTGTGCGGCGCCGGACCCGGACGGGTCGTCGGCGAGGATGGTCAGGGGGTGGGTGGGCAGCACGGCGCCGGCGCTGTCGAACGCCACGGCGCCCGGACCGACGGCCGATGGGGAGGGCAGTCCCTCCGGGGCGGCGGTCCCGTCGCGGCCGGGGCGGTGGCGGCGCAGCAGGCGTCGGAAGCCGGCGCTGTCGCCGCGGTCGCCCAGCACCGCGAGGATCAGGATCACGCCGGTGACCACCTGCTGCCAGAAGGACTCGACGCCGGCGATGCTGAGGCCGTTGGCAAGCACACCGATGAACAGGACGCCGAACACCGTGCCCCCGATGCCGCCGGAGCCGCCCATCAGGCTGGTGCCGCCCAGCATCACGGCCGCGGCGGCGTTGAGGGCAAGCGCCATATCCATCTGCGGGCTCGCCGCACCGATGCGGCCCACCGCGATCAGTCCGGCCAGGGCGGCGGCACCGCCGGAGATCGCATAGACGATGACGATGGTCCGCCCGGTGCGGATGCCCGCCAGACGCGCGGCCACGGCACTCCCGCCCACGGCGAAGATGTCGCGTCCGAGGAACGTGCGGTGTTGGAGGTACAGGCCGGCGATGAGCGTCGCGCCCATCAGCCAGATCGGGGTCGGCACCGACAGGATCTCCCCCATCCCGATCTCGCCGATCAGCGGCGTCGTCACGAACTCGGTCTTCGTCTGTGACCAGAGGTTCACCACGCCGGTCAGCGCTGTCATGGACGCCAGCGTCACCACGAAGAAGTTCAGGCGCAGGTGTCCGATCAGGATGCCGTTCACCACGCCCCCCACCACGGCGCCGAACAGGACCGTGAGCACCACGGCCACGATCGGCTCGAGCCCGGTGGAGAGGACCTTCGACAGGAAGATCCCCGCGAGCACCAGGATGGCGCCGGCCGAGAGGTCGAAGCCCCCGCTGATCAGCACGAACGTCATCGCGATGGAGAGGATCCACAGGATCGACGCACCCGTGAGCAGGTTGCGCAGGTTCGTCACCTCGAAGAAGCCGTCCTGCGTGATCGCGAAGAATGCGAACAGCGCGATGAGGATCCCGAGGACCGGGCGGAACCGGGCGGTCGCGGCCCAGCGGCGCGCCGCGAACGCCCGGAGGCCGGCCGCGGGCCGGGCCGGGCCGGTCGGTGTGGCGAGATCGGTCGAGGTCACTCCCAGCCCCCTGAGTGGTGTGCGATGGTCTCCTCGGTCGCGGTGGCAGCGTCCAGCGACGCGACGATGCGACCCCGCCCCAGCACGACGATCCGGTCGGCCAGGGCGAGCAGTTCGGGCGGCTCGGAGGAGCTGACGAGGATCGCCAGCCCATCCGCGGCGGCGGCCCGCAGCATGCGGTGGATCTCCGCCTTCGCGGCGACGTCGACGCCGCGCGTCGGCTCGTTCAGCAGCAGGATGCGCGCCCCGCCGACGATCCACCGGCCCAGCGCGACCTTCTGCTGATTGCCGCCGCTGAGGGTCGCCACCGGCACGTCCGGGTCCGCCACGACGATGCCGAGGGCGGCGATGACCGAGGCGATCGAGGCCCGTTCGTCCGCGCCGCCCGGCGCCACCAGCCGCGGACGGTCGCGGGTGGCCACCATGGTGAGGTTCTCCGCGACGCTGCGCCCCAGCACCAGCCCCTGGCGCTTGCGGTCGGGCGGCACGTACCCCAGGCCGCGGCCGATCGCGTCGCGAGGCGATCGCGGCCGGAACGGCCGCCCGTCCACCTCGATGGTCCCGCGCTCGGCCTGCTGGACGCCGAACACCGCCTCCAGCAGGTCGGCGCGGCCGGCGCCCACGGTGCCCGCCAGACCCACGACCTCGCCGGGGGCGACGTCCAGGTCGATGTCCTCGAACGAACCCGGCAGCGACAGACCGCGCAGCCGCAGGGCCGGCGGCGCCCCCGCTCGGATCGCCGGGGGCGACCGCCGCACGCCCGCGCGGGACGCGTCCCCGGCGCCCACCATGGCATCGACGATCTGGTCGGCGTCGAAGTCCTCGATCGGGCCGCCGGCCACGGTGCGGCCGTCGCGCAGCACGGTCAGCTCGTCGCACAGACGCAGCAGCTCGGGCAGCCGGTGCGACACGAAGATGACCGAGACGCCCCGGGCCCGCAGGCGGTCGACCATCGCGCACAACGCGTCCACCTCGGCGTCGTTGAGCGAGCTGGTGGGCTCGTCGAGGATCAGAATGCGGGCGTCCAGGGAGATGGCGCGCGCGATCTCGACCATCTGCTGGCGGTCGGGCCGCAGCCGTTCCACCGGGGTGGCGGGATCCTCGTGCACCCCGAGTTCGGCGAGCAGCTCGGCCGCGCGTGCGTTGGTCCGGCGCCAGTCGATGCCGCGGAGGCGGCGCCGCGTGTGCCGGCGCCCCAGGAACACGTTCTCCGCGATGGAGAGCGCCGGGGCCAGCGCGGTCTCCTGGGCCACCATCGCGATGCCGTGCCGCAGCGATGCCTGGGGATTGCGGAACGCGACCGGCGAACCCTCCAGGGTGATCGTGCCGGCATCGGCCTCGATCAGGCCGACCACCATGTAAAAG
>JBIQJW010000086.1:0-8958 GCA_044507145.1 Actinomycetota bacterium
GCGTCGGGGTGGCGGGTGCGCGCCGCCCGGCTGGGCGACTGGCCCGAGCCGCCGGCGACGGCGGGCACCACCTGGCATGAGCGGCCGGCGCTCGACCTGGCCGCGGCGGACATCGCGCCCGCGGATGCTGAGGACCCGCCGGCGGTCGCCGCGGGCGGACGGGGTGACGTGGCGGTGGCGTGGCCCGCGGCCGGCCGGGAGTTCCTCCCCCGGGCCCGCCCCGTGCGCGCCAGTGTGCTCGGCCGGTTCACGTCCGACTGGCCGGCACGCACCGAGCTCAGCCCGGCGGGCGACCAGGCCGACGTGAACATCAGCGCGGCCGGGCATACGGCGGCCACCTGGGTGGCCGATCCGGCCGGCGCGCGCCGGCTGGAGGGCGTGGTGCGCGACCCGTTCGCGCCAGCCTGGCCGCGCACGGAGGTGCTGGCCGACACGGGCACGCCCGCGCTGCCGCGCATCGCCGTGAACCACGAGGGCTATGCGTTCGTGGCCTGGGCCGACGACACCAGCCGCGGTGAGACGCTCAGCATCCAGGCCCGCCGGCGCTCGGGCGCCAGCGGCCTGTGGGATCCGCCGCGCACGGTCGCCGACGACTTCATGTTCCACTCCATCCCCGACCTGGTCACCATGCGCGCCGCGGTCGACGCGAACCGCGTGGGAACGGTGGCCTGGTTCGACCCCGAGGGGCCCGGCTCGGCCAGCGCCCACGCCGCCAGATCCACCGGCGGCCCGTGGCGGCCGGCGGCGCGGGTGGGCGTGGTGGAGGACCGCAACGAACTCGCGCTGGCGGTCGACGCCCGGGGCGGGTCACTGCTGGTCACCCCGCGGGCGCTGGGAGTGAGCGGCCCCGCGGTGGAACTGGTGGCCGTGGCATTCCCCCGCATGCCGCGCACGCCGGTCACCACTGATCAGCTCCTGATCGAGCAGCGCATCGCCCAGACCGCGGTGCGCCGCGTCGCCCCCGTGCAGCAGTTGTTGGCCGTCGGGGTCCGCGCCGAGTTCATCCGGCCCGGCACCCTCACCGGTGCCCAGTTCGATGCCGGGGTCACCGTGGTGGGCACGCCCACCGGGGTGGTGCCGCCGGCCACGCCGGCGCGCCTACGCATCGCGCGCACCGGCGACCCCAGCGGGCAGGTGACGGTGAGCCGCACCCAGATGGTCATCAACCAGCGTGTCTCCCAGGCGGCGCTGCGACGCGCCAACGCGACGCGGGCACTGTTCGACGCCGGGCTCACCGGTGCCCACATCTTCGACGGGAGCATCCACACCGTCGCGCTCGCCCCCGGCCTGTCGATCGGCGCCGCGGTGCCGGCCGGTCCCCCTCCGCCCGATCCGGTTCCGCCGGCGCCGGAGCCCCAGCCCGGTGGCACGGTGGTCCTCTCGCCCGAACAGATGCTGATCAACCAGCGCATCGCCCAGGCGGCGATCCTGCGCGCCAACTGGCTGGTGGAGAAGACCGAGGGCGGGTTCACCGCCGCCGACATCCGCGCGGGGACGCTGGGCGCCGCCGACCTGGACCCCGCCCTGCGAACCCCCTAGGAGCCCGAGGTGCCGGCGTCGTCCCGGTTACGGCCGCGCTGGTCCAGCTCGCCCCGCATCCGGTCGCCGCGCAGGCGCATCCGGCGCCGTGAGAACGCCAAGTAGCCGAGGGCGGCGACCGCCAGCACGGCGACGATGGCGCCCACCAGCGTCGCGGCCCTGAAACCGGGGCCGTCGACGTCGAGGATCCGCTCACCGGCATGCGCGGCGTTCCCGTTGCCCAGCACGATGCCCAGCGTCGCAAGGTTCGGCGAGGCCAGCAGGAACGCCGCCAGCAGGCAGAGCCCGGAGCGTTTCCAGTTGCGGCGCAGGCGCACGCCCAACCACAGGGCCAGCATGGGCAGCACCGTGAACACCGCGCCGAACAGCAGCCCCAACATGACGCCGGCGGTCATGCTGCCGTCCACCATGTCGCCCACGCGTTGTGCCCACCACCGCGGCACCACGGTGACGGCGAACACGATCACCAGGGCCAGGGCGACGGCGGACACGCCGGCGATGATCAGCATGCGCCGCGGGTCGCGCCGGCGCGGTTCGTGGGAGGTCGTCACGTCACGATCTTGGCAGGCGCCCCGGCCGGCGTGCGGTCACCGTCCGGACCGCACGACGGTCACCCGACCGCTCACCGCCGTCTCGCCGTACCGGCACGTTCACGCGCCGACAGACGGTGCCACCCCTGAGGCACGCCGGGGACACCGGGATGTCCTCCCCGCCTCATAGCCTCATGCGCGGACTCATCAATGGCCGAGGGGAGACACCAGGTGCGGTCCTCATGGGTGGCGGTGGCGCTGTGTGCAGGCGCCTTGGCGGTCACGGCGCAGGCTGTCGACCATGCGGCCGGCGCGGTCGTCTCGGTTGACAGTGCGGCGAACGGTTCCGCCGAGGACGCCGTCGGACCGCTCGCGCGCGGGGACGTATACGTCGGTGCGTGGGTCGGGGCCGACACAGAGGACTGGCTGCACTACTGGCACCACCCTGCATGGCACGGACCGATCTCGTACTCGTCGCAGTGCCCGGCGCGAGTCGAACTGCATTCGAGTGTCGGTGATGCGCTGACCCCCGGGGAACTCCTGTCGCAGTTCGAAATCGGGCCGGAGAAGATGACGCAGGGATACGCGACGTCCGAGCCTGTGATGCGACGCATGCTGGTCCGGCTGGTGCGGACCGACGCCGGCCCTTCGCAGTGCCTTTGGACCGCGGAGCCGGAGTCCAGAACGAATGGGTTCGGCGTGAACCCGCCGACGCCGAGACTGACGCTGAGTGTCGAGAAACGGGGTGGCCGAGCGGTCGCGGTGGTCGTGAGAGCCCGAATCCAAGGGGGCACCCAGCGTTCAGCGCAGCTTCATATCTCCGGCATCGTGCAGCGGACGATCGATGTCGCCCTGATTCCCCGTTCCGGCACGATCACACGCCGCATCGACCTCCCGGCCGGCCGCAGGGGATCGGTACGGGTGCGTGTATCTGTCCCTGCGATCGCCCAGAAGCCGGCGATGCCGGAGGTGTCGCGCTCGGTGACGGTCTCCACAACGCCGTCCGTGCGCAGGCCGAAGCCGGCAGTTCGCCGCCCGAAGCCTGTGACGAGGGCACCCCGAGGACCGCTCACCCGGGTGCCGTGGAGCATCTTCTACTTTCGCGAACGTCCCGCGGTGCGCCCACGGGCCATCGATCTCGCGCAATCGTTCTGCACCGGCTTCTTCCGGAACATCCGTTGGACATCCTGGGGTTCGGCAACCGCGACCGGCTCGGGAATCCGCTACGAGCCGCGCTACGCGGACTGGTCGACCGGGTGCGGAGACACGAAATCGTTCCGCACGACGATCCGGCTGCTGAAGCCGAAGCGCTGCGCCGGGGTCCGCATCTTCACACGGGTCAAGTGGAAGGGCGACGGTCGCTGGCACCACCTCGACACCATGGATTGCCCACCTTCGCGACGCGCGCGCTGACCTACCGCCACGGTGCGCCGCCGGCCCCCGCCAGCGCGGGCAAACCGACCCCAGATGCCCGCCGGCGTCAGGCCGGCGGCCACACCTCCGCCGGCGGGCGCCGCGCGTCGTCGGCCGGCGCCATCCGCTGCCACGCCGGATCGGCGGCCTCGTACGGGCGCACCGCCGGCGCGCGCCACAGCTCGTACGCGGCGCACGCCTCGTCGGCGTCGTCGGGGTGGCGGGCCACCGCCTCCGCGAACGCGTGGGCGTCGCCCAGGCCGATGCCGGCGCCCACGCCGGTCTCGGGCCCGAAGAAGTGGGCTGAGTCGCCGATGAGCAGCACGCCCGGCGTCCACCAGCGCGGGCAGCGCAGCACGCGCGGCTCCTCGTAGCGCAGTTGCTTCAGCGACGTGACGCCGGCCACCGACTCCTCGGCCTCCGGCATCAGCTCCGCGAACGAGCGCTTGAACGCCTCAAGGCCCGGCGCCAGCGCCGCCTCGGCTCCGACCTTGTCGATGCTCCGCGACCCCGACGACCCCTGCGGCCAGCCCATCACCAGGATCAGCCCGCCGTCTGAGAGGTAGCCCATGTGGAACGAGCGGTCGATGACCACCGGCGAGAGATACGAGAGCGACGCCTCCACCAGCGGGGAGAACTCGGCCTCCAGGCCCGCCATGGTGCGCACCGGCGACATGATCCCGTCACAGGCCACCACCAGGTCGGCGGGGATCGTCGCGCGGCCGCCCGGGCCCTCGCTCACCACGCCCACCACCCGCTCGCCCTCGCGCACCAGCTCCACCACGCGCTCGCCGTGCGCCACCGGCACGCCCTCACCGATGGCCGACAGCACCACGCCCACATCCACGCAGATCGCGGCCGGGTCGCCACCGGCCTCGCCGGCGATGTCCCACCCCGCCTCGCGCACCCGCCCCAGCACGCCCATGTCGTCCAGCGGCGCGAACCCCTGGAACCCGAGCATGAAGGGCCGCGGCACGTACGAACCGGCCGGCATGCGCTCGAGCACCACCGGCTCCTGGCCGCGCATGCGCAGCATCTTCGCCAGCGTGAGGCCCACCATCCCGCCGCCCACGATCACGATCCGCATCACAGCTCCCGTGCGTCGTCGCCCGCGCCCAGCAGGCGCAGCATGGCGCCGGCGATGCGGTCGGCCCACCCGTCGTCGAACGGATCGCCGCTAACGCGCCGAGCGTAGTAGCTGCCCACGCCCATGGCGATGGCGGTCTCGATGTCGGCGTCGGCATCCAGCAGGCCGTCGCGCACCCCGCCCGTGAGGATGTCGCGCATGATCTGGCGCCCCGGGTGGACGCTGCGCTCGCGCAGCATCTCGATCAGGTCCGGCACATGGCGCTCCTCGGCCAGGCACGTGCCCAGCAGGCCGATACCCACGGCCTCCATCGTCGCCCGCATGTGATCGAGCTGGGCGGCCACGTCGGCGCGCAGGTCGCCGACCGGACGCGGCGCACGCCCCATCCGCCGGCTCATGAACGCGGCCGCCACCACGTCGGCCTTCGAGGAGTAGCGCAGGTACAAGGTCGGCTTGCCCACCCCGGCCGCCTGCGCGATGCCCTCCATCGACAGGCGCACGTAGCCCACCTCGCCGAGCAGCCGCCACGTGGCGTCCAGTATGGCGTCGTCGCACTCGGCCGACCGGGGGCGCCCGCGCTTGCCACCCTCGATCGGTTCGATGTTCAGCTTTCGTGCGGGCATTGTCGGACCACCCTAGCTATCTTTACGCGCCGTATCGTAATTTCCGTCACAAGCCGAGGATGCCCGATGACCAGGACGGCATGCCCATGAGCACGGCACGACCCCTGCGCGGGCGCCCGGGCCTCATCCTGTTCGCGCTCACGATGTGCACCGGCACATTCGCCCTGATGCAGGCCGTGGTGGTGCCGGCCCTGGGCGACATCCAGAACGATCTGGACACCACCGTGGGCTGGGCGGGCTGGACCGTCACCATTTACCTGCTGAGCGCATCGGTGGCGACGCCGCTGCTGGGCAAGCTGGGGGATCAGTTCGGCAAGGACCGGATGCTGCTCATCACGATGTCGATCTTCGTGGTGGGCTCCATCGCGTCGATCTTCGCGTGGAACATCTGGTCGCTCATCATCTTCCGCGCCCTGCAGGGGGTGGGCGGTGCCGCCTATCCGCTCAGCTTCTCGATCATGCGCGACGAGATGCCGCCCCGGAAGGTGGGCGTGGCGATGGGCCTGGTGTCGTCCACGCTGGGCGTGGGCGGCGGCATCGGCCTGGTGATGAGCGGCCTGATCGTGGACCACGCCTCGTGGCGGTGGCTCATGGTCGTGGGCCTGGCGTTCGGCGTCGCGGCGCTGGCGGCCACCGCGTTGTTCGTGCCCCGCTCCGAGCGCCACGGCACCACGGTGCTCGACATCCCCGGCGCCATCCTGCTCTCGGGTGGCCTGGTGGCCCTCCTTGTGGCCCTCACCCAGGGCAACGCCTGGGGCTGGGGCTCCGGCCGCACCGTGGGCCTCGCCGCCGCGGGCCTCGCGATCCTGGTGGTGTGGGTGCTGGTGGAGCTGCGCACCAAGGCTCCGATGGTGGACATGAGGATGATGTCGCGCCGGCCGGTGCTGTTCACCAACCTCGCCGCGCTGTTCTGCGGCTTCATGATGTACGCCATCTTCACGGTGCTGCCGCAGTTCAGCCAGATGGGCGCCGGGCTGCCGCCCGAGGTGGCCGAACTGGTCACCTACGGCTTCGCGGCCAGCATCACCATGTCGGCGGTCTACATGCTGCCCGGGGCCATCGTGATGGTGCCGTTGGGACCCATCGGCGGCATGATCGGGCGGGCCACCAGCTACCGCCTGGCCCTGGCGCTGGGCCTTGCGGTGTCGGCCGTCGGCTGCGCGCTGCTGGCCGTGTTCAACTCGGCGCCGTGGCAGGTGATGGTGCTGTACGCCCTGGGTGCCGGCGGCGTGGCGATCGCCTTCGGTGCGATGCCGAAGCTCATCACCGACGCCGTCGACGTCTCGGAGACCGGCATCGCCACCGGAATGAACACCGTGGTGCGCACCGTGGGCAGCGTCATCGGCGCCCAGGTGGCCATCACGCTGGTGGCCGGCCACCGGATCCCGGGCACGCAGGTGCCGTCGATCGACGGGTATGAGATCTCGCTGTGGCTGGGTGCGGCCGCCGCCGTCATCGGCGCCCTGTTCGCCCTGGCCATCCCGGTCGCCCGGCGCCGCGTCGCGGGCGATACCATCGCCGCCGATGCCTGACACCACCTCACGCCTGCGGCCGCTCGGCCGCACCGGCCTCGATGTCTCCACCCTCTGCCTGGGCACGAACAGCCTGGGCTGGGGTGCCGACGAAGCAACGTCCTTCGCCATCCTCGACGCGTACGTCGCGGGTGGCGGCAACTTCATCGACACCGCCCACACCTACTCGGGCTGGGTGCCCGGGAACGAGGGCGGCGAGTCGGAGACGATCATCGGCCGCTGGATCGCCCAGCGGGGCCGCTCCGACGACCTGGTCATCGCCACCAAGGTGGGCATGGCCGGCGGCCGCTTCGAGAAGGGCCTCGGCCGCGATCAGATCCTGCGGTGGGTGGAGGGCTGCCTCGCGCGCCTGCAGGTGGAGCGCATCGACCTCTTCTACACGCACGAGGACGACCCCGGCACGCCGCTGGAGGAGACCCTGGGCACGTTGGACGAACTGGTGCGCCAGGGCGTACTGGGCCACCTGGGCGCGTCGAACCTGCCGGCCGAGCGCTTGGCCGAGTCGCTGCGCATCTGCGACGAGCGCGGCTGGGCACGGTACGCCGTGGTGCAGCCGCACTACAACCTGCTGGACCGCACCGACTACGAGGGCCCGTTCGCCGACCTGTGCGTCGCCGAGGGACTGGCCGTGGCGCCGTACCCGGCCCTGGGCGGTGGCTTTCTCACCGGCAAGTACCGGCCCGGCAAGCCGGCGCCCGAGAGCGTCCGCGCCGGCGGTGCCCAGGCGCAGCTCACCCCGCGCGGGATCGCCATCCTGGAGACGCTGGACCGGGTGGCCGCCGCGCACGGCGCCACCCCCGGGCAGGTGGCGATCGCCTGGGTGCTCACGCGCCCGGCGATCGTGTCGGCGCTGGCCAGCGCCACCTCCGTCGCCCAGGTGCAGGAGCTCCTCCCGGCGATGGACCTGCGGCTGGACGCCGGCCAAGTGCGCGACCTCGAGGCCGCCAGCTCCGTCTAAGACCTCCAACCCGCGGGCGGGCGATCGAGGTGCGCCTCGATGATGTCGGCCGCCCGCGCCGCACCGCCACCGGCGCGCACCTGCTCGCGCAAGGTGGCGCATCGCGCCGCCACCTCGGGATCGCCCACCAGACCGAGCACCGCGTCGCGCAGGCGCTCGGGTGTCACCTCGTCGGACGGCAGGTGGCGGCCCACCCCCAGCTCGGCCAGCCGATCGGCGTTGGCGAACTGGTCGACGGCCTGAGGCACGGCCACCATCGGCACCCCGAACCACAGCCCCTCGGCGCAGCCGCCCATGCCGGCGTGGGTGACGAATGCGCTCGCATGGGCCAGCACCGCCAACTGCGGCACATAGGGCCGGATCTCCACGCCCTCGGGCAGCGGGCCGAGATCGTCGGCGCTCACCTGACGGCCGACGGCGATCAGCACGCGCCAGCCGGTGTCGGCGAACGCCTCGATGCACGCGCGGTAGATGTCGGCGCGGTCGGTGTAGGCGGTGCCGAACCCGACGTAGAGCAGCGGCCGGTCATCGGCGGGCGGATCCCAACCGCCCTCCGACAGCCGCGCCGGGTCCAGGCACGGGCCCACGAACGCGATGTCATCGCGCACGCGCTCGGCGTTGGGCTGCAGGGGTCGCGGGATCAGCGCGACGCAGTGCTCGGGACGGCCCAGCACGTCCGGCGACGAGCGGGTCACGCCGCTCTCGCGCAGCCAGGCCGTGTGCCGGCGCCGGTAGTCGACGCCGCCCGGCGACGCCCACAGCGGGTCCATCACTTCGGCCATGTCCTCCTCGTAGCCCTCCCACGCCACCATCGCCGGCGAGAGCTGTACGGCCGGCACGCCCCACCGGGCGGCCGCCGGCGGCCCGGCCAGTCCGCCGATGTCGTAGAGCACCAGGTCGGGCGGCGCGTCGGCATGCGCATCGAGCAGGTGCGGCAGCACGGCGATGCCCTCGTCCAGGAAGATGGTCATCGCGGCCATCAGGTCCTCGGGCCAGGTGTCGCGCGGCCCGCCGGGCGCCGGCAGCAGCGTGGGGTGCGCGATCGGCTCGGCCCCCGTCGCGGCGACCATGTCGGCGAACGGCTCGCCCACCGCGTAGCGCACGTGGTGGCCCCGGTCGACCAGTTCGCGGATCACCGCGAGGCCGGGGTGGATGTGGCTGGGGGCGCTGCAGCCCACCATGGTGATGCGGGCCGGCCGGGGGCCGGCGGGCGTCGGATGCGGCATGAGGGTCTCCTCGTCACGGGCCGTGCACGGGCACGGCGGGGCATCGCCAC
>JBIQJW010000087.1:0-4798 GCA_044507145.1 Actinomycetota bacterium
TCGCGCCCGCCGCCTTCGCGCGCCGGGCGGTGGCATGGCGCGGGCTGTCGGACCTGGTGCCGCTGTACCCGCTGTACGTCCTGCTGTTCGCCGACGCCGGCATCTCGGAGGCGGGGATCTCGGCGCTGTTCGCGATCTGGTCGGCCACCGCTGTGGTCGCCGAGGTCCCCGCCGGCGCGTTCGCCGACCGCCGTTCGCGACGGGGAGCGCTGGCGGCCGCGGGCCTGCTGCAGGCCGGCGCGTACACCCTGTGGCTGGCGATGCCCACGTTCGCCGGGTTCGCGATCGGCTTCGCGCTGTGGGGCGTGGGCGGGTCGCTGGCCGGAAGCGCATTCCGCGCCCTGCTGCACGACGGCCTGAGCGCCCTGGGGGCACCGGAGCGCTTCGGTCCGGGGCTGGGGCGCGCGGAGGCGGCGGGGTTCGCGGTTCAGGTGCCGGTGGCCGGCGCGGCGAGCATCCTGGCGGCGACGGGCGGCGTGGCGGCCGCCGGTGTGGCCAGCATCGTGGCCTGCGCCGCTGCGGCCGCACTCGCCCTCACGCTGCCGGATCTGCGCCCGGCCGGACGCCCGGCGGACGGCGACGGCGGGCGCCCGCTGCGCGAGGGCCTGCGGACCGCGCGCGGCTCGGTGGCCGTGCGGGCCGCCACCGGCGCGGTGGCGCTGCTCGCGGCTCTGGCCGCGGTGGAGGAGTACACGCCGCTGATGGCGGCCGGGTGGGGCGTCTCGACGGTGGCCGTGCCGCCGGTGCTCCTCGCGATCCCACTGGCCGGGGCCGCCGGGTCGGCCCTCGGGGGCCGGGCCGCAACCCTCGGCGCCGCGTCGCTCGCGCCGCTGCTGGCGCTGGCGGCCGTGGTCCTGGCGGTCGCCGTGGCGGCGGCTCAGCCCGTCGGCGTCGCGGGCGTGACCGTGGCCTACGGTGTTTGGACGTTCGCCGGCGTGGTGGCCGATGTGCGCCTGCAGGAGGCGATCACCGGGCCGGCTCGCGCCACCATCACCGGCGTGGCGGGCCTGGCGGGTGAGTGCGCCACCATCGCGATGTTCGCGGTGTGGGCCGTGGGAGGCGCATGGGGTGCGGTGGGCGTGGCCGCCGGCGCGGCGGGGCTGGTGCCGATGCTGCTGGGCCGGGCGGCGTCAGGCGCTGGGCATCGCGTCCGGATCGGACCCCGGGTTGGCCCGTAGCCATGCGATGCGCAGGTAGAGATCCCGGTCGCTCATGTCCGACGCGATCGCGTAGTCGCGGCCGCACAACGGACACTGCGTGAACGGGTGGAACTCCGGTACGCCGTCGTGGTCGGCCACGCCGGTGGGCATCAGCAGCAGGTCGCCCAGGCAATCGTCGGCGGGGCACCTCACACGCGCGTCGATGTTGGCGAAGTCAGACTTGCGCAGCGCGTCGGGCGCGGCCACACGTCACCTCGAATCGGGGTCCGGTGGCGACAATAGCGCGCCTCGGCGGGCCCGCGGGGTGCCGCAGACGCCGCGGGGTGGCGCGGATACGCTGGCCCGGACGACGCCGCACCGAGGAGCCCGATGCCCACCGACCCCGCACCGTCGGACCGGACGCCCGACTACCGGGACGCCGCGGCCTTCCGCACCGCGCTGCGCGGCTTCCTGCATCGCAGCGAGGAGCTGGCCGCCCGGCACGGCCTCACCCCGCCGCGCCAGCTCCTGCTGTTGCTCATCAAGGGCGCCCCGGACGGCAGCGAACGTGCCACGGTCACCGACCTGGCCGCCCGCATGTACCTGGCCAGGAACACCGTCACCGAACTCGCCGCGCGCGCCGAGGAGGCCGGCCTGATCTCCCGCGAGCGCTCACCGCACGACGCGAGATCCGTGCTCCTGGGCGTCACCCCGGAGGGCGAGCGGCGGCTGGCCGCGACGGTGCGGGACCTGCAGTCCGAACGCCGGGCGCTGGCGGCTGTGGTGCGCCTCACGGCCGCCCATCTGGACGGTGCCGACGGCCCGCCCCACGACTGAGCCGGTCGCCCCGGCGGCGCATCGCTTGACCCACCGGGGTGGGCGGGTTTTGATCGCAATACGAACTATCTGCCGCGCGGAAAGGAGCGGCCGTTGAATCCCGGATCTCTTCCCCAGAGGATGATCGGTTACCGCGTCCACAGCCACGCCGGCGACCCCATCGGCGAGGTCGAGGCGGTGCGCGAGCGCGGGGTGCGGCTGCGCCGCCGCCCCGGGCCGCCCGGCCGGCTCGGGTACCTCCCCGCCGCCGCCATCGCCGCGGTCGACCACGGCGCCGGAGAGGTCATCACGGTGCTGGGCATCCCGGCCGAGGCCGTCGCCGATGCCCCGCCGCCGCCCGACGAGCGCCTGGACGCGTGGCACACCAGCGCCGAGTGGTGGAGCGACCTGATGGGGCACTACGGCCTCTATCACCCGGTCGCCCGCACCGACCTGCGAGCGACCGTCCGCAGGCGCTGACGGCAGGCGGGTGCCGGGGCGGCACCATCCGGACCGCCCTCAGACCGGGTCGCCGTCCGGGGCCGGCGGATTCACCAGCGCCAGTTGCCACTGCGCCGCCAGGCCGGCCACCCCCACCCCCACCAGCCGCAGGTGCCCCGGGTCGGCGCGCAGCGCCTCGTGGGCCAGGGAACGGGCCACCGCGGCGATGAGCGCGCGGTCCTGGGTGGCGGCGGGAAGGGTGTGCGAGCGCGTGATGGTGCGGAAGTCGCGGGCATAGCGCAGCTTCACCACCACGGTGCGCCCCGCTCGCCCGCGCTCGTCCAGCCGATCGGCCACCTGCTCGGCCAGGCGCACCAGCTCGCGATCCAGGTCCGAGAAGCGGCGGATGTTGCGCTCGTAGGTGAGCTCGCGAGAGATCTGCACCGGCTCGGCCGGCTCGGGGTCCACCGGGCGACGGTCGTCACCCCGGGCCCGCGCACGCAGGTCGTGCCCGACCGCGCCGGGCATCGCCTCCGCCAGCGCCCCGTCGCCCAGGTCCGCCAGCGCCCCGATGGTGGCGATGCCGCGCGCGTGCAGGCGCGCCGCGGTGCGTGGACCCACCCCGGGAAGGCGCTCCACCGGCAGCGGGGCCAGGAACGCGCGCTCGGTGCCGGCGGGCACCACCGTGACGCCGGCGGGCTTGTTCATGTCGGCGGCGATCTTCGCGGCCACCTTCACCGCCGCCACCCCCACCGAACACGTCACGCCGGCGGCGTCGGCCACCGTCCGCTGCAGCCCCAGCGCGAACGCGTGCGGGTCGGCGTCGTCGGGCACCGAGAGATACCCCTCGTCGATCCCGGTCTGCTGCACCGCCGGCGAGCGGCCGCGCAGCGCCTCCCAGATGGTGCGCGACACCTCGCGGTAGTGCGCGATGTCCGGGCGCAGGAACAGCAGCTCCGGGCAGCGGCGGCGTGCCTCGGCCGATGGGAGCGCCGATCCCACCCCGAACGCCCGGGCCGCGTAGTTCGCGGTGGCCACCACGCCGCGACCGGCCGGGTCGCCGCCCACGCAGAACGGGATCCCCGCCAGCTCGGGACGGCGCACCTCTTCGCAGGCGCAGAAGAAGGCGTCCAGGTCGAGAAGGCAGAGCACCTGGCGATCGTAGATGCGGGCGCCACCGGGCCCAAAGGCCCGTGCCGCCCGCATCGCCCGCTCAGCGTGAGGTGGCCCGGCGGTATTTGGCCACGGCCAAGGGCGCGAAGATCGCCACCAGGCCCACCGACCACGCCACCGCGCCCCACACGGCGTTGCCCGCCGGCGCGTCCAGCCACAGGGCCCGCATAGCATCCACCATCACGGTCACCGGGTTGTACTCGGCGAACTGCTCCACCCCGGTGGGCATCGACTCCACCGGCACGAACGCGGAGGAGATGAAGGTGATCGGGAAGATGAGCGTGAAGCCCACGCCGTTGGCGGCCTCCGGCGAGGACACCATCAGGCCGATGAGCGCGAAGATCCACGAGAACGCGAACCCGATCAGCAGCAGCAGCGCCACTCCGCCCAGGATCCCGCCGATGCCGGCGTCGAATCGGAACCCGCAGATGAGCCCGGTGCCCAGCAGGACGATCACCGCCAGCAGGTTGGTGACCACATCCGACACCGTGCGGCCCGCCAGCACCGACGCGCGGGCGGTGGGCAGCGACCGGAAGCGGTCGATGAGCCCTTTGGTGAGGTCCTCGGCCAGCCCCAGGGCGGTGTAGAAGCCGCCGAAGGCGATGTTCTGCACCAGGATGCCGGGCAGGAGGAAGTCGACGTAGTCGTAGCCGGGCGTGCTGATGGCGCCACCGAAGACGAACACGAAGAGCAACACGAACATCACCGGCTGGATCGTGAAGCCGATGAGGAGATCCGGCGATCGCGGCAGGCGCACCAGGTTGCGCTCGGCCATCACCGCGGTGTCGGCGATCAGGCGCCTCATGCCGCAACCTCCTCGGACTCGTCCTCGCGCGGTTCGGCGGCGCGGCCGGTGAGCGCCAGAAACACGTCATCCAGCGTCGGCCGGCTCACCCACGCGTCCTCCACCGGGATGCCCGCGGCGTCCAGACGCCGGATCGCGTCGACGATCGCGCCCCCGCGCTCGCGCACGGTCACGCTCACCACCAGGTCGTCCACGCCGGGGACCTCGTCGTCGGACATCGCCGCCAGCACACGCGCGGCCGGTTGCACCGCCGCCGCGTCGGCCACCTGCACCGCGACCCGGGCGCCGCCCACGCGGTCCTTCAGCTCGTCGCCGGTGCCCTCGGCGATCACCCGCCCGTGGTCGATCACGGCGATGCGGTGGGCCAGGCGGTCGGCCTCGTCCAGGTACTGCGTGGTGAGCAGCACCGTGGTGCCGTCGGCCA
>JBIQJW010000087.1:4898-8905 GCA_044507145.1 Actinomycetota bacterium
CGGTCGGCCTCGTCCAGGTACTGCGTGGTGAGCAGCACCGTGGTGCCGTCGGCCACCAGGCCCTCGATGGTCTCCCACAGGTCCAGTCGGCTGCGCGGGTCGAGACCGGTGGTGGGCTCGTCCAGGAACAGCACCGGCGGGTGGGCCACCAGCGCGGCAGACAGGTCCAGGCGCCTGCGCATGCCGCCCGAGTAGGTCTTGGAGGGCCGGTCTGCGGCATCGCTGAGTGAGAAGCGGGCCAGCAGCTCGGCGGCCCTCGCCCGCGCCGCGCGCCGCGACATCCCGTACAGGCGGCCCACCATCACCAGGTTCTCGGTGCCGGTGAGGTTCTCGTCCACCGCCGCGTACTGCCCGGCCAGCCCGATGCGCGCGCGCAGGGCGGCGGCCTGGGTCACCACGTCCATTCCGGCCACCTCGGCCGTGCCGGCGTCGGGGCGCAGGAGCGTGGAGAGGATGCGGACGGCCGTGGTCTTACCCGCCCCGTTCGGCCCGAGGACGCCCAGCACCGTGCCCGCAGGCACCTCCAGGTCGATGCCGTCCAGGGCGCGCACGTTCCCGAAGGACTTCGCCAGTCCGCGCACGCGGATGGCGGCTGAGTTCTCGCTGTGCGTCGTCATGCGGGGCACCGTACGGGTGTTCCAGGTCAGGTTCTGTCCGCAATCGGTGGGAACATTGCGGCCGATGGGACAGGGGTCGACATCCAGTCGTCTGCTCGCACTCCTGGCGCTGCTTCAAACACGGCGCGACTGGCGCGGCCCGGAGCTGGCCGCTCGCCTCGCGGTATCCGAGCGGACGGTGCGCCGGGACGTGGAGCGCCTGCGGGACCTGGGGTACCCGGTCGATTCGCTCACCGGACCCGCCGGCGGCTACCGCCTGCAGGCCGGCACCGCGATGCCGCCGCTGCTGCTGGACGACGAGGAGGCGGTGGCCATCGCCGTGGGCCTGCGCACCGCTGCGGGCGCCGGCGTGGCCGGCATCGAGGAGACCGCCGTGCGGGCGATGGTGAAGCTGGAGCAGGTGCTGCCCGCCCACCTGCGCAGCCGTATCCAGGCGGTGGGCACCGCCACCAGCACGCTGCCGCCCTCGGGCCCCACCGTGGATCCGGAGGTGCTCACCGCGGTGGCCGCCGCCTGCCGCGACCACCAGCCGCTGCGCTTCGACTACCGCGACCGGCGGGGCACCGACGCGCGCCGCGACGTGGAGCCGCACGCCGTCGGCCATGTGGGGCACCGGTGGTACCTGCTCGCGTGGGACCGGCGGCGCGACGACTGGCGCACGTTCCGGCTGGACCGCATGGCCCGCCCGTGGGCGGGCGGCACCGCGTTCGCCCCCCGGCCGATCCCCGGGGGCGATGCCGCCGGCTACATCGCCGCCAGCCGCTCGGCCACGCCCAGACACGAGGCCGAGGTGATCCTGCACATCTCGGCCGGCGACCTGACGGCACGGCGTGAGGTGTGGGGCGACGTGGAACCGATCGACGAGCGGCGCTGCCGCATGCGCACCTGGGATCACGACCTCGACTGGCTGGCGCTGCGCATCGCGATGCTGGGCGTCGACTTCGAGGTCCAATCGCCGCCCGAACTGGTGGCGCACATCGCCGCGCTGGGAGAGCGCTTCCGGCGCGCCGGCCGGGCCGACCCCGACACACCGCTCGACGTCACGCCCGGGCGGGCGTAAGCGCCGGCCCAGACCCGCGCGAGGAGTACGCCCACCGCCTCGGCCAGGGCGGCGCGCCATCTGCACGGCGACGCGGTGCTGCACATCGGCTTCCCGAGCTGAGAATCAGCGACGATCGACCGGTCGCGCGGGCGGCGGGATCAGCACCTCCACCGCCAGCCGGTCGTAGCTGAGCTCCCCCGACGGGGCGGCGTGCAGGTCGTCGTCGACGTGGAACGGCTCGCCGCGGGGCGCGCGCAGCAACAACCGCCGGCCGCGCACGGTCGGTGGCGCCGGGGCCGCATCACCCCCGCTCCCCTCGTGGGCGGCCACCAGCGCCGCCAGCGCGGCCCGCTCGCCGGGACCCACGAGCACCAGGTCGATCAGGCCGTCGCCGGCGCGTGCGGCCGGCGCCAGGGCGAGATTGGGACCGAACTCACGGCCGTTCAGGGCCTCCACCGCGATGTAGTCGCCCGAGAGGTCGCGGCCGTCGAGTTCGAGCTGCCAGTGCACCGCCGGCGCGGCCGCCACCGCCTCGGCCAGGAGTTCCAGGCCGCGCAGGCGCTTGCGCTCGCCGGTGGGCTCCGATTCCTGCGCCGCGCGCTCCAACACCGCCCCGAACACGCCTCCCCCGGCCGACTCCACGCACTGCAGTGGTCCGTGAGGGGTGCGCAGCTCCCCCACCGCGTAGCGCCGCGGCCGGGCCCGCTCCCACTCGCGCGCGAGCTCACCGGCGTCGCGGCCGGCCAGCCCGAGGACGCGCGCCACATTGTTGGCCGACCCCAGCGGCAGCACCGTGACCGGTGTGCGGCACCCGTGCTTCGCCATCGCGATGAACACCGTGCGCACCGTCCCGTCGCCACCGGCGGCCACCACCAGGTCGGCCGGTCCCTCCAGCCCGTCGCGCCAGTCCGGATCGTCGGTGGACGCATGGTCCACACGATGGCCGGCCCGCTCGATCGCTGCGATGAGCTCCCGCGGGCCGTGGTCCTCCTCCCCTGCGCCGGGGTTGTGAATGAGGTTCACCCGCATCGGGTACGCCCCGTGCAGGGATGCGACCACGACCAGGGAGGTCCGACATGCGGATCCTCGTGTCCAACGACGACGGGATCTACAGCCCCGGCATCGCCGCGCTGGCGCGCACCGCCCGCCGGCTGGGTGAGGTGCGGATCGTCGCGCCACATGCCGAACAGTCGTCGGCCAGCCATGCCATCACCGCCTCTCGGCCCGTGCGCCAACAGCGCACGGAGTTGTTCGACGACATCGAGGCCTACCGGGTGGACGGCACCCCCGCCGATTGCGTCGCGTTGGGAGTGCATCTGTGGGGCCATGTGGATCTGGTCCTATCCGGGATCAACCTCGGTTTAAACGTCGGCACCGCCATCTGGCACTCCGGCACGCTGGCGGCCGCCAAGCAGGCGGCACTGCTGGGTGTCCGCGGCATCGCCGTGAGCGCCCCGGCCCCACGCGACGCCGGCGATCCCGATGCGATGGAGCCGTGGGTGGAACGCGCGCTGGACCTGCTGCTGCGCGATGAGGGCCCGGACCTGGTGAACGTCAACATCCCCTTCGAGCCGCGCGGCGTGCGCTGGACCGAGCAGGCCGTGGACCACTACGACGGACGGGTGGTGGCCGGCACCGACCCCATGGGACGCGAGCACTACTGGTTCACGGTCGCCCCCGTGGAGGAGCCGGCGCCGGACACCGACGTCTGGGCGATCCGCGAGGGATACGTGTCGATCACGCCTCTGCGCCTGGATCTCACCGACCGCGAGGCGCTGGCGCGCCACCGACCCGCCCTGGAGCCGGCCGATCGGGCCTGGGGCGGGCAGGAGTGACGACCGGGGCGCCCGGGCGGACGCCCCGAGGGGACGTCAGGCGGCGGGCGGCACCACGGTCAGGCGGGTCGTCACCTCGATGGCGCCGGCGACGCTGCGCGCGTTGGGGCACCGGGCGGCGTGCCCGTCGTGGACTTCCCGGGCACGCGCCGCGTGCTCCTCGGGGAGCTCCAGCGTGTACTCCACCGTGATCCGGCGCAGCACCAGCACGTTGTCCTCGTCGGCCTCCACGTCACCGCTCACCTGCCCGCTGAGGGTGGCCGGCGACACCGGCACCCGTGCCCGCATCAGCGATCCGGCGAAGGTGCCGATGAGACAGCCCGCGACCGCGGCGACCATGTAGTCCAGGGTGGTGGGCAGCGGGTTCTTCGGCGTCATCTTGTAGTGCGCGGCCACGTCGCCGTGCGCGCCGAAGGTGATCGACCGGTTGTCGGGGGGAAGATCGACGATCCGGTCGAGCGTGCGCGAGGCCGGGTCGAGGCGGACGGGCATGGTGGTGGTGAAGGCCGTCAT
>JBIQJW010000088.1:0-8788 GCA_044507145.1 Actinomycetota bacterium
GACCACCACGAAGATGCCGGCCGCGAGCGCGGCGACCCCCACCGAGAGGACGTACTCGTAGGCCATCGCGGCGGCGCTGGCGCGGCGCGGCACGCCGCGCTCGTGGCTGAGCACCACGCGCCCCAGCACCATCAGGACGCTCCCCGGCACGTAGCGCCCCAGCAGCGAGCGGGCCCAGATGGAGAGGACCACCAGGCGCGGGGGACACGGCCGGTGGAGCCGCTCGAGGATGAGGATGTAGCCGAGACCGCTGACCAGGTAGAACAGCGCCAGCACCGCCAGCCCCGCGGCGAACGGCCAGGGCCGCAGGTCCCACTCGTACTCGCGCACCCCCTGCCAGCCGCGCACCAGCGCGTAGCCGAGGAAGATGCAGATGAGCAGGCCGGCCGCATACCCCAGGCGCCGACGCCAGGGGCCCTTCGCCGGCGGTGGGGCGGCCGCCTCCTCCTCAGACGCCGTGATCGCCACGCCGCGCCACGGCGATCAGGCCGTGGTACCCCGGCCGGCGGCCGATGAACGCCGTGTCGATCTCGAGCGCGGCGCGCACCAGGCGCGACACCAGGCGCGGCGGCGCGCCGCCGAGGCCGTCGCCGTGGCCCGTGCCCAGGCGCCGGCGCAGCGCGCGACGGTAGACCTGGCGGTGGTACAGCCCGGTGAGCGGGAAGCCCCACCCCTGGACGTCGACCTGCGTGAATCCTGCGGACCGCATCCGGTCGGCCAGCCCGTCGACCGTGTAGCGGCGCCGGTGGCCCGCCCACTGGTCGGTCCAGTCGTAGCGGTACGGGTTGGCGGGGACCGTGACCAGCAGCAACCCGCCGGGGCGCAGGACGCCCGCGAACTCGCGCAGCGCCGCGGCGTCGTCGTCCAGGTGTTCCAGCACCTCGGCGCACACCACCGCGTCGAAGGATGCGGGCTCGAGGTCCAGCACGCCGGAACCCAGCTCGGCGCGCACCACCGGGTGCATGTCGGCCAGCCCGCGCGCTGCCAGCGCCGCGTGCACCCAGTCGCAGAACGGCACGCTGGCGTCCACGGAGGTGACGTGCAGCCCCGCCTCCACCAGCTTCATCGTGAGGCTGCCGGCCCCGGCGCCGGCGTTCAGCACCCGCGGACCGGGGAGGGCCGGCAGGAGACGACGGAGCACCAGCGATTCGCGGTAGTCGTGCCGCGGCCCGTAGAGCTCGGGTGCGTCGCCCCAGTCGTGGGCGGTGACGTCGGTGGTCGTCATCGACGTCGCAGGGTAGCGGACCGGCGGCCCCGCGCCATCAGCGCATCGCGCAGCGGCGTCGCGGCCGCCGCGGGGCTTCCGCCGGCCAGGTAGGCGGCCTGTGCGGCGGCGCCCATGCGCGCGCGCAGCGCGGCGTCGCCGGCCAGACGGCGCATCGCGTCGGCCAGCGCGGCCGCATCGCCCGCCGGCACCAGCAGCGCATTCTCGCCGTCGGTGAGCACCTCCCGGATGCCCGGGCTGTCGGCGGTGATGATCGGCCGGCCCACCGCCATCGCCTGCCACACCTTGTTCGGCACCACGCGCGCGGCCTTGGCGCTCTCGCCGAAGATCCCCAGGCAGATCGCGGCCTCGCCGATCTCGCCGGGGAGCGAGCCGTAGGGCACCCACGCATCCCAGCGCAGTCCGGGCGGGCGCTCGCGGTGGAGCTCCTCGCGCAGCCACGGGCCGAGCTGGCCGTCGCCGATCAGCCGCACCGGCGGCGCCCCCGGCATGCGGGCGGCCTCCAGCACCGTGGCGACACCGTGCAGCGGCGAGAGCTTGCCGTAGAAGAGGACGTGCGGCGCCCCGTCCGGCGGCGGCGCCGGCGTGAAGCGCTCCGGTTCGGCGCCCACCGGCGCCACCACCAGCCGCTCGTACGGCACCCCGAACCGCTCGTGGAAGAAGCGCGCGTGCTCGCGGGTGTCGGCCAGCACCAGATCGGCCAGACGAAGCGTGGTGCGGTCCACCCCGGCCAGGATGCGCCCGATGTTGCGCCCGGCCACCCCGCGGTCGCCGGCGAGCGTGTCGGCCAGGGAGATCATCATGTCGGCCACCAGCAGGGCACCCTTGGCCCGCGCCACCGCCCACGCCGGGATCGCGTCCGGCTGGGCCATGTAGCCGGCCACCACCACGTCCACCGGCCCGGAACGGGCCGCCCGCACCGGCAGCACGGCCCACGCGGCCGCGGCGCGCAGCCCCGCCCCCAGGAGGGGCAGAGGGCGCAGGAACCCGCCCGATTTGTGGGCCGTGCGCTCCCAGACCGGCCGGTGGCACTCGACCACGTCGACGCCAAGCTCCCGCAGGCCCGCGATGAGCACGCGCGTGCGCGGGTAGTCGCGCTCGTACGTGCCCAGCCACATCACCCTCATCGTCGGATGCGCGCCACCCGCGATCGCGCCTCGTCGTCCTGGGGACGCACGTGGTAGCGCTGCAGCATTTCGCTCACCAATCCGATGGTGAAGAGCTGCACGCCCACCACGATCAGCAGGACGCCGAACAGCAACAGGGGCCGGCCACCGATGCCCTCCCCGGTGAAGCGCAGCACGGCGAGGTAGGCGCAGATGAGGACGCCGATCACCATCATCACGGTGCCGAGGCCCCCGAACAGGTGCATCGGCCGGTTGCGGTAGCGCCCGATGAACGTGATGGTCATCAGATCCAGGAAGCCGCGCAGGTACCGCTCCAGCCCGTACTTGCTGCGGCCGAACTTCCGCTGACGGTGGTTCACGGGGATCTCGGTGACGCGGAACCCCTCGTTCTGCGCCAGCACCGGGATGTAGCGGTACTGGTCGCCGGTGAGCGCGAGGCTGCGCACCACCTCGGCGCGGTAGGCCTTGAAGCCGCAGTTCAGGTCGTGGAGCGTGCTGCCGGTGACCTTGGCCGTGACGCCGTTGAAGACCTTGGAGGCCGCGCGCCGGCTCCAGGGATCCTGGCGGTCGCGCTTCCAGCCGCTCACCAGGTCGGCGCCCTCGTCCAGGGCGGCCAGCAGCGCCGGGATCTCCGACGGATCGTCCTGGAGGTCGCCGTCGATGGTGACGATCACCTCGCCGCGCGCCTCGCGGAAGCCGGACATCAGGGCCACGGCCTTGCCGAAGTTGCGCCGCAGGCTCACCACGCCGATCTCCGGGACCTCCCCGGCAAGGGCATCCAGGTGCGCATCCGTGCCGTCGGACGAGCCGTCGTCGACGAACAGGATCTCGAACGGCCGCCCCAGCCCGCGCAGCACCTCCAAGAGCTCCTGCGCCAAGGGTCGGACCGACTCGTGTTCGTTGTAGACCGGGACGACGACCGACACGAGGCCGGTGAGGGGGGCGTCGGGCACCGGCGGAATATACGCGCCGGGCACCCCTCCGGATGCCGTCCCGGTCACCGGCGCTCGCTCCGTCCGCGCCGGCGCCGGCGCGGACGGTCCGGCCCGGCGGGCGCATCGGCCTCCGCGTCACTGGCCAGGCGACGCCGGTGCACCGGCACCCGCTCGATCTGCAGGCGCAGGCGCGGCCGGCGGCGGCGCAGGGCACCGGTGGGGTCGGCGATCTCCCGGGCGCGCACGGTGGCGAACACCAGCATCGCCCACAGGCACCCGCCGATCAGGGCGGCCATCAGCGGACCGGTGGCGCCGCGCGCGCCGCTGGCGGTCGTCTCCAGCAGGTACCACGTGGTGGAGAGCGGACCGCGGTCCAGCGTGCCGGACAGGCTCAGCACCAGCAGAAGCAGCGGGATCGCGCCGACGGCAGCGAGCACCCGCACCTGCCACACCCGCTCCACCGCGCCGGCCAGGGTCATCGCGTGTGCGGCCGGCAGGGCCAGGATCAGCGCGAACGGGCTCACGATCCACAGCACCACCAGGAAGACTCCCAGCAGGATGAGGGCCGCCGGGCCCTCGCTCTCCAGGGGGGTGACGCGCCGGCGCCGGCGACCGGCCCACAGCGCCACGGCACCGGCCGCGGCGACGAGGATCAGCCCCACCACCTCGCGCAGGCCGAAGCCCACCTCCGAGGGGAGCGGTAAGCCGCCGGCCGCCGTGCCCGGCCACAGGCCGGCAAGCACCACGAGGTGGGCGGCGACGAGAATCACCAGCAGGGGCACGATGCGGCCCGCGGTGGCGCGCACGCCCGCCCTCAGCGATGCGCCGCCGCGGCGCATGCGGGCCGCGGCATCGACCGCGAGCACCAGCAGCGGCAGGGCCAGCAGCAGGAGGCAGGTGCGCGCGACCGTGGGACGCACCAGCCGGCCGGCCAGCCCCACGCTGGTGTCCGAGCCGGGCACGGCGTCGGGTTGATCGAGCACGTTCAGGAGGTCGTATGCCGCGTTGGCCGACAGCTCCAGGCGCGCCGCCGTGGGCGCGGGGCCCTCGCGCAGGGGCGTCTCCGCCCGGCCGGACAGCGTCACCGACGGGATGTCCGCGGCGATCCCGGCCCCCTGGTCGCCGAAGGCCTGCGGGACCGCCAGGCGCATGAGCTGATTCCCGAGGCCCGGGATCGCCTGCGGCCGAGCGCCGACCCGGCCGATGGAGCTCTCGGCGATGTAGGCCAGGCGCAGCGCCTGGTTGTTGTCCGAGCCGCGCGCCCACACGTGGATGCGATCGCCGGCGGCGTCGCCCAGGCCGTCGATCACGATCACCCCGGCGATCGGGAACGACGAGAAGCGCGTGAGGAACCACCGCATCCCGCTCTGGCCGACGGTATTGCCGTCGGTGGAGACGAACAGGTGCGGCCGCAGGTGACGGGTGGTCACCGACAGGCGGGCCAGGCGCAGCAGGATGGCGGTGGAGCTGGCGCCGGCGGCCACTCCGGGCGGCGTGTCGCGCGGCGCCACCACCACGATGCCGCCGCGCGCGCTGCCCCCGGCCTGACCGGGAACCGCCAGGTAGACGTTGCGCATCGCCAGGCGACGCCCGTCGGTACGGGCCTCGAACTCCTGCACCTGCACCTTGCCGCCCATGCCCGGTAGCTGGGCGAGCTGGTTCTGCACCAGTTGGGCGGCGGCCAGATCGGCCTCGCTGCCGGCGGGGCGCACCGGGGCGACGGCCGACAGGTGCTCGGAGAGCTGGAGCGTCGTCTCGCCGTCGATGGTCGACGGGAGGGCAGGGGAAGGTCCCCGGTCCGGGCTTTCCAAGGTCAGGAGGGCGACGACGAGCGCCACCCCGGCGACCAACCAGCAGGTGCGATAGAGACGGGCGTTCAGCACGTATCGGTGCGGCCGGAAGGCGCGCGGCGGCGAAGGATAGAGTGTTTCGCGTGACCGGGGACGGGGAACGAACGGTGCCGGCCGCTTCGGCGGCGTCGCGCCATCGTCGACGAGACAGGAGATCCGCGTCCACCCTCCATGTCGCACATGACGGCGGATCCCGTGCCTGACCGGTCACCGGGCCCGCTGATCCTGGTCTCCAATCGGGGGCCGATCACCTTCCGTCCGGGAGAGGACGGGGAACTGCTGCACGAGCGCGGCGGTGGCGGCCTGGTCACCGCCCTCAAGGGTCTCACCGAGCACACGCCGGCGCTGTGGATCTCCGCCGCCATCTCCGCCTCGGACCGCAAGCTCCAGGCGCAGCACGCCGGCGAGAGCTTCCCGCTGGCCGAGCTGGGCCTCGATACGCGCCTGCGGTTCGTGACGATCGAGCCGGAGACCTACCACCGGTACTACAACGTCATCGCCAACCCGATGCTGTGGTTCATCCAGCACTACCTGTGGGACCTCAGCAACGCGCCCGACATCCGCCACGAGGAGCTCGACGCCTGGGAGGAGGGGTACCAGCGCGCGAACCGGGCCTTCGCGAACGTGGTCAACTCCGAGCTGGACGTGGACCCCGACCGGGTGGTGATGCTGCACGACTACCACCTGTACACGGCGCCCGAGACCATCCGGGCGGCCCACCCGGATGCGTTCCTGCACTTCTTCGTTCACATCCCGTGGACTCAGCCGGACTACTGGCGGGTGCTGCCGCCCCACATCCGCGAGGCGATCCTGCGCGGCCTGCTGGCCAACGACATCGTCGCGTTCCACACCTGGCGCTACACGCGCAACTTCCTCCTGTGCTGCGAGGACCTGCTCGACGTGCGCGTGGACTACGAGCGGCGCACCGTGCGGTGGGAGGGGCGCGAGGTCTGGGTGCGCTCCTATCCCATCTCGGTGAACGCACCGGCCTTCGAGGCCGCGGCGCGCTCACCCGAGGTGGCGGCCGAGGAGGCCGTGATCCTGCGCCGCCGGCGCGCCCATCTGGTGGTGCGCGTGGACCGCACCGACCTCTCCAAGAACACCCTGCGCGGGTTCAAGGCATTCGACGTGTTCCTGGACCGCCACCCCGAGTTCCGCGAGGACATCACGTTCCTTGCACTGCTGCAGCCCTCGCGCCAAGACGTGGAGGAGTACGTCGAGTACCTGCAGCGCATCCGCGACGTGGTGAGCCACATCAACACCAAGCACGGCACCACCGACTGGATGCCCATCGATCTCAAGATCGCGAACAACATGCCGCGGGCCATGGCGGCCTACAAGCACTACGACGCGCTGATCGTGAACCCCATCTTCGACGGGATGAATCTGGTGGCCAAGGAGGCGCCGCTGGTGAACGAGCGCGACGGGGTGATGATCCTGTCCGAGAACGCCGGCGCCCACGAGGAGCTGGGGTCGTTCGCCCTCACCATCAACCCGTTCGACATCGAGGCGCAGGCCGAGGCTCTGCACCGGGCGCTCACGATGCCGGCCGAGGAGCGCGCCGATCGCCTCGACCAGATCAAGCGAATCGTCCGCGAGAACCATGTGGGCAAGTGGCTGTCCGCCCAGACCGAGGACATCGCGCGCAAGCGCGGGGAGCCGCCCGCCGGCTGAGGCCGGCCAGCGCGATGTTTCGCGCTCGGCCGTGCGGGTACCGGGGAGTGACCGTCCGTGGGGTGGGTCCGTCCTCCCTTCGGCCGGGTACCCCAAGTGGTGGCCCCGGCTCTCACCGGGGCCACCGCCGTGTGGGGCGGTGGTGCCCCCGAGGATGTGAGCGAAGTGTTCGGGTTCGGTGAGGGCGGGTGCCGGTATCTCGAGGATCCCGCATGGGCGCGATAGACCGTGGGGCGTCACCGGCACCGGCGTGTGAAACGTGGAACCGGACGTTGGAGGTCCGCCGCTCGGCTGGACGGCGTCCACGCACCGGGACGGGGAGGGTCGGCGACGCACGGCAAGGAGGGTCGCAATGCCCATGACGACCGATGAACGTGAACGCCTGGTCCTCGACCACATGCCGTTGGTGCATGCGCTCGCGCGGCGGTACGCCAACCGCGGCGAGCCGCTGGAGGAGCTGGTGCAGGCCGGTGCGGTGGGGCTGGTGAAGGCCGTCGACCGCTTCGACTCCGCCCGGGGGACCGAGCTGGCGGGATTCGCCACGCCGTCGATCCTCGGCGAGATCAGGCGGCACTTCCGGGACACGACGTGGTCGCTCCACGTGCCGCGCGCGGTGAGCGAGAACCGATCACGGGTGGTGCGCGTGCGCGACGACCTCGCGACCCGCGAGGGGCACATCCCCGGCGTCGACGAGATCGCCGCCGAGGCGGGCCTGACCGAGGAGGAGACCGTGGAGGCCCTGGAGGCGGGCGCGGCGCGCAGCACCGCCTCGCTGTCTCAGATTCCGGCCGAGGACGACGACGGCGCCACCATCATCCCGGGGGAGGTCGACCCCGGGTTCGAGGCCGCGGAGGCGCGTGCCGACCTGGCCGAGGGGCTGGGTGAGCTGCCGGCCCGCGAGCGGGTGATCCTCCACCTGCGCTTCGAGGAGGACCTCACCCAGAGCGAGATCGCCGAACGCATCGGCATCTCGCAGATGCACGTGTCCCGGCTCATCCGCGCGTCGCTGCGCGACCTGCGGGGCACCGCCGCCGCACGGCGGGAGCGGGCGCGACGCGCCCGGACGCAGGGCGGGGCCCGGCGACGGGTCGCCGGCGCGCACTGAGCCGCCGGGATGGCTGCCGCGACCGTCTGGACCGCGGGACACGGGCAGCGCCCGCTGCCCGAACTCGTGGAGCTCCTGCAGGAGGCGAGCGTCCGGACGCTGATCGATGTCCGGCGCTTTCCGGGGTCGCGGCGCCATCCTCAGTTCAACGGCGCCACGCTGGCCGATGCCGTGGCGCGGGCCGGGATCGCGTACCGCCACGTCGTCGAGCTCGGCGGCCGCCGGTCGAAGGAGCCCGGTGAGGAGCATTTCAACTGCATCCGGGTCGCTGCGTTCCGCAGCTATGCGGCCCGGATGTCCCGGCCGGACTACCGCCGGGCGCTGGACGACGCCCTGGGGGAGCCGGCACCGTGCTTCATGTGCTCCGAGACTGTCTGGTGGCGATGCCACCGGCGCCTGATCGCCGAGCTGCTCACGGCTCGCGGCATGCGGGTGGTGCACCTGATCGGACCGGGCCAGCAGCACGACCACCACCCCTGGACCGGGGCGAACAGCGAGATGCGCGACGGGCGCCTGTACCTCTGCGGAGCCCGGGTGGACTGATCCGGGCCGGACTCAGGCCGAAGGCCGAGCGCAGCGACACCACCCACCGGTGGGCCGAGCACGTTCGAGGCCGCCCAGCTCACCGGCATCTTCCCGGGATCTGAGTCTGTGGAGATGACCGGCCGGGGACAGCCCTACCGGGCTGACACCCAGCCGTTGGACAGCCCCTGACGGGCCTGACCACATCCCCACAGCCCCAACGAGGGAATTTTCTCGAGAGAGAACCCATGAACGCCCCGAAGGGGCGCGCCTTCAACGCCCCGAAGTGACGCCAACGCCCCCGAACTGAGGCCCGAGGCGGAGCGACAGCGACCCGCCAAGGGCCGACC
>JBIQJW010000089.1:0-8747 GCA_044507145.1 Actinomycetota bacterium
CACGCGCAGGCCGCGAGGGCGAGCACTGCGATCACGCCGCGAGCGCGCGCGTCCATCCCGGCGTTCGGCGGCTCCGCCCGCACCGCGCGGCCCGCTTCGAGGGCGGAGACGGCGATGCCGGAACCCACCAGGGGCCCGGCCGACACCGCCACCGCGGCGAGATTCCCCCAGACCCAGTACGCCCCCGGCCGCGACGACGCGTCGCCGTCCCAGTAGCGCTTCGCGAGCACGGGGAACGCCTCCCACCACGCGAAGCCCCCGAGGGCGAACCCGGCCAGGACCGCGACGCCCCCGAGCGCCGCCCACGGCAGCACCCGCCACGACCGGGTGAGGATGAGCACGCCCAGTGCGAGGAGCCCGACCAGCGGCAGGCCGTAGGACAGCATCGCGCAGCACCCGAACAGGATGCCGGCGGCCACCGCCCACAGCGCCGTCTGCAGGCGTCCGCGGCTGGTCGCCGCGATGGCGAGCAGGCACAGCGCCCACGCGGCGACGGCCGCGAAGACCGCATCGGCCGACACCGCCGTCCAGATCGCGGCCGGTCCGATCACGAGGAACGGCGCGGCCCGTCGCGCCGCCGCCTCTGTGCCGAGACGGCGCAGGGTCACGCCGACGGCCACGGGGGTCGTGGCGGCGATCACGACGACGGCGAGCCCGACGGCGGTCGCCTCGCCCAGGCCCAGGCGAACCAGCATGACGAAGAACAGCAGCGCCCCCGGGGGATGCCCCGCCACGTGCACCGGCCAGTTGTCGGGGGCCGCGGAGAAGGGGATGCGCGACACGAACTCGCGCAGCAGCTCCCCGACGTCGGTCACCGAGCGCGCCGTGCGCAGGTACTCGTAGCTGTTGTCGAGCACCGCGCCCAGCCCGGCCCACCCGTCGACGGCGGCCAGGCTCAGCATCCAGGCGATCGAGGTGAGGAAGACCGTCAGCTGCAGCGCCCACCATCGCCAGTGCCCCGCACGCGGCGCCAGCGCGACCGCGCAGACCGCCAGCACGACGGCTGCCGGCGTGCCGGGCCCGACGCGCGGATCCCAGGATCCGTGCAGGGGCGGGAAGCCGTCTCCGTAGACGACCCAGCCGGTCAGCCCCGGCACCGCGACGGCGACGCCGATGAGCACCGCCGTGGCGATCAGACCGATCGCGGCGGCCCTGCTCACCGCGGTGGTGCGCGTGAGGCCGGTCGCAGCCGTCATCGCGGCGCCGTCCTCACAGCCTCCTGCGCGAGCTGATCCATCCCGAGGTCGAACGGGACGGCTGCGGCCCAGCCGAGCTCGTCGCGCGCCCTGGTCACCGCGGCGGTGATGTGGCGCACGTCGCCCGGTCGCCATCCACCCACGACCACCGGCGCCGGCCCCTGCAGCGCTCGGCTGAGGGCCGCTGCGAGCTCGCCGACGGTGCGCGTCCGACCGGATCCCACATTGAACGCGCGCGCACGGCCCGGGTGCGCTGTCGTCCATTCGGCGGCGGCGAGGTTCGCGGCGGCCACATCGTCGACATGCACGAAGTCGCGGCGCTGCCGGCCGTCCTCGGTGATCTGCGGCGGGCGCCCGGCCACCAGGGCGGAGCGGAAGATCGCCGCCACCCCCGCGTACGGCGTGTCGCGGGGCATCCCCGGTCCGTACACGTTGTGGTACCTCAGCAGCGCCGCCGAGCCGCCCGTCTCGCGCGCCCACGAACGCGCCAGGTGCTCCTGGGCGAGTTTCGACGCCGCGTAGACGTTCTGCGGATCCAGCGGGTCGTCCTCGTCCGTGAGCGCGGGCAGGACCGGCTCGCCGGTGCGCTCCGACACCGGCTCGAACCGCCTCTGGTCGAGATCCGCGGCCCTGCGCGGCGGGGTCGGAAGGCGGCCCAGTCGATCCAGGCTGCATCCTGGACCGTAGACCACCATCGACGATGCGAGGACGAGGCGGCGCACCCCGGCGGCGGCCATCGCGCGCAGCAGCACCGCGGTGCCGGTCACGTTCGCGTGCGTGTAATCGGGTGCATCCGAGAAGTCGACGCCGAGGCCGACCTTCGCCGCCTGATGGCACACCAGATCGACCCCGCGCACGGCCGCGGCGGCCGCATCCGCGTCGGTCACGTCGCCGCGGATGACCTCGGCATCCGGGACCTCGGGATCGGGTCGCCGGGCGTCCAGGACCCGCACGTGCCACCCGCTCGTCCGCGCCCGCTGCACGATGCGCGATCCGATGAACCCCGCACCTCCGGTGACCAGCAGCGTCCGCGTCATGACGACGACCGCGGGGTGAGCGCGAGCACGGCGAGGACGGACTCACGGGGGATGAGCTGCCGGGGCGCGTAGTCGCCGGGGACGGCCCGGACCGCCGCCTCGAGCACGGCGATCAGACGCGGTCGCGACTCGGCCAGCCGGCGCAGCACGAGGTCGGCCGTGACAGGTTCGTCGTCGACGCCCTCGACCCCGGCGTCCATGTCGGTCACGAAGCACAGACTCGCGTACCCCAGGCCGAGCTCCGCCGCCAGCGCCGCCTCCGGGCAGAGGGTCATGTTGACCAGGTCGGCGCCTGCCGCGCGCAGCGCCCGAGACTCGGCGCGCGTCGAGAACCGGGGGCCGCGGATGATCGCCGCCGTCGCGGTCGTCGTGGCGGGCTCGCCCGCAGCGTGCAGGCCTGCGGCCAGTGCCGAACGGATGCCGGGGCAGAACGGGTCGGCGAAGGGGAGGTGCTGCACATCGGCGCCGTCGAAGAACGAGCCGTCGGTGCGGCCGGTGCGGTCCAGGAGCTGATCGGGCACCACGAGCGATCCCGGTGGCAGCGCCGGGTCGAGGCTTCCGACGGCGGAGGTGGCGAAGACCGCCTGCACGCCGAGGTGGGCCAGTGCCCAGATGTTGGCGCGGTGATCGACGCGGTGCGGGGGGATGGTGTGCGCGGTGCCGTGCCGGGCGAGGAACGCCACTCGGGTGCCGGCGAACTCGCCGAGCGCGATGTCGTCCGACGGCGGACCGAAGGGAGTGGCCACGGTGACGCGTCGTGCGTCTCCGGGCAGCGCGTACAGTCCTGAGCCGCCGACCACGGCGAACTGCGCCTGCGGCGTCCGCTCCATCACCCCACGGTGGCATCGGCGCCGGGACCGCGGCCACGGGAGATTCTTACGATTCGGTGACGTCGGGTGTCCCCGGTTCGTCACCGGGACGCAGAGCGTGCCGGGTGCCGGGCCGCCACACTGACGGCATGAGCAGTCTGCTCGACCGGCTCGGCACCGCGCTCGCTCCGCGCGCCGCCGCGGTGCAGCGCGCGCTCGGAGCCGCCGAGCGGACCCCGCGCACGGCCGTCGTGCTCGGGCGGGTGCTCGCGGCGGGGGTGGCGGTGTGCTTCGTCACCGGCGTCTTCAGCCACCTTCTGCAGCACCCGATCCCGGGCCTGGTGCTGCCGACCCGCCCGGTGGAGCTGTACCAGTGGTCGCAGGGACTGCACGTCGGGGTCGGGACGGGGCTGATCCCGCTGGTGCTCGCGAAGCTGTGGGTGGTCTACCCGCGGCTGTTCGACTGGCCGCCCGTGCGGTCGTTGCGTCATCTGCTGGAGCGGGCGTCGGTCGCGGCGCTGGTCGCGGTGACGCTCGTGCAGCTGGCGATGGGAACGCTGAACACGTTCCAGTGGTACCCCTGGCCCTTCTCGTTCCCCGCGACGCACTGGGCGCTGGCATGGGTGCTGATGGGGACTCTTGCGATCCATCTCGCTGTGAAGCTGCCTCTCGTCGCCCGTCACTGGCGCCGTGAGCCCGAGGACGAGCCGTGACCGGAGCACAGGAAGGGCTGGGCCGCCGGGGATTCCTCGTCGGCGTGGCGGCGTCGGCCGTCGTGCTCACCGGACTGACTGCAGGGCAGGCGTTCGCTCCGCTCGCCCCGCTGAACGCGTTCGCGCCGCGTGTGCAAGGTGGCGGTCCGCAGTCTCTGCCGGTCAATCGCACCGCCCAGCAGGCAGGCGTCACCGACGCATCGCTCGCAGGCTGGACGCTCGAGGTCGCCGGCCCGCGTGAGCTGCTCACCCTGTCGCGCGCGCAGCTGGAGGCGCTCCCGCAGGCGTCCGCCCGGCTCCCCATCGCCTGTGTCGAGGGCTGGAGCACGACCGCGCAGTGGCGCGGCGTGCGGCTGCGCGACCTGCTCGACCGCGCGGGCATCGCGCCGGAGAAGACCGTCCGCGTCGAGAGCGTGCAGCAGCACGGGCCCTACCGGATCACCACGATGCCGCCCGAGTACGCGCGCGATCCGCTCACCCTGGTCGCGCTCGCGGTGAACGGAGAAGACCTCGACCTCGACCACGGCTTCCCCGCGCGCATCATCGCGCCCGCTCGCCCCGGTGTGCTCCAGACCAAATGGCTGCGCGCGATCCGGGAGCAGGCATGAGAGCGGCGCGCGCAGCGCTCGCGGCGGCCGGGTGCGGTCTCGCCGGGTTCGGTGTGCTGTTCCTGGTGCAGGCGCTGTCGCCGCTGCAGCTCGCGTGGCTGGTGGTGTGGCTCGCAGCGGCGGTCGCGGTCCATGACGGGGTTCTCGTTCCGGCGCTCGCGCTGGCGCGACGCCGGCTGCGTCGGGCGGGGCGGCGGTGGCCGGCGGGGGTGACGGGGCTCGTCGAACTGGCCGCCATGGTCGTCGGCGTGCTCACGCTCTTCGTCGTGCCGCTGCTGTGGGCGCAGGGGCGGGGGAACGAGAACCCCACGATCCTGCAGGGGGACTACGGCGGCCGCCTCCTGGTCGCGGCGGGAGTGGTCGCACTGGGCGTCCTCGTCGGGGCGCGACTGCTGATCCGGCGCCGGCGGCGGTGACCCGGCGGTCAGAGTCGCACGAGCTCGCCGAAACGTCGCCCCTCGCCGCGGCGCTCACGGCGAGGAGCCAACCCTGCGCGGCGAGCATGGCGCGCCAGCGCGGCCGCTCCCACCTCGGCCCACGGGAACGGCAGGCTCGCCGCTCCGGTGCCGTCCACGAGGACGGCCGTGAAGCGCCGGTCGTGCGCGGGGCGGCGGTGGGTCTCGACGATGATGCTCCCGCCCGGGCGCAGCAGCTGTGCGCAGCGCGCCAGCAGTGCGGCCGGGTCGCCGCCGATGCCGATGTTGCCGTCCAGGAGCACGATCGTCTCCCACTCGCCCGTGCCGGGCACCCGGTCGTCGAACACCGAGACCTGCACGGCGGGAAGCCCGTGGGCGGTTGCGATCCCGACAGCGGCGGCCGAGACGTCCACCCCGAGGACGGGGCGGCCGGCGCGCTGCGCGGCACGCAGGATGCGGCCGGGTCCGCATCCGACATCCAGCAGCGGCCCCCGCCTCGCCCGCACGAGGCGCTCCTCCATCGCGCTGGCGTCGGCGAAATACCGCAGCGCATCGATGGGGCGTGCGCTGCCGCGCGCCGTCGCGTCGCGCAGCCGGAGTCGGCCGCCCCCGGCGCGCAGCGCGTGCTCGTACGGCTCATCGGCGCCGGCGCCGAACCAGCGCACGAGCGTGAGGTCGGTCATGTCGTCACCGGTCGCGGGCGGTCGGCGGCGGCGAAGAGGCGGTGCAGGCTGCCGCTGCGGGGGGAGTGCGCGAGGACCGCCGCCAGACTGCTCGCGTCGTCGAGGTCGGTCAGAGTGGGAAGGGCCTCGACACGCAGTCCCGCGTCCTCCAGGCGCTCGCGCTGCCGGGCGCCGGTGTCGGCCCGCGACATCGGAACGCCGCGGACCAGGTCGCTCCGCGGACGACGGATGGCGAGCGCCCAGAATCCTCCGTCGGTCGCCGGGCCGAGCCAGGCGTCCGAGGCGACCCGGTCGTCGCGCTCCAGACCCGCGAGGGCCGGCCGCACGTGCCCGACGCGGAGCTGCGGCGTGTCCATCCCGATGACCAGCGCCGGCTGGTCGCAGACATCGAGCGCGGCGGCGATGCGCACGTCGAGTCCGCCGCCGGGCTGTGCGATCACCTCGAAGCCCGCGATCGCCGGGGCCCGCTCGCCGTCGAAGGCGAGGATGCGCCGCTGCACGGGCAGTCCTGCGACGAACGCGAGCGTGTCGGCCAGGCTCGCCGCGGCGATCCGCGCCGCGTCTGCGGGTGAGTACGGCGGGCTCAGCCGGGTCTTCACGCGACCGGGCAGGCACGCCTTGGCCATCACCACGACCGCGGTCATGGCGCGGCCTCCCGCAGCAGGCGCGACATGTCGGCGATCGCCGTCGCCGTGCCCCGGAGGGTGCCGGTGACCTTGGACCGACCGATGCGCGGTGCGTAGTCGACATCCACCTCGGCGATGCGCCAGCCCGTCCGGGCGGCCCTCAGCAGCATCTCCAGCGGGTACCCGCTGCGGCGGTCCTGCAGCCCCAGCGCCAGCAGGTCCATCCGGCGGGCCGCCCGCATCGGCCCCAGATCCCGCACGGATGCGCCGGTGCGGCGGCGCACGCGACGCGCGAGCAGCGCGTTGGCGAGCCGGGCGTGGACGGGCCAGGCGCTCCACGTGGTGGGGCGCCGCCGGCCCAGCACGAGGTCGGCGGTCCCGTCCCGCACGGGGCCGCACACCCGCTCGAGCTGGCCGAGGTCGAGCGACCCGTCGGCGTCGCACACCGCGACGATCCGGCTCTGGGCAGCGAGCAGGCCGCGGTGGACCGCTGCTCCGAAGCCGCGCTGCGGCTCGACCACGACGAGCGCCCCCAGGCGGGCCGCCACCCGCGCGGAGTCGTCGGTCGATCCGTTGTCGACCACGATGGCACGGTAGCCGGACGGCAGGGCGCCGAGCACACGGGGGAGCGCCTCCGCCTCGTCCAGGCACGGGAGGACGACATCGACCGCCATGCCCTCGACGCTAGGGCGAGGGGCCTGCCGCGCTCGACGGCGGGACATTACGAACCGGGGACAGTCGACACCCCACGAGCGGGCGCGCACCGGTCGGATCTACCCTGGACACATGGCCGTGGTTGAGCCGGAGGCCGCAGCAGCGGGCCTCGCCGATCGCCGCGTCCTCGTCGTCGAGGACGACGAGACCGTGCGCGAGGTCGTCAAGACCTATCTCGACGCGGCGGGTTACATCGTCGACGAGGCGGCGGACGGCTTCGCGGCGCTGGAGAGCATCGAGCGGGTCGCGCCGGACCTGGTCGTGATGGATCGCATGCTGCCCGGCATCGACGGTGCGCAGGTGTGCCGTCGCATCCGGGCGTCGGCCGACATCCCCGTCATCCTGCTGACGGCGCTGGGCGGCACAGACGACCGCATCGACGGATTGGAGGCCGGAGCCGACGACTACGTGACCAAGCCCTTCTCGCCGCGCGAGCTCGTGCTGCGGGTGCATTCGGTGCTGCGCCGCAGCATCGCCGACTACGCGCCGGAGGCGCCGTTCGAGCTCGGCGGCTTCCGCATCCATCCCTCGGCGCGCATCGTCCACAAGGGCGGGATGCCGCTGGTGCTGTCGGTGCGCGAGTTCGAGCTGTTCGCGTTCCTGCTGAAGCATCCGCGCCGGGCGTTCACGCGCGAGGAGCTGCTGCAGGCGGTGTGGGGGTGGCGGTTCGGAGACCTGTCCACCGTCACGGTGACGATGCGACGGCTGCGCGAGAAGGTCGAGGACGACCCGCAGCACCCGCGCATCCTGCAGACCGTGTGGGGCGTCGGCTACCGGCTGGATGTCGAGGAGGTCGGGTGATCCCCCTTGCCGACCTCGCCGGCATCGTGGGGATCGCCCTCGCGGTGGCGGTCGTGGTCGGGGCCGCGGGGCTGCTCGTGCTGCATCTGGCGCGGCGTGCGCCCATCGTGGTGCGACTGTCGATCGTCGTGCTGACGGCGGCGGTGTCGATGGCGGGCGGGATGGTCGCCGTCGCCCAGGCGATGTTCCTCTCGCCGCACGATCTGCTCGTGGGCATCTGGGTCGCCGTGAGCGCCTCGGTGGTCTCGCTCGCCGTCGCGTTCGTGCTCGGCCGTGCGGTGACGCGCCAGAGCGAGCGACTGCGGCGCCTGGCGGCAGATCTCGGCGCCGGCGCGGCGGTGGCCGCGCCGGAGCGCGACCGTTCCGAGCTGGCCGCGGTCGAGGCCGAGCTTGCGCGCACGAGCCGCCGCCTGCAGGAGGCGAGCGCCGAAGTCGCCGCGCTGGACGCGTCGCGCCGCGAGCTGTTCGCCTGGATCTCCCACGATCTGCGCACCCCGCTGGCCGGGCTGCGTGCGATGGCGGAGGCGCTCGAGGACGGCATGACGGACGACCCCCAGCGCTTCCACCGGCGGATGCGCGTCCAGGTGGATCACCTCTCCGACCTCGTCGACGACCTGTTCGAGCTCTCGAAGATCCAGTCGGGCAGGCTCGTTCTGACGATCGAGACCGTCTCGCTCTACGACCTGGTCAGCGACGCGGTCGCCGAGCTTCGCGCGGTGGCCGCGGCGCGGGACATCGTCATCACCGAGGCGCCCAGCCCCGACCTGAACGTCCAAGGCGACGCGCGTGAGCTCGCGCGGGTCGTGGGGAACCTGCTGACGAACGCGATCCAGCATTCGCCGCCGGGCAGCGAGATCTCGGTGATGACGACCGTGGATGCCGAGGGGAACGCCGTGCTGAGCGTGGTCGACGCCGGCGGCGGCATCGCCGAGGCCGACATCCCGCGCATGTTCGACGCCGGCTGGCGAGCCACCGTCTCGCGCACGCCGGAGGATCTGTGGGGCCGATCGACCGGCGCAGGCCTCGGCCTCGCCATCGTGCAGGGCATCGTCGACGCCCATGACGGCCGCATCATCGCGCGCAACGTCGACGGTGGCTGCCGGTTCGACGTCGTGCTGCCCGGTGCCGCCTGAGCGCCGCCGCC
>JBIQJW010000090.1:0-8712 GCA_044507145.1 Actinomycetota bacterium
ATACGACCAGATCGCGTGACGCGGACGGGGGACAGTGCGAACAGCACGGCCCCCGGCCGCGGCGCGGGATCTGGGCCTATTTGCAGCGAGCCGCCACCTACTCAGGGACGATCAGGCCGTAATCGCCGTCATGCCGGCGATAGACGACGTTGACCTCGCCGGAGGCCTCATTCCGGAAGATGTAGAAGTCGTGGTGAAGGAGGTCCATGTGGAGGGCGGCCTCCTCGGCCCCCATGGGCTCGATGGTGAAGCGCTTGCTCTTGACGAGGCGCCCGGCCGTGTCGGGACCGTGCCCGTCGTCGTCGGCGACGGCCACGCCGGCCGGAGGCGCATCCACCGGGGCGGCGGCCTCGGGGGCGCCGTTGGCGGCGCGCGCGTGGTGATCGGTGCGCCGGCTGCGGTAGCGGCGCGCTTGGCGTTCGAGCTTGCGGGAGGCCTGGTCGATGGCCGCGTACATGTCGTCGGCCTGTTCGTGCACCCGGAGGACGGCCTGCTTCGTGCGGACCGTGACCTCGGCCACCTGTGGCCGGTCGACCTTGGGGTTGCGCTCCACCGAGAGCTCGAGTTCCACGGTGGTGGCGTCATCGTCGTACGCCGGCAGGATCTTCGTCAGCCGCTCGAGCTTGCGCTCGGCGTGATCGAAGAGGGCGTCGGTGACGGAAACGTTCTTCCCCTTCACCTGCAGCTGCATCGCACCCCTCCCTGGTTGAAAGGACAGACTGCTCGCTCGCCCTTCCCATCGTACCCATGTCGGATGGCTCCGGGGCCGCGCGGGCCGCGCAGACGGCCCCGACCCGGACGGCGCCGGCGCGATGCAGGGCGGCCGCGCACGCGGCCAGGGTGGCGCCGGTGGTGCGGACGTCGTCGATGAGGACCGGGTAGCGCACCGCCGGCGCGCCGGGCCGGGCGGCGTAGCTGCCGGCCGCCTGGGCGATGCGCGCGCTTCGACCCGCACCGCGCTGTGGCGGCGTGTGGCGGGTGCGCCGGAGGAGGTGGGCGACGGGCCGGTGCCAGTGCCGCCCGAGGGCGTCGGCGAGCAGCGCGGCCTGGTTGTAGCCGCGCCTGCGCTGTCGCGTGCGCGACAGCGGGACGGGCACAAGGACGGCGCCGGCCGGTGGCGGCGGGATGTGCCCCGCGGTGATCTCGGCGAGGATGGGCGCCAGGTCGCGCCGCCCGTGGTCCTTCAGGACGGTGATGAGCGCGGGCGCCGCGCCGCTGTAATACAACGCCTGGCGTGCACCGGTGAGCCGGCCCCGGCATTCGCCGCAGCGTGCAACGGCCTGTGCCGTGGTGTGCGCCGCTCCGCACGAGGTGCACCACGGGCCGGCCAGCGGCCGAAGGGTGGCGATGCAGCCGGCACAGGCGCCCGTGCCCGGCAGCCCGCATGCCGCGCACGCCGACGGCAACACGATGTCGAGGATGGCGCGCAGGACCATGCCCCACGGTCGCATCCGGTCCCGTGCCGGCGGTGTGCGCCTCGTGTCGCGAACGCGCCGGGAGACGACCGGCGGCCGTGACGGCTCAGGTCTGCTCGAGCCGCCCGAAGGTGGTGGTGGCCAGCCGCTGGGTGAGCGCGTCGGCGATGGTGTGGCCGGACGGGTCGACGCCCCGCGCCTCTGCCAGGTACAGCGCCACGTGGTCGCCCAGGATCAGCAGGTCGGCCAGTCGCGCCAGCGGGCTGCGGCCGTCGGCGGTGACCGAGAGGCAGCCCGCGGTGTGGGCGGCGAGCAGCTCCGCGGCATGGTCGAAGCGCCGCACGATCTGGCGCTGCTGACGCGGATCGCGCAGCATCACCACCTTCACCAGCGGGCGCAGGGCCTCCGGCAGCCCGGGATAGGCCAGCAGGTGGTCGTGCACCAGCGACGGCAGCTCGTGGGCGTGGGCCGGCACACCGGCGACCTCGGCGATCCCGGCCGCCCAGTGGCGTGCGATCGCGGCGGTGAGCTCACCGCCCCAGATGTGCGGGACGGCGCCGTCCAGCAGGCCCGCCAGTTGGCGCGCCAGGTTGGCGTCGGCGGGGGTGCCGGGCCCGCACGCGGTGGCCGAGGCGGCGAACGCGGCCTGCGCCTCCTCCCACTCGCCGGCCTGCATGGGCAGCACGTCCGTGCGCTCGAGCAGTGCCACGAGCGCGCCGATCAGCTCCGGCGTGGTGGCCTGCGGCAGGCCGTCGACCGGCACCGGCACCACCGCGACACCCTCGTCGGCGTAGTGCCCGCCCAGCTTCCCACCGCCCGTCACGGCGACGCACAGCGCGTTGCGTTCGGTTGCGAGCGAGGCGCAGGTGAGCGTCTCCTCCGTGGCGCCCGACACCGACAGCAGGATCACCAGCGTGTCGGGCCCGACCCAACCGGGCAGGTGGTATCCGCCGTGGATGGACGTGGGCACCAGCACCCGTTCCACGTGGGCGTCCAGCACCATCTCCCCCGCCGCGGCGGCGTTCCCCACGCCGCAGATCGCGACGTTGCGGATCGCCGTGTGCGGGAACGCCAGCTCCACGGAGCGCGCCGAGTCGCGCCCGCGCGCGAAGGCATCGGCGGCCCCGGCGAGCGCCGCGACGCGCTCCCGGATCGCGGCGGCGGACGCGCTCATGCCGGCGCCGGCACCTGGGCCCCGGTGGGGATGGGGCTCTCGCCTTCCACGCGCGCCCCGGGGGCGATCTCCGCCCCGTCGCCGATCACCGCGCCCGGCGCGATGTGGGCCCCGTCGCCGATGCTGACCGAGGCGCCGACGATGGCGCCGATCACCTCGGCACCGGCGCCCACGGCGGTGCCGTCTCCCAGAACGCTGCCGAGGACGCGCGCACCGCCGGCGACGGTGGAGCCGGCACCCAGGGACGAGAAATCATCCACCTGCGCCGTCGGGTCCACGCGGACGCCCGGGCCGCGGTACGCGCCGCCGTCGATCGCCGCCTCGGTCCGGACCCGGCTGGTGAGGACGTCATGGTGCGCGGCCAGGTACGACGTCGGCGTACCGATATCGCGCCAGTAGCACTCGCTCGGGTGCCCGAACAGGCGGCCTCGCTCCGCCAGCCGGGGGAAGATCTCGCGCTCGATGGAGCATGCGACGCCGGCCGGGATCATGTCGAGCACCGAGCGCTCCAGCACGTAGGTGCCCGCGTTGATCCGGAAGGGCTCGCCCGGCCGCAACTCGTCGACACCGGGCTTCTCGACGAACTCCTCCACCGAGAGGTCATCATGCAGACGCACCAGCCCGAAGGCCGACGGGTCGTCGACCGGGGTGAGGGCGATGGTGCCCTCCGCGCCGGCGGCCCGGTGGCGGGCGATGACGTCGGTCAGGTCCAGGTCGGTGAGGATGTCGCCGTTGAGCACCAGCAGGGGGCCGTCGCCGATCAGGTCACCGGCGTTCTGGATGGCTCCGGCGGTGCCGAGCGGTTCCGGGTCGACCACGTATCGCAGGCGCACGCCCGAAGCGGCACCGTCGCCGAAGTGTGACCGCAGGGCGTCCGGCCGGTAGCCGCACGAGAAGATGATGTCCGTGACGCCGTGGCGGCGCAGCAGGTCGAGCTGGTGGGCCACGAACGGCCGGTCGACCAGGGGCATCATCGGCTTGGGGCGGGTGTCGGTGAGCGGGCGCAGCCGTCGGCCTTCGCCGCCCACGAGGATCACTGCTTGCATGGGCGCCTCAGATCCGGGTGGGGGTCGCGGGAGCGTCGACCGCCGAGGGCAGCCGTCCCACCCCCTCCATCAGGAAGCCGAGCTCCGCCATGGTGTGCGGGTCGAGGACGTTGCGTCCGTCGATCAGCACGGGCGTGCGCATCACGTCGCGCAGCGCGGCCCAGTCGAGGTTCACCAGTTCGTGCCACTCGGTCACCAGCACCACCGCGTCGGCGTCGCGGGCGGCCTCCAACGCACTCTGGGCGATGCGGACGCCGCCCAGGCGGTCCGAGGACCGCACCACCGGGTCGTAGGCGCTCACACGGACACCCTCTGCGAGGAGCCGTGCGCTCAGCACCAGGCTGGACGCCTCGCGCATGTCGTCGGTCTCGGGCTTGAAGGCGAGGCCCAGCAGGGCGATGTTGCGCCCCTCCAGCGAGCCGAGGTGCTTCTTCAGCTTTCCCACGACGCGCCGCTTCTGCAGCTCGTTCACCTCGATCACCGCGGTGAGGAGCTGGAAGTGGTAGCCGGAGTTGCCGGCCAGTTGCTTGAGTGCCGCCACGTCCTTCGGGAAGCAGCTCCCGCCGAAGCCGATGCCGGCGCGCAGGAACGACGGACCGATGCGCCGGTCGAGCCCCATGCCGTGCGCCACCACGTCCACGTCCGCGCCGACCTCCTCGCAGACGTTCGCGATCTCGTTGATGAAGCTGATCTTGGTGGCCAGGAACGCGTTGGACGCGTACTTGACCATCTCGGCGGTCGGCACGCTGGTGCGCACGATGGGCGCCCCCAACGGCTCGTACAGCGCCGCCACGCGGTCGCCGTCGGCGGCGTCGAACGCGCCCACCACCACGCGGTCGGGCCGCAGGAAGTCGGCGATCGCCGCGCCCTCCTTGAGGAACTCGGGATTGGAGCAGTAGCCCACGTCGCCCAGCCCGCGCGCGTCCAGCTCGGCGCGGATGCGCTCACCGGTGCCCACCGGCACGGTGCTCTTCATCACCAGGGTGTGCGCGGCGCCCGCCCCCACGCGCTCCAACTCGTCCACCACGCTCATCACACGCGACAGGTCCGCGTCGCCGGAGTAGCTCGGGGGCGTGTCGACGGCGACGAAGACCACATCGGACGCGTCCAGCATCTCGCGCAGCGAAAGCGTGTAGGTGAGCCGCTCGGCGTGCTCGCGCATCAGGTCGCCCAGCCCGGGCTCGTAGATCGGCACCTCACCGGCCTGCAGCGCCGCGACGCGTTCGGCGTCGATGTCGCGCAGGGTGACCGTGTGCCCCAGCGACGCCAGGCACACGCCGGTGACCAGGCCGACGTATCCGGCCCCGATCACCCCGACGCGCCGGCCCTGGGCCTCTCCCCCCGGGGCCGCCGGCGTCACGGTGTCGAGCCTTCGGTCTGCACCGGGATGTCGGTGGCGGACACGTTCTTGGCCAGCTTGGCCTTCCCGAGTGGGCGCATCGACTTGATGATCTCCTCCATCGTCTTGGCGCTCAGCTGCGACTGAAGTGTGTTGGACACCCAGTAGGTGACGCCGTTCTCGCGGAATGCGACCCGCTGAAGGTTCCGGCCATCGTAGTAGGTGCGGAACGTGCGCTTGGTGCCCCAGCGCTCGGTGCCGGTCTCGCCCTCGAGGATGCCGGGCTCCTCGGTGGTGGTCATGGTGATGCCCCAGTACTCGCCGGCCTGGTTGGGCATCTTCGCGACCACCTTCACCGCCGGCGCGCCGCTCTTGCCTCGGATGCCGGTGCGGTAGCTGCGCACGATCTTGATCTCGGATCCCCTGGGCACCTTGGTGGGCACCATCACGCGGAAGCCGGCCTCGCGCTGCACATCGCGCAGGGGGGCCACCAGCGAGGTGGTGTTCACCACGTCGGCGGGCGCACGCTCCGCGGTGGGCGCCGCACGCTTCGGGTTGAGCTCACCGGTGAAGTCGTGGCCCACCACCACGGCCAGATCGTTGTTGCCCGACGCCTTGCGGCCCAGCGCGGCGATGCGGGTGTCGCCGCCGATCTGGTTGCGCAGGCGCTTGGCGGCGTCCTGCATGCCGGGCGTCCAGAAGACCGTGGTGGTGGGGTACTCGAAGTCCTCGGCGTTGCCGCCGACGTGGACGTTGTAGCGCTTGGCGGCCAGCAGCTCGCCCATCGACTCGGCCGCAAGGAGGCGGCCGTTGCCGTTCAGCACGGTCACGTGCAGTTGGGCCGGCGCCGGCACCTTCGCCTTCGGGGCGGACTTGGACGCCTCGAACTGGGGCGAGAGCCACTCGGCGACCTTGTTGTCGATCTCCTCCGGCGTGGCGATCTGGATCGAGCCGAGGGTCGGGTCGCTGGCGTCGGCCCCCTCGATCTCCAACCGCACCATCCGGTCCTTCGGCACCGTGAGCGCCAGGTTCAGCAGGCCGGTGAACGTCCGCCGGTCGGTGATGTCCATCTCGATGCCCTTGCCCAGCACCTTGCGCACCGTCGCGAAGTTCTTGAAGGGACCGGCGTCCTGCAACTGGCGCTTGAGCTCGGACAGGAAGGTCTGCTGCCGGGCCGATCGGTGGTAGGTGGAGTCGTAGTGGCGGAAGCGCACGTAGTCGAGGGCATCGTTGCCGTTGAGCTTCTGGTACCCGGCCTCGATGTCGATGGGCGCGAAGTTGCTGGCGCCGCCCGAGTTGACGTTGTGGTAGTGCCGGTCCACATCGATGAACACGCCGCCCAGCTCGTTCACCACCGTGGCGAAGGCCTGGAAGTCGACCCGGACGTAGTAGTTGATGGGCTGCCCGGTGAGCTGCTTGACGGTGTCGATGGCCGTGGCCGTGGAGTAGCTGTAGGCCGCGTTGATCTTCGCCTGACCGTGACCGGGGATGTTCACCAGCAGGTCGCGCGGGATCGACAGCATTGAGATGAACTGGTTGCGCTTGTCCATGCGCACCAAGAGCAACGTGTCCGAGCGGCCGTTGGTCTCGCCGTCGCGCACGTCGGACCCGATGAGCAGCACGTTCACGACCTCCTGGCCCGGCAGCACCGGCGAGGTGGTGCGTCGTGCGGCCTTGGCGTCGGCCGTGTCGGGCGCCGCCTTCTCCAGGGTGTCGTCGATGGCCATGCCGCCGGCGGTCACGCCCACGGCCAGGAGACCCAAGAGCAGCCACAAGCCCATGCCGGCGTACAGGGGCCACCTGCGACGCCGGCGCGGGACCTTGAAGTAGCGGGCCCGGCGGTGCGCCGGCTCGCGATCGCGGCGGGCCGCTATCGCGACACCTCCGCGGCGGACGGCACGCCGGCGTGCGCGAACTCCACCAGCGCGCGCCGGTATCGCGGAAGGCTCTCGATCTCCACGTACTCCTCAGGGCCGTGGTGGCCCGCACCGCGCGGCCCGAACTCGACGGCCGGCACGCCCACCTCGAGGAACGCCACCGCGTCGGACGCGCCGTCGCGGCCGACGGAGGTCGACTCGGGCTCCTGGCGGCCGATGGCCGCGAGCAGCGCCTGCACATATGGGTGATCGGGGGAGACGTCGGCGGGGGGTCGCTCCAGCAGCACCTCGACCCTCGCCCGTGGGTCGACAGACCTCACCTGGCGCAGCACCTCCTGTGGAAGCTGCTGAGGAAGGTAGCGGATGTCGACGTCCATCCGGCATTCGTCGGGCACCTTGTTGATGGCGTCTCCGCCCGCGATGCACCCCAGGTTGATGGACGGCCGGGGGAAGAACGGCGCCGACTCGGCGGCGAACGGCAGCTCACCGATGGCCCGGAACAGGTCGACCCCGGAGAGGATCGCGTTCTCGCCCAGCCACGGCGTCGAGCCGTGCGCAGCCACCCCGGGGACCGTGACGCGCAGCATCAGCACGCCCTTGGCCTGAACCCCCACCGCCATGTCCGTGGGCTCCCCGCACACCACGAAGTCGGCGCGCAGGCCGCGCTGCACCAGCACCTGGGTGCAGTTTTCGCCCGGCTCGGAGCGCTCCTCGTCGGGGACCACCACCAGCTCCACCTCGCACGCCGGCGGGTGCTCGGCCAGGTCGGCGATGGCGAGCATCATCGCGCCCAACGCGGCCTTCATGTCGTAGGCGCCGCGCCCGATCAGGCGGCCGCCGTCGATCCGGGGGCGGAACTGCTCCGGATGCCCGGGGACCACGTCCAGGTGGCCGTGGTAGATCACCCGGTTGGAGCCCGAACCGACGCGGGCACGCAGGCAGCGGCGATCGGCCGTCTCCACATGCTCCACGGCGGCCCCACGCGCTTCGAGCCAGCCCGCCACGAAATCCGTGCACAGGCCGATCCCCTCGCGGTGGGACGTGTCGTAGCCGATCAACCGCTCGGCGAGCAGGACCTCGTCCACGGCCAGCAGGATAGCGGAGGGCCCCGGCGGCCATCGCCGGCCATCGGACGGCCAAGGTTCCGGGCGCCGGCACGGACGGCGTCCTACCCTCGGTGGATGGTCGGTTCCGTCATCGCGGTGCTCCTGGCCGCCGTCTCCCCCGCGGCCTCCAGTGAGCGTCCCGCCACCGTGGTCGCGCCTGACGGCGCCCGGCTGGCGGCGACGGTGACCGTGCCCAGCGGCGGCGGGCCGCACGCCGCGGCCGTGTTGGTGGGAGGCCTGGGGCCGCGCGGCCGCGACGGCGACGGCCAGTACGCGCAGATCGCCCGTGCCCTGGCGGCGCGCGGTGTGGCGGTGCTGCGCTACGACAAGCGCGGGATGGGCGACTCGGACGGCGAGCCGCTGGACTGGCTGAACGCCGATCTGCTGGCGCGAGACGCCGCCGCGGCCGTTCGGGCCGCGCAGGCCGTCCCGGAGGTGGATCCGGCACGGGTGAGCCTGGTGGGACACAGCCAGGGAGGGATGCTGGCCCTGCGGGCCGCGGTGCGTGCCCCGGTGGCGCGCGTGGTGACGCTGGCCAGCCCCGGGCAGGCGCTGGGCCTGTTCCCCCGCGCGGCCGGCCCGGTGCAGTCGATGCTGGAACGCATGGTGGGCCTGGCCGCCACCCGCGCGACGCTGCGACGCGACCCGCGCGCCGACGCCGTACGCGTGCGGGCGCCGCTCCTGGCGGTGCACGGCACCCGCGACAGCGTGGTGCCGCCGGCGAACCTCGCCCGCCTGGCCCGTGCGCGCGCCGC
>JBIQJW010000091.1:0-8668 GCA_044507145.1 Actinomycetota bacterium
AGGCCGGCGTCCGCGAGCGCGCGCAGGAACACCTCGCGCCGGCTCTGCGGGCTGGCCTGGTAGGGGCCGGAGGTGGGGTTGTACTCGATGACGTTCACGTGGAAGCGCCCGTCGCGCAGCAGCCGTGCGAGCCGCTGGGCGTCGGCCACCCCGTCGTTGACGCCGTCCAGCAGCAGGTACTCGATGAACACGCGCCGGCCCGTGGTGTCGCAGTAGCGTCGGCATTCGGCCAGCAGGTTGGCGATCGGGTAGCGCTGGTTGATCGGCATGAGCTCGCTGCGGGTCGCGTCGTCGGCGGCGTGCAGCGAGATCGCCAGGCGCACCGGCAGGGGGTGCGCGGCCAGTTCGGCGATGCCGGGGACCCACCCGACCGTGGAGATCGCGATGCGGCGGGCCGAGAGGCCCAGGCCGTCCTGCGCGTTCATCAGCCCGCAGGCACCCAGCACGGCGGGCAGGTTCTGCATCGGCTCGCCCATGCCCATGAAGACGACGTTCGCCAGGCGGGCGCCCTGCGAGGCGGCCTCGGCGCCGGCGAGCACGGCCTGGTCGAAGATCTCGGCCTCGGTGAGGTTGCGCCCGGGCCCCATGGCTCCGGTGGCGCAGAACTTGCACGCCAGCGCGCACCCGGCCTGGCTGGAGACGCACACCGTGCGCCTGCCGCCACCGTGGGCGATCAGCACGGTCTCCACCGCGACGCCGTCGGGCGCCCGCAGGCGCCATTTCACCGTGCCGTCGGACGAGACGGCCCGGGCGTCGGGCGTGAGCGCCCAGAACGGGAGCGTCTCACCCAGCCGCTCGCGCAGTCCGCGCGGGAGGGTGGACACCTCGTCCCAGTCCCCGGCGCCGGCGATCTGTGCACGCTGGGCCTGGGTGGCACGGTATGCCGGCTCGCCCCACTGGGCGAGGATGCTGCGCAGGGCGGTGCGATCCATGGCGGCGAGGGTAGCCGACCGGCGCGCCGGGCGCCGGATCACCGACGGCGCCGGCCCGGCCTCAGCGCGTCCCCAGACGCGGCATGCGCGACGCGAACACGGCTGCGACCACCAGGAATGCCGCGGCGGCGATCAGCGCGCCCCGGAAGCCCTGGACCACCAGCAGGCGCCCGGCGGCGTCGGCGCGCTCGGCCGTGCGCTCGATGTCGCCGGCCAGGTTGGCGTGCAGGATCGTGCCCAGCACCGCGGTGCCCAGGGCACCGCCGGTGTAGCGGGCGATGTTGAGGATCGCCGAGGCCACGCCCAGGCGATGGGGCGGCGCCTCCACGATCGCGGTGGCGCTCACCGCCGAGGTGGACATCGCCAGGCCGATGCCGAACAGGCACAGTCCGGGCAGCAGGGTCGCGTAGCGCTGGTCGCCGGCCGCGAGCGCCATCCACATCGCGCCGGCGGCCGCGAGCGCGAACCCGGTGGTGGCCAGGCGGTCCGACCCCACCCGTCCCATCGCACGCCCCGCCAGCGGCGCCACGATCACGTACGACGCCGCGATGGGCGTGGTCGCGAGGGCCAGGGCCACCGGGCCGAAGCCGAACAGGGCGACGAAGGCGAACGGCAGCGTGATGAGCACGCCGAACAGCGCCGCGGCGGAGATCCCGCCCGCGAGGTTGGCGCGCCTGGCGGCAGGGCCGGTGGCCAGACCCAGGTCGACCATCGGGTGTGCGGTGCGCCGCTCGTGCGCGACGAACAGGCCGAGCACCGCGGCGCCGCCCACACCGCACGCCAGCGTGCCCGGAGCCGTCCACCCCCACGCCTCGCCGCGCGACAGGGCCACCAGCAGCGCGAAGAGGCCCACCGCCGCCAGGCCCGCGCCGGGGAGGTCGAAGTGGCGGCCGGATTCGGGATGGCGCACCTCCACCAGCAGCAGCGCCGCCGCGCCCAGCACCACCACGCCGATCATCGGTGTGATCCAGAAGACGCTGCGCCAGCCGAACGCCGCCACCAGCACCCCGGCCAGGGTCAGGGCCACCACCGGCGCGAGGCCCAGCACGCCGCCCATCACGCCCAGTGCGGTCCCCCGCTCGCGTGCGGCGAACAGCTCGGCCGCGTACGAGTAGGCGGTGGGTGCCATCGCGCATGACCCCACCGCCTGGAGGATGCGGAACACCACCAGCGACGGCGCGTTCCAGGCCAGCGCGCACAGGACCGACCCCACGCACAAGACAACCACGCCGGCCACGAACACGCGCCGGCGCCCGTAGAGGTCGCCCGCACGGCCGGCCAGCGCCAGCAGCGTGGCCTGCGTGACGAGGAACCCGGTGACGACCCACGAGATCGCCGACACGTCGACGCCCAGATCGGCCGCCATCGCCGGAAGGGCGATGTTGACGATGCTCACGTTGACGACGGCGAGCATCATCCCGCCGGCGACCACCATGAGGGCCATCCAGCGCCAGCGCGGGTGCGCGACACAGCGCGCCCGCACCCTCGACAGGGCGGCCGGGCTCACCCGTCTGAGCCTACGCCGCCCACGTCGGCGCCGTTGCGCGCTACCCTCCGGGGTCGTGCCGCCCGACGATTCCGAGAAGCTGTGGCGCTACGCGGATGTCGCGCGCCTGTGGTCGTGGAGCCTCATCCTGGTGGCGATCTCGTTACTGGGCCTCTCCGTCGCACTCCAGGCCGGCAGCACCGACGGCCTGGACGCCATGTGGTTCGTCGCCACCTTCGCCATCACGACGGCGACCGGGGGCATCCTGTACCCGCTGTTCCGCGTGTGGTTGCGCCGCACGGCGCTCCCGTCGGTGCGCCTGGCCGATGCGGTGCGATCCGCCGGGCGACGCCACCTTGAGGCCAGTCCGCGCGACTGGCGCCGCTGGAGCGTCATCACGGCCGTGGTGATGTTCGTGGGCGGAGCGGCGATGCTGGTCTTCCTGATCGGCGTGCTGGGCGGCGGAGGCACGGCCGAGGGCGTCGTGGTGGGCGTGATCGCGGCGTGGGGCGCCACGACCCTGGAGGATGTGCGCCGCATCCGGCGCACCGAGGTGGCCGAGGGCCGGCGCTACTACGCGCGCTGCCGCCGGCCGCTGGGGGTGGGGAACCACCTGGTCTGGATCCGGGCGGCCGACGCCTGAACAGCGTGCCGCGGCCCCGGGCCGGGTCGGTGCTAGGATACCCCCAGGGGTATCGAGAGAACTGAGGGGGAGCCCGTGACCGACGTCCACGACGTCATCATCATCGGAGGCGGCCCGGCCGGGTACACCGCCGCGATCTACGCCGCGCGCGCCAACCTGACGCCGCTGGTCGTCGAGGGGTTCGGTGCCGGCGGTCAGCTCATGACCACCACCGACGTGGAGAACTTCCCCGGTTTCCCCTCCGGTGTCCAGGGACCCGAACTGATGCAGGACATGCGCTCGCAGGCGGAGCGCTTCGGCGCCACGCTGGTGACGGCGGACGTGGAGCGTGTGGACTTCGGCACCCGGCCGTTCCGCGTGTGGGTGGACGGCGAGGAGCACCGCTCCCGCACGGTCATCATCGCCACCGGCGCCACCGCGCGCTGGCTCGACCTCGACAGCGAGAGCCGCCTGCGCGGGTTCGGCGTGTCGACCTGCGCCACCTGCGACGGGTTCTTCTTCAAGGACCGCCCGATGGTGGTGGTGGGCGGCGGCGATTCGGCCATGGAGGAGGCGCTCTACCTGGCGCGGATGGCCGAGAGCGTCACGATCGTCCACCGGCGCGACCAGTTCCGCGCGTCGCCGATCATGGCCGAGCGCGCGCTGGCACACGAGAAGGTGAAGGTGCGCTGGAACGCCGAGGTCACCGAGGTGGTGGGCGACCAGAAGGTGGAGGCGGTGCGCGTGCGCGACACCGTCACCGGAGAGCTCGAGGACATCCCGGCGGCCGCCATGTTCGTGGCGATCGGCCACGACCCCGCCACGTCGCTCTTCGCCGGTCAGATCGACCTGGACGAGGACGGATACATCATCACGGACGGCACGCGCACCAACATCGATGGTGTGTTCGCCTGCGGCGATGTGCAGGACACCGTGTACCGGCAGGCGATCACGGCCGCCGCCAGCGGCTGCATGGCCGCGATGGACGCCGAACGCTGGCTCGAGAACGCCGAGGCCGCCCCCGCGGGCGCCCTCGCCGACGCAAAGGACGCATGACGATGGCCGAGGTGCTTGAGATCACCACCGACAACTTCCAGGGCACGGTGCTGGAGAACGAAAAGCCGGTGCTGGTGGACTTCTGGGCCGAATGGTGCGGCCCGTGTCGGACGATCGCACCGCTGATCGAGCAGATCGCCAAGGAGCGCGACGGCGAGCTGGTCGTGGGCAAGCTCAACGTGGACCATCACGGGGAGATCGCCCAGCGCTACAACGTCGCCGGCATCCCGTTCCTGGGCCTCTTCGAGCACGGGCGCCTGGCCCGGCACGCCGTGGGCGCGATGCCCAAGGCGCAGCTCGAGCGCACCCTCGGCCTGTCGGAGTAGACGACATGCCCAGCTACGACCTGGCCTGCACATCGTGTGACCACCGGTTCGAGGCCTTCCGTCAGGGGTTCCTGCGCGAGGAGGACCGCACCTGTCCGCAGTGCGGCGCGGCGGACGCCAAGCAGATGTTCACCGGCTTCATCACCGCGCGCCCGTCGCGCGGTGACGGCGCCCCGTCGGTGGTGGGCTTCGGCGGCGGTGGCGGCGGTGGGTGCTGCGGCGGCTCCTGCGGCTGCGGCGGGCACTAGCGCGCCGTGGCGACGATGCCGGCACCCACGTCGCGTGAGGACCTGGTGGTGCGTCTCCGGCGCGCCGAGGGGCAGCTGCGCGGCGTCCAGCGCATGCTCGATGACGGTGCCGAATGCCGTCAGCTCCTCACCCAGCTCGCCGCGGTGAAGGCCGCGGTGGACCAGGTGGGACTGCAGCTCATCTCGGAGCGCCTGCGCTCCTGCGTCGCCGGCGATGAGGGCGACTGCGCCGAGGAGTTCGAGCAGGCGATGGCCACCTTCCTGCGCTTCACCACGCTGGCGCGCTGAGGCGCGCGTGGGGCGGCCGCTTGGCGCGGCCGCCCCGCATCGCCCGGGTCAGCGACAGTCCACGGGACGCCGGCGCGGCCAGCGGTCCACGGGGAGGTCGCCGTTCACGGCGCCGCGATAGCTCGGCAGATCCATCAGGTGGCATTCCACCAGGACCAGGAACCGATCGGCGGTGTGGACGCTCATCACGCCCCCGGAACGCCGGGCGGCGCGCACGCGGCGCTCCACCGATTCCGATCCCACACCGAAGCGCTCGTGCGCTCGGCGGGCGAACTCGCCCAGGGACATGTCCATCGCCACGAGGCGTCTGTCGATCAGGCTCAGCACCTCCCGCACCCAGACCCACTGGGGGCCCGCGGTCGCGGTCGTCGTCGATTCCCTGACGGCCGTTGTCGTCATTCTTCGTCCTCTCCGTTCGTCTCCGATGGATGACGGACGGACCTATCCGGGGCGCGACCTCATGCGGTCGTGCCCGGGGGGCGGGCGCAGGACGCCGAGCTCGGGCGCGCGGGTGCGTCCCGGGGACGGGGGGATGACACAGGGGCTCTCGCCGGCGATCACCGGCTGACTGGGGGGCTGGGCCTCGGGGTGGCCCACGATGCCGTAGGGCTGTGACCTGCGCAGGTCGGGCCGGCGTTCCTCATCGGCGCGCGCGTCGTCCTCTGCGACGATCGGCGTGCTCCTGTCGCCGGCCCTGCGCCGACTCGCCGACGTGTCCGCAGCGCGATCGTCGGTGGCCGGGATCACGCTCGCCCGGGATGTCCGGGTCGCAAGGACCCTCGCGATCACAGCCGGCGACGGCGCGCCCCGCAGACGCAGGCGCAGCCGGTCGGTGCGGGCGCGTTGGGGCCGGCGCGCCTGGGGGCTCGCCTCGGTGATGTCGGGCACCGAGGGCTGCACACCGGACTCGGGCTGCCGGCCCTCGCCGGACGGAGCGGGCGGCTCGGCCGACGCGGGGCGCGGCGCGGCCTCCAGCGGGGCGGTGAGCGCCCGGGGCGCGATATCGCCCGCGCCGGTACCGGCGGACGGCGCCGACTGGGTGGGCGGATCCTTCTGCGGGGACGCGGCCGGCGGCGGCGGCGCAGCCGGTTCGGGCACGACCACCACCACCGGCGGGGCGTCCGGCGCCACGGGCGCGTCAGGGGCCGACGGCCCCTCCGGGGCGGTGGGATCGACGGGCGCCGGCTCCTGGGGCGGGGGCGCGATGGTGGCGCGCATCGTCGGCCCGGCCGACTGCTGACCGGCATCGCCCTCGGGCGGCGCGGGTGCGACCGGTTCCGGCTCGGGCGTGGCCTCCTCGGCCTCGCCCACGGCCTCACCCACGGGCTCGCCGGGATCCTCAGCCGGGGGGTCCACCGCGGCCGGCGGGCTCTCAAGCGCCGGGGCGGGCGGTACGGTGGCACCGGCGACGGCGCCGAACGCCAGCCACGACATCAACGCCATCAACGCGCCCACCAGGAGCGCCGCCCAACCCCGCCTGCGCACCGCCCACCCCGCCACCGGGCGCCGAAGCGCCGAACCGCAGAAATCGTCGGCGAGCGGTCACTCACCGAAGTGTCGGCAACACTATCCGGGCGCGCGTGTGCCCACCACGTACGCATGGACCTGTTCCATCGTCGTGATGACGGGCGTGGCACCCCCCGACCGAACAGCCGAACGGTCGATGAGGAGCGCGCGCACCCCCGCGGCCGCCGCACCCGCCAGGTCGCGGCGCGGATCGTCACCGCAGTGCAGCGCCCGCTCCGGGGCCACCCCCAGCCGGTCCAGCGCGGCGCGGAACGGGGCGGGATCGGGCTTGGCCGCACCCACGGATGCGCTTGTGACGACCACATCGACGGCGGCCAGGAGCCCGACGCGATGCAGGACGTCCGGTAGCGAGTGGTCCCAGTCGCTCACCACGGCCACCGCGATGCCGGCCGACCGCAGCGACGCCAACGCCGGCGCCACGTCGGGCAGCGCCCGGTACCGCAGGCTGTCCAGCAGCAGTTCCCTCAGCCGCTCGGGCGCCGGCACATCGCCGCCCAGTTCGCGCGCCAGCACGGCCGCGCACTCACCGTGCAGGGCGGCCAGGCCGGCGGCATCGGCGCCGCGCAGGTGGTGGCGCCGGTAGTGGGCGATCTCCGCCCGCATGGCCGCGTCCACCCGTCCGGCATCATGGTGGTGACCCTCGGCGGCCAGTGCGGCGGCCAGGCGCGGACCCGGTGGGTCGAGGGCGATGAGCGTCCCCATCGCGTCCAGGAGGACGGCCTTTACGGTCCGATCACCGTTGTCCGTCGGAGTTTCGGGCATCAGTGTCTATAGTCCATCAGGTTGTACGGCGATTGGAGTTCGCCCTTTGTGGATGGGTCGCGGACGCATCCTGCTCGCTCTGCTCGCCGTTGCCCTGGTTCTCGGCGCGTGGGTCCCGACGCTCGTCGCCCATCACTACGCCGACGGTCCCGGCGGCGCGGAGGTCAATCGTGCGAGGGTCGATCACGGATGGCGGTTCCTCATCGACGCGGTGCGCGAGTCGCGCGGCGCACGCCTCGGCGATGACGCCGCGGCGCTTCAGCAGGCCCAGCGGATCTGGTCGCGCCCCTCGGGCCGCGCGGTGCGCGTGGACCTCACCTACCAAGACGGCGCGTTCGTGGTCCCGGTCCCGCGCGGGGCGGAGCACCCGCCCGGAGGGCGCGATGTGGCACGGCCGCGGTCGCCGTTCGGCTGGGTCGTGTGGGGCCACGTCCGCGGGGGCCCGGAACAGATGATCGGCCTGCTCGACTACGCCTCCGGCACGGTGGCCTGGGACATCCGCCCACGACTGCGGAGCGCCCGCCGATGAGCGACCTGCGCCGGCGCCGGCGCGGGCGCCTTCGTCGCGCCCGCCGCCGACGCTCCAACCTCGCGTTCATCCTGCTGGGTACCTTCGCCGCGCTGGTGGTGGGCGGCGTGCTGGTGACGGCGCTCGCCGTGCACACGGTCGCCGGCGACCTGCGCGGCCAGGAGCTCAAGGAGATCGAGCTCGGCGAGAACACGCGCATCTACGACAAGGACGGCAAGCAGCTGGGCATCGTGGCGGGCGTCACCAACCGCACGGAGGTGTCCGGCAGCCGCATCCCGCAGGTGCTCAAGGACGCCACCGTGGCGATCGAGGACAAGCGCTTCTACGAGCACGACGGCGTCGACTACTACCGGCTGCTCGGTGCCGCGGCACGCGACCTGCAGAGCGGGTCGGCGCGCCAGGGCGCCAGCACGATCACCATGCAGCTGATGAAGAACCTCTACAACCCGGAGGGCGGCTCGCGCGTCGCCGACATCGGGATGAAGATCGAGGAGGCGTACCTCGCCTTCCAGTACGAGAAGCGGTACTCGAAGCAGCAGATCCTGAACAAGTACCTGAACGGCGTCTTCTACGGCCAGAACGCCGTGGGCGTGCAGGCCGCCTCGCTCACGTACTTCGACCGCTCGGTCAAGGACATCACGCTGCCGCAGGCCGCACTGCTGGCCGGGCTGCCGCAGGCGCCCAGCGCCTACAACCCGTTCGCCAACGCGGAGGCCGCCAAGGCCCGCCGCAACCTCGTGCTCCAGGCGATGGCCGAGCAGGGGTACATCACCGCCGAGCAGGCCGAGAAGGCGCAGCGTGCGGGCCTGGGGCTGAAGCGCGGCACCGCCTACACGCAGAAGCGCGAGGAGTACTTCTTCGAGTACGTGCGCCAGGTGCTGATCGAGCGCTA
>JBIQJW010000092.1:0-6173 GCA_044507145.1 Actinomycetota bacterium
AGCTCGCGCAGCAGGAGCGCTGCGGCGGCGACATGCGGCGTCGCGGCGGAGGTGCCGGCCGTGCCCGGGAACTCCGGGTTCGACGTGATGTACGTGGGCCCGAGGATCTCCGGCTTGGCGCGCCCGTCCCGGGTGGGCCCCCAGGACGAGTACGGCTCCAGGGTCTGGCGCGCCCAGTTCAGGGCCCCCACGGTGAGGGCGCCCGCGGCGTCCCCCGGCGTCGCGACGCTGGACTCGCCCACGGCGGCTCCGCCCAGGTCGGCGGTCTGGGAGAAGAGGTGCATGGTGGTCGGCGCGCCCGCGGTCTGACGCAGCACCACCCGGTGGGCGCCCGGCCCCACCGGCAGGACGGGCGTGATCCGGGTCGCCGGTCCGTCGGGTTCACCGCGGGCCACCTCCGCCCAGACGCCGGGGGCGCTCTCACGTTCCACCACCAGGTCCGCATCCGCATCGCCCGACCATGTGAGCGACAGCAGGAGCGTGTCGCCCTCGCGCGCGCCCAGCATCAGCACGGCCGGCGGCGATGTGGGGCCCGACCAGTGGCGCCGCGCGTAATTCCCCGCCGAGTTCACCCACAGGACGCCCCGGGCCGCGGCCGCGTCCACGGCGCGGGCGTACGCGCCCGAGCCGTCGAACGGACCCGTCAGGCGCGAGTTGGAGTGGCTCACGACCGGGATGCCGCGGTCCGCGATCCACCGCGCGGCGGACGCGAATTGCTCCGGGCTGTCGTAGCGCACCAGCACCAGATGGGCGTGCGGCGCCATGTCGTGGACGATCTCGGCCATGCGAACCCCGTGCGGCGTGGGGCGGCGCAGCTTGTTGATGCCCTCCCAGCCGTGGAGGGGATCCTCGCTGTGCAGCGTCATCCGCTCCAGCGGCGGCAGCTCGCCCAGCGCGATCGACCGCTCCAGGCCGGCGAAACCCTCGTCCAGGATCGCGATGGTCTGCCCCCGGCCCAGGATGCCCTGCGACCACAGCGCGTCGGCGCCCATGCGGTAGGCGCCCTGGCTCACCAGCGGGGCGGCGAGGGCCGACACGGGCGCGAGGGCCGCAAGCAGGCCCGCGCCACACAGGAGCGCTCTCATCGCGGTGAATCCAGCAGAGCGCACGCGCCCGGCCAAGACGGCCGGGCGGCGCGCGACATACCCCGCACCCTGCGGTGCGGACCCAACGGTCTTACTTGACGGCGACGCTGCCGCCGGCCTCTTCCAGCTGGGCCTTGAGGGCCTCGGCCTCTTCCTTGTTGATGCCCTCCTTGATGTTGGAGGGGGCACCGTCGACCAGCTCCTTGGCCTCCTTCAGACCCAGGCCGGTGGCGGCGCGGACGACCTTGATCACCTGGATCTTCTTGTCGCCGGCGCTCTCGAGGCTCACGGTGAAGGAGGTCTGCTCCTCAGCGGCGGCACCGCCACCGTCACCGCCGGCCGGAGCCGCGGCGGCGGCCACGGGGGCAGCGGCGGTCACGCCGAAGGTCTCCTCGAGGGCCTTGATGCGCTCGGCGAGCTCCAGCACCGAAATGCCCTTGAGCTCCTCGATCCACTCCTCGGTGGTCATAGCCATGTGTTGCTCCTTCTTCTACGCGGGATCTGGGTGCGAAACGGATCGGCCCGGGGGCCGGCTCAGCCCTCGGCGGGGGCGTCGGACGCGCGCTGGGCCTGAACCGCGGCCAGCGTGCGGGCGAGCCCGCCGATGAGGTTGGAGAGGCCACCGGCCAGGCCGGTGAGCGGCGATGCGATGCCACCGGCGAGCTTCGCGAGGAGCTCGTCGCGGCTGGGGAGCTTGGCGAGTGCACCGATCTCGTCTGCGGAGATCGGCGCGCCCTCCAGGAGCCCGCCCTTGACCTTGAAGCCGTCCGGGTGGGCGGCGGCGAACGTGTCGAGCGTCTTGGCGGCCGACGCGGGGTCGCCGGCGACCCAGGCCAGACCGGTGGGACCGGTCAGGTGCTGGACCAGCTCGTCGGCGCCGTTCTCGGCGGCCGCACGACGCGCGAGCGTGTTCTTCACGACGGTGAACTGCGTGTCCGACTGGGCGAGGCCCACGCGGAGCTCGCTGAGCTCACGGACGCTCAACCCGCGGAAGTCGGCCGCGATGACCGTGTCGGTCGACGCAATGCGCTCGGTCAGCTCGCGGAGCGCTTCGGCCTTCTGCTCTCGGTTCAGGGTGTCACCTCCTTCGATCGTCCGCGCGGGCGGGCAGATCACGGAGCACCCCGACGAGCGGGGTCACCCTGACGCTGCACCAACCTCGCACGGGGTCCGCCAGTGGCGGTTTGAGGCGGCGGAGCCGCCCCCGTGGGTCTTCGGTCGGGGTATCCGGTGGGCCGGGCCTAGGCCGTCGGCTCCTCGGTGGCGTCCTTACCCGACGTGTTGGTGGTGTCCAGGGCGATGCCCGGGCCCATCGTCTGCGCCAGCGTGATGGACTTGAGGTACCTGCCCTTGGCGGCCGCCGGCTTGACGCGCACGATCTCGTCGAGGACGGCCTGGTAGTTGTCCACCAGCTCCGCCTCGCCGAACGAGCGGCGGCCGATGCCGAGGTGGATGATCCCCGCGCGGTCGGTGCGGTACTCGACCTTACCGGCCTTCACCTCGGACACCGCCTTGGCGACGTCGAAGGTCACGGTCCCGGTCTTGGGGTTCGGCATCTTGCCCGACGGGCCGAGGACGCGACCGAGCTTGCCCACCACGCCCATCATGTCGGGTGTGGCGATGGCCACGTCGAAGTCGGTGAAGCCCTCGAGCACGCGCGCGGCGAGCTCCTCGCCACCGACCACGTCCGCGCCGGCCTCCTCGGCCTCGCGCGCCTTCTCGCCCTGGGCGAACACCGCGACGCTCACGGCCTTGCCGCTGCCGTGCGGCAGGCTGATGGTCCCGCGAAGCTGCTGGTCGGCGTGGCGCACGTTGACGCCGAGCCGGATGTGGAGCTCGACCGTCGGGTCGAACTTCGTGATCTCCTGCGACTTGATGAGACGGACCGCCTGGAGCGGGCTGTACACCCGCTCGGTGTCGATCTCGGACTTCGCCTGCAGGTAGCGCCTACCGCGCTTCGGCACCGTGCTCCTCCTACTGCGGGTCGACGGTCACGCCCATACTACGTGCCGTTCCCGCGATGATCTGCATGGCCGACTCGACGCTGTTCGCGTTGAGGTCGGGCAGCTTGGTCTCGGCGATCTGACGCAGCTGATCGCGCGTCAGGTTCGCCACCTTGTCCTTGTGGGGCTCGGAGCTCCCCTTGTCGATCCCGAGCGCCTGCCGGATGAGCACCGCCGCCGGGGGCACCTTCGTGATGAAGGTGAAGGAGCGGTCCTCGTAGACCGTCACCTCGACCGGAGTGAGCGTGCCGTTCCCGGCCTGGGTCTGCGCGTTGAACGCCTTGCAGAACTCCATGATGTTGATGCTGGCGCCACCGAGGGCAGGACCCACCGGCGGCGCGGGCGAGGCCGCACCGGCGGGGATCTGAAGCTTGATGACCTGCAGGACCTTCTTCGCCATTCCGTCCTCTTCGCGCCGCTTAGGTGATCTTCTTGACCTGGTCGAACGAGAGATCGGCCGGCGTCTCGCGACCGAAGATGCTCACGAGCACCTTCAGACGTCCGAGTTCGGGCTTGATCTCCGCGATCTCTCCGGTGAACTCCGAGAGGGGGCCGGAGATGATCTTGACGCTGTCGCCGATCTCGAAGTCCGCCTTCACGCGCGGGCGGGCCTCCGGGGCGACGTTGAGCAGGCGGTCGACCTCCGCCTGGCTCAGGGGGACGGGCTCGTTCTCACGCCCGCCGCCGCCGACGAACCCCGTGACACCCGGCGTGTTCTGCACCAGCCAGCGGGCGTCGGGGGTCATGTCCATGTTCACGAGGACGTAGCCGGGGAGGCGACGCTTCTCGCTCTGAACCTTCTGGCCGTCCTTGTTGGTCTCGACCACCTGTTCGGTGGGGATGACCACGTCGCGCACGCGATCCCGCTGCCCCAGGGAGATGAGGCGGTGCTCGAGGTTGGCCTTCACCTTCTTCTCGTGACCCGAATAGGTGTTGATCACATACCAGCGGAACAAAGGAGCCTCAGAAGATTGAGTCGATGACACGGCGGAACACGGCGTCCAGCGCCGCGAGGTACGCCGAGACGATAGCCACCACCACGAGCACGACACCGGTGGACTGGAGCAGAGCTGTCCGAGTGGGCCAGCTGACCTTCTTGAGTTCGGCAGCGACCTCGGAGATGAACCGCGAACCCTTGCGCTCGGCGGCGACAGCCTTGGTGAAGCTGCCGGCCTTCTCGGGCTTACGCCGCCCGGGAGTATTCGGGCGCGGGCTCGGTGGCGCGGCCTTCTTCGGGGTCTTCTTCGCCTTTGGGGCGCGGGCGCCGCCGGGACCCGGCTCGTCGCCGTCCCCGGGGCCGTCCTGCCCTCGTGCGGGTCGGATACGTGCCATCAGCTCTTCGTCGTTGAATCTACGTTCAGGGCCCGAACAGGGCCGGAGGGACTCGAACCCCCAACCCCCGGTTTTGGAGACCGGTGCTCTACCAGTTGAGCTACGACCCTTCGGAGAAACCCGAGCGGCGCTGTGCCGCTACCGGGTTTCCTTGTGCGGTGTGTGCTTGCCACACCACCGGCAGAACTTCCGGAACTCGATGCGGTCCGGGGTGTTCCGCCGACTCTTGTTTGTCTGGTAGTTCCGATGCTTGCATTCCTCGCAAGCCATCGTCACTGCAATGCGCTGGCCTGTTGCCACAGGTCGACGCCTCCGGTCGTTGACGGGCGCTGAAGGCTACCACACGCGCCATGGCGGGCGCGGCAGCCGGGCAAGACTAGCGGGGAGCCCGCATGCCTGCGCGACGCAGCCGCGCGGCGGGGGTCGCGGCGGCGGCCGCCTCGGCCGCGGCGGCGGTGCGCAGCAGTGACGCCGCGGCGCGCTGAAGGTCCCGTCCGGTCGCGACCTCGATCGGCTCCGCACCCAGGGCACCGGCCAGCCGGCGGTACTCGGTCACCAGCGCGCCGCGGGCGGCCCCGTTGGGCGAGCCGGCGAGACGCGTGCGCTGGCACAGGGCCTGGACGGCGGCGACGCTGGGCGGTTCCACGTGGCGGGGGCTCATCGGACACCCCCGAGGATCACGAGCCCGGCGGCATCCGGCCCGGCGGACACCACGTAACGCGTCGCGCCACCTCCGGCCTCGGGTTCCTCGATGATCTCGAAGACGTCGTAGGCCGCATGCGCATGGTGATCGCGCACACGCAGCGGCAGGTCACTTCGGCGCGCGAGGACGTCGAGGCTCGTCGCGAGGGCGCGGCGGGCGCGGTCGTCGAGGCGCAGGGGCTCGGCAGACGTGTCCATGCCCTGGCCATCGACCCGCGGACGGGGCGACTTGAGGGCGATGTGCTCTACTGGCGCCATGGCCAGTGTGGACACCACCGACCGACCCGTCACGGCGGCACGTCGTGGATGACGACCTGGACCTGGGCGAGGCCGCCGACTACATCCTGGGCGAGCGCCCGCGATTGTCGGAGGACGTGGTGTGGGCCGTGCTGAACGAACTGGGCGCCCCGCCGGCGCCGGGCACCGAACAGCTCGCGCTCACGCTCCTGGCATCGGTGCGCCCGGACGTCTCCCCCCGTTCCGCCCGCACGGTCATCCGGGAATGGCAGGCCTACGCGCGCCTGGCGACCGAGCCCGACTGGGACGACGACCGCTGACATGGCGACGCGATGCGGCCGGACGCATGGGTTAGGCTGAGCCGGTGTTCCGCGACGATGTCGACCGTCTCTTCGCCGAGCTCTATCCCGGGGGCCGGCGCGGCACCTCTCCCGAGGGGCGCGCACCGGTGGACGTGTACCTCACCGCCGCCGACCCGCCGGTGCTCACCGTGGAGCTCGATGTGGCGGGCACGGACCCGGCCGGCGTGGACGTCGTGCTGCAGGGCGATGTGCTGGTGGTGCGCGGTGAGCGCCGGCGGGCCGGCACGCCGGGACGCCGGAGTTACCACCACGCCGAGATCCCGTGGGGCCCGTTCGAGCGGCGCCTGCGGCTGAACGTGACCGTCGACGCGTCGGCCGCCGCGGCGGACTACGAGGATGGCATCCTCCGCATCCGCCTGCCGCTGGCGCCCCGACCGCCGCGCCAGCCGGTGACCATCACCATCCGGCACGCCGGATGAGCGACGAGCGCCGCAACGACGCGGACGCGGACG
>JBIQJW010000092.1:6273-8626 GCA_044507145.1 Actinomycetota bacterium
CTGAAGGAGACCGTGGTGTTCCCCGACGCGATGGCGCCCCTCGCCATCGGGGAGGAGCGGTCCATCCGCCTCATCGACGAGGTGCTCAACAGCCCCGAGCGGCTCCTGACCCTCGTGGTGAGCCGTGATCCCGAGGTCCAGGAACCGCCCCCCGAACTCCTCTACACCGTGGGCACGGCCGCTGTGGTGGACCGCATGGTCCGCGTCCCCGACGGCTCGGTGCGGATCCTGGTGCGCGGTCTTCGCCGGGTGCGGCTGGGCGGATACACGCAGACCGAACCGTTCCTCGCGGCGCATGTCGAACCGCTGCCCGACGAGGGCGAGCGCACCAACGAGGTCGAGGCGCTCGCGCGCAATCTTCAGGGGATCTTCACGCGCATGATCGCGCTGGTGCCCCACCTGCCGGACGAGCTCCAGGTGGCCGTGGCCAACATCGAGGACCCCGGCACCCTCACCTTCATGGTCGCCGCATCGATGCGCCTGTCGGTGGAGGAACGCCAAGAACTGCTCGAGGAGGTGGGGGTGGAGGCGCGCCTGCGCCGCCTCACCGTCCTGTGCACCCGTGAGCTGGAGCTGCTCGAGCTCGGCGCCAAGATCCAGAGCGACGTCCAGTCGGACATGGAGAAGGGCCAGCGCGAGTTCTTCCTGCGCCAGCAGCTCAAAGCGATCCGCGAGGAGCTGGGCGAGACCGATGACGAGGAGGCCGAGATCGAGGAGCTGCGCGTGCGGCTCGCCGAACTCGACCCGCCCGAGGAGGTCCGCACCGCGGCCGAACGGGAACTGGCGCGGCTGGGGCGTATCCCATCAGCCTCGGCCGAACACAGCGTCATCCGCACATACGTGGAGTGGATCCTCGACATCCCGTGGCGCACGACCACCGAGGACGACCTGGACCTGGCGCGGGCCCGGCGGATCCTCGATGAGGACCACTACGGCATCGAGAAGGTGAAGGACCGCATCATCGAGCAGCTGGCCGTGACGCGGCTGAACCCGGATGCCGCGGGGCCCATCCTGTGCTTTGTCGGCCCGCCCGGCGTGGGCAAGACCTCGGTGGGTCAGTCCATCGCGCGGGCCCTCGGCCGGCGCTTCGCGCGCATCTCCGTGGGCGGCGTGCGCGACGAGAGCGAGATCCGCGGCCACCGGCGCACCTATGTCGGGGCCATGCCGGGCACCATCGTGCGCGCCATCCGCGACGCCGGCGCGATGAACCCCGTGCTGATGGTGGACGAGATCGACAAGATGGGCTCCGACGTCCGCGGGGACCCGTCCTCCGCGATGTTGGAGGTGCTCGACCCCGCCCAGAACGGCACCTTCCGCGACCACTACCTCGACCTGCCGCTGGATCTCTCGCGCGTGCTCTTCCTGTGCACGGCCAACGTGCTCGAGTCGATCCCGGGCCCGCTCCTGGACCGCATGGAGATCATCCGCCTGTCCGGGTACACCGAGGACGAGAAGCGCCACATCGCCCGGCGGTACCTTCTGCCCCGCCAGGTGGAGCGCACGGGGCTGCCGGACCGCGTCCTGGATGTGACCGACGAGGGACTCGGCACCGTCATCAGCGAGTACACCCGGGAAGCCGGCGTGCGCCAGCTCGAGCGGCGCCTCGGGGCCATCACCCGCAGCGTCGCCCGCCGCGTCGCCGAGGGGGACGCCGCCGCCGAGGTGGTCGGCGCCGAGCGCGTGCGGGAGATCCTGGGCCCCGAGCGCATCCACAACGAGGTGAAGCGCCGCACCAGCGAACCCGGCGTCGCCACCGGGCTCGCCGTGACCGGAGCCGGCGGCGAGATCCTCTTCGTGGAGGCCCTCGTCATGCCCGGCGCCGGCAAGCTCACCGTCACCGGCCAGCTCGGCGACGTCATGCGCGAGTCCTCGCAGGCCGCCGTCTCCCTGGTGCGCACCCGCGCCACCGACTTCGGCCTGGACCTCGCCGACGACTTCTTCGCCACGCACGACATCCACCTGCACGTGCCCGCCGGCGCGGTGCCGAAGGACGGTCCGTCCGCCGGCGTCACCATGGTCACCGCCCTCGTGTCCGCCCTGTCCGGCCGCCCCGTCAGTGAGGACGTCGCCATGACCGGCGAGATCACCCTCACCGGCCAGGTCCTCCCCATCGGCGGCGTCAAGGAGAAGGTCCTCGCCGCCCGGCGCGCAGGCATCGGCTCCGTCATCCTCCCTGCGCTCAACGAGGATCAGCTCCTCGCCGACGTCCCCGCCGACCTTCGCGCCCAGACTCACGTCACCCTCGCCCATCGCATCGACGACGTTCTCACGGTCGCTCTCTTGCCCGAGTAGGGCGGACCGCTGCGAATGGGCCCAGATCGCGCGCCGCGGATGAGGGCCGTGCTACTCGCAC
>JBIQJW010000093.1:0-3894 GCA_044507145.1 Actinomycetota bacterium
CGATCGCGCCGAAGTCGATCGCGCTGCGGATCGTCTGCGTCGCGCCGGGGGCGAGAGTGATCGTCCATTTCAGGCCGGCGGAGTTATCGATCGACTCGTTGCAGCGGCAGGAGCCGTCGAACGGGAGGCGCTCTCCACCCGGGGCGTACGAGGCGACGTGCTCCCACAGGTTCCCGAAGAAGCCCTGCCAGGTTCCCGCGGTCGGCTGCCCATCGGGGTTGGTCTCCGCGAGGAACCGCACGGTGCGCGCCTGGTACTGCGACACGCACGCCGCCCACTGGTCGCCCATCTGCCCGTACCCGAAGTCCGAATCGCGCGCGTAGCAATCCCCGACGCGGAACACGTCGAAGGTGATCGCCTGCGAGCCGGTGTTGTGCAGCGTCATGTGGGTGCGCAGCCGGTTGGAACCGGACACATACGTGTCGACCTGCGTGAGGCGGATGTCCTCAGCGAGCACCTTCGTGGTGATCGAGTACGGGTTCGCGGCGGTGCCGTCGCCGCCGCGCGTCTGCTCCTCGGTCTCGTACAGGTACGCGACGTCCTCCAGGTCGCTGCCGGCGGGGATGTCCGACGGTGCGTAGATCCCATCCGGCAGCGCGATCGCCGTCACACACGATGTGTCCCCGAAGAACTCGCTCTTCACATCACCGGCGTAGCGCGCCGAGCAGTTCAGCTCCGGGGTGATCCCGTACTCGATCACGGGCCCGGGGGTGGACACCGTCTCGTGGGAGATTGCGATCGCCGACGCCCCCGCGGTGCCGAATGCGCCCAGGGCGGCGAACATCACAACCATCGCGGCGATGAAGGCTGCCGGCGCGGGCCGACGTCGGCGCGGGGACCCCGGTGCGGACGCGCACGGCGGATCGGAAGCGGACAAGGGAGACCCTCCCACAGTTACAGACGCCGGATACTCAAGCGACGCTACCCGCGACAGGGGACCTCCAGAACGGACGGTGCATACCGCCACCCAGCCACCGAGTATCGCCCTGTCGCTCCACATGACGCATGACTCACCACGCGAGGCGCGCCAGCGCTCCGCCCATCACATGTCGCTGCAGTTACCTGAGCGACCGGCTTCCCGAAGCGTGGCCGTCGTGGCCGTTCGCCCCCGCGCCGCCGATGACGGGCCCTGCTGCGATGCGGCTGGACGCGGGCGGACGGAATCGACTCGAACACCTTCATGTGAGCGCTATCCGAACCGCTCACGCCCTCGCCTCTCACCTACGGCCGCATCCGGGCGGGCTCCGAGTGTGCCCGGCGCCGGGCGTGACGCCACGCGACGGACAATCAGCACGCGTTCCCCTCCACGATCCTTGGGTGCACCTCAACCGCAATCACCCGACCGTTGTCGCCCACGTGAACGCTCGCAGGGCTCGGCGGGTCCATCCGCCAGCCGATCGCGCGGTGGCGCCCGCACACATCTTGGTAGCGGCCTAAGCGCTGGATGACGCCGCCCTGCCGGTTCCCGTGAGGCATGAACCGAAGACGTGCAGTGACCTTCGCGCGCAACCGCTTCGGGACACCGGCCCAACGCTGCCCGACGCGCACTGAACCGAACTCGGTGCTCAGGCGGGCTGCGTTCGCGTTGACCGTCACGGCCGTCACCGCGGTGTTGCGCAGATCGCAGCTCGTCCGGGTCCCCAGCGACTCCAGACCGATGAACGCGGCGCCCCCACGCCAAGCGACCGTCCCCTGGGTGCATGACCAAGCACTCGGCCCGAGCTTCACGCGCAGCCGCTCGCCGCGGCCGAAGTACGAGCCTCCGTGCTCGGTGATCTTGACTCCGGCGACCCACGTGTTCTGTTTGGTGTAGGTGAGCGTCTGACGCAGAACGAGCTTGCTTGGCGCAAGCGCGTGTGAGAGGCGCTCACGATCTGGCGCGTTCCCTTGCGGAGCATTGGTCACCGCGCCGGCCGCGCCGGGCATCAACGTCGCCCCCACAGCCGCCGCGGCGGCCGCCCATCTGAACATGCCAGCGCCCATCTCTCCCCCTTACCGACGCGAGCCGCGCCGAGCACAGACAGCTTGGTGACCCACGCGAGCCTCCCATCCACAGGGGACGTTTATCCGGACCGTGCGCGGGAGTTCCCTCGACGCACGCACGGACACGCACATCGTCGCGGCGGGAGGCCACGAACCATCCGGCCTGATCATCGTGGTCGTCGTCCAGCAACGCGACAACCGCCTCCTCTCCGCCCTCGCACGGGCGGATGATGCGACCGTCACCGCGGATCGCCCTCATGAACGTCGCCACGAGGCTGCACTCGGAGGCATGCACCCGGGGGCCCGACGCCTCAGAGAATCGGGGGCGTCACCTCGAGCCGGTACACGTGCACCGACGGCCGGCGCCCCAGGTCCGCCTCGAGGCGGTCCAGCACCGCCACGACACCCGGCCGGTCCACGAACCCGGCGGCGTCCGAGCGGTGCTCCCACTCAGCCAGCACGCCGTAGGCACCCTCCTCGTTGAGGAACAGCGTCTGGCGGATGCATCCTGTGGACGCCCGCGCCAGCTGCGCCGCGACCTCGCGCGCACGCTCATCGGACCCCGGCCCGAGGCGGAATGCGATCTCGGTCCCGAACACGTCCGTCACGACGCCTCCAGCCTCGTGATGTGCTGTGCCACCACCTCGTCGGCCCCCTCGGCGCTGTCGGGCAGCGCGGCGGCCAGCACCTCGGCCAGGCGCTCGGGCGCGCGCGCCATCGCCGCGGACTGCTCCACGGTGCGCAGGGCACCGACGAGCTCCGCGGGGAGCGAGTCCTGCGTCTCCACCAGAGGTTCGGATGCCCGCATGTAGAGCGTGTAGGCGGCGTGCAGCCGTTCCTGCAGCGCGGTGCCCTCATCCATCGCCACCATGGACGCCACCGCCCGCATCGGTTCATCGCGCCACGCCCGCAGCTCCAGGGCACGCGCGGCGACCCGCTCAAGACTCTCGGTGACGGCCTTGGGATCGTCGCCCAGCGCAAGGAGGCGGCCGACGGCCTGCGCCAGCTCGCCCAACGCCTCCGGGTCGACGGCGTGCTCCAGGTGCTCCCACAGCAGGCCGGCCGACGCCGCCTCGCGCACGCGCACGATCGAGCGCTCGGGTCGCAGGTCCTCGGTGAGGCACAGGAAGCGCGGCCCGTCGAACGCGCACAGGTAGGCCCGGCGTCCCGGCCCCGGCTCAACGGCACGCACGCCCAGGGGGTCGGCGTGCGCCAGCGCGCCGGCGGCGGTGTACGCCTCCTGGAGCTGTCGGAGGAGCGCGGTGGCGGCGGGGCTGAGACGTTCGGTCATCGGGGCGCCACTCTGGCACACCCCGGCCGCCGCGGACCGCTGGCGTACGATTGAGGAATGCGTCACGTGGATCCGGGCCCGTCCGCTCCCCCGTCACGGCTCCCGGAGCCGCTCGGTGCGCAGATGCTCGCCGAGGCGCTGGAGCCCGTGCTCACAACCCGCGCCTCGGTCGATCTGGAGGACGGCGGCCGGCGGCGGGCGGCGGTGCTCCTGGTGCTCTATGACCGCCGCGAGCGGGCGCACCTGTTGCTGACCAAGCGGGCACCACATCTGCCCTCCCACCCGGGCCAGGTCTCGCTGCCGGGAGGCATGTTGGATCCGGGCGATCCCACGCTGATGCACACCGCCCTGCGCGAGACCCATGAAGAGGTCGCGATCCCGCCGGACTCGGTGCGCGTCATCGGCCGCCTGGACGATGTGGACACCATCGCCACCGGCTTCCTCATCCGGCCGTTCGTGGCCGTCGCGATCCGGCCGCCCGACCCCCGCCCGGCCGACGGGGAGGTGGCGCGCGTGATCGAGGCGCCAATCGACGAGATCCTGACGATCGACGCCGCGTTGCCCGCCAACGCCGGTCTCGCGGCCGTGCGGTATCCCCTGGACGGCGAGGACGTGTGGGG
>JBIQJW010000093.1:3994-5734 GCA_044507145.1 Actinomycetota bacterium
CCGGTCTCGCCGCCGAAGCCGAGCCGGTCCAGACGCGCCAGGTGCCCGTCGAGCTCGGCGCGGCGCGGGTGGTCGGCGGGAAGCGCTGCGGCGTACGCGGCGACCCGATCCCGGATCTGGAACGCGAAATGGGGCGTGGCGGCGCCGACCAGGGCGGCGAGCTCGTCCTCGGACGGAATGCCGTAGTCATGCTGGGAGACGGACATGGCCGCAGGCTACCAGCCGGTCCGGCCGCCGGACGCGCGTCGGCGCGTGTGACGAATGTGCCATGCGCGCACTATCCACAGGCCGCGCGGGCTATCATCGGACGTCCGGGAGCGGGTCCGCAGGAGCGCAGCAGAACACTATGGCGATGAGGGATGACGACAAGCTGGTGCGCCAGCTCTCGCTGCTGGCGTTCCTGATGGCACAGCAGCGGCCCGTGACCGCCGACGAGATCCACGAGGCGGTCGAGGGATACGGCGGCATGAGCGTGCAGGCATTCCTGCGGCGCTTCTACGCCGATCGCGCCGAGATCGAGAGCATGGGCCTGCGTCTGTCGGTGGAACGCCCCGGGGACGACCCGTTCCAGGGCGATCTGTACGCCCTGCCGCCCGAGAACTACTACCTGCCCGAACTCGACTTCGACGAGGCCGAGCTGTCGGCGCTGCAGACCTGCCTGCACCTGCTGGACGGCCAGTTCGCCTACGCCGAGCCGCTGCGGCTGGCGCTGCAGCACCTCACGCTGGGCCGTCCCAGCCCGTTGGACGACCACGCCGCCCGAACCGTGTCGGTCAACCTCCTGGGCGGCGACTACTCGCCGGACGTCGCGGCGCACCTCACGAAGATCGAGTCGGCGATCAGCCGGCGCAAGACCATCAGGTTCACGTACTACTCCATCGGCCGCGACGAGCGCTCCGAGCGCGAGGTGGACCCGTACAGCCTCCTGTACTCGGGCGGCAACTGGTACATGGCCGGCCACTCCCACGAGCGCGATGCCATCCGGCTGTTCCGCCTGTCGCGCATCGAGGGCCGCATCACCTTCAAGAGCCGCGCCGAGCACGACTTCCCGCCGGCGCTGGATGTCGACATCTCCCGCTACCGCGACCGGGCGCCGTGGCAGTTGGACGACGGCGACGAGACGGCCCAGGTCGCCCTCACCCCCACCATCGCGTGGTGGGTGGAGCAGATGTTCGGCGCCCACGGCACCACGCGGTTCGCCGACGACGGCTCGGCCATCTACACCACCACCTACGGCAACCGGCGCCAGCTTGCGGCGTGGATCCTTTCGATGGGTGCGGAGGCCGAGGTGCTGGCCCCGGCGGATCTGCGCGACTCGGTCGTCGATGCGCTGGAGACCATCGCCGAGCGCCATCGGGCGACCGACGGCCATGCCCCGGCACCGCGACGCCCGGCCGCGGGGCCGGTCGAGGCGACAGCCGGCGAGGACGCCTCCTCGCGCCAGGCGGCGGAGGTGCCCGAGCGCGTGGTCCCGGCCGAGCGGTTCGCCCGGTTGCTGGCGTTGATGACGCGCCTGCTGGCGGCCTGCGGCGAGTCCACCGAGGCCCGCATCCCGGTGTCGGAGCTGCGCGACGCGCTGAACCTGGACGGGAAGGTGCTGGAGGACGACCTCGGCCTCTTGAACCTCATCAACTTCGGCGGCGGGTGCTACGCGCTGTACGCCCAGATCGAGGGCGACGTGGTCGCGGTGCAGAAGGAGACCTACGGCGACCGGTTCGCCCGGCCCGCGCGCCTGTCGCC
>JBIQJW010000093.1:5834-8600 GCA_044507145.1 Actinomycetota bacterium
TCGAGCCGCACTTCCTCGTGAACGCCCAGGACGCCTGGTACGTGGTGGCGTACTGTCGCCGCGCCGGTGGCCAGCGGACCTTCCGGCTCGACCGCATCCGCGGCGCGCGGCTGGGCCGCGAGCACTTTGAACGGCGCGCGGAGATCGAGGCGTCGGGCCCCTACCTGCCGTGGGGGTCGCACCCGGGCTCCGGCGGCACGGTCGCCCAGAGCGCATCGGTGTGGTGCAGCCCGGACCTGGCCCGTTGGATGGTGGAGCAGCACCATCAGCGCGAGACCTTCGCCGATGGCTCAGTGCTGGTGGAGATCCCGTACGCCAGCGAGGCCTGGCTGGTGAAGGAACTGCTCAAGCACCAGGGCGACGCGGTGCTGTTCGAGCCGGTGGCGATGCGGCGCACCGTCGCCGACCTGGCCGAGACGGTCCTGGCGCGCTACGGCGCCGATACGCCTCCCGGCGGCGGAGGACGCAGCCGCACCGCGACGCGCTGACCGCGCCTCACGCCGGCCCGCCCGCTCAGCCGCCGGCAGGCGCCGCCCAGTAGCGCTGCCCCTGGCCACGCACCACTCGGCCCTCCACCTCCAGCACGGCCAGGGCCGCCGCGACCGTCGCCGCGTCACATCCCAGCCGCTCGGCCACCACGTCGGCCGGCAACGGCTCGTGCGTGAGGCAGCGGTAGATCTGCGCGGCGACGCCCGACGGCGGCGCGCCGGGATTTTCCTCGGGGGCGGCCCAGGCGGCGCCGGCCACCTCGTCCACGATGTCGTCCACGTCCTCCAGCAGCGCCGCGCCGGCGCGCAGCAGGCCGTTGCAGCCCACCGACGACGCGGCGCCGGGCCATCCCGGCACCGCCAGCACCGGCCGGCCCGCCTCCAGGGCGAAGTCGGCCGTGATGAGCGCGCCCGACCGCTCGCCCGCCTCGATGACCGCCACCGCGTGGGACAGGCCCGCGACGATCCGGTTGCGCGCCGGAAAGCGCCACGGCGCCGGCGCGGTGCCGGGCCAGAACTCGGACAGCAGCGCGCCGCGCTCCACGATCCGCTGCGCCAAGGCACGGTTGCGCCGCGGGTATGCGATGTCCACCCCGCACCCCAGCACCGCGACGGTGATGCCGTCCGCCTCCAGCGCACCCTCGTGGGCGGCGGTGTCGATGCCGTGCGCAAGGCCGCTGACGACGACGGCGCCGCGCCGGGCGAGCCGCCGGCCGACGTCGCGGGCCATCGCGAGCCCCTGGGCCGTGGCCCTGCGGCTGCCGACCACCGCCACGACCGGATGATCGGCCAGCGCCGCGAGGGGCGTGGCCGATCCGGCGCGCGTGAACAGCGCGACCGGCGGGTCGGGCAGGTCGTCCAACGCCGCCGGCCAGCCGGGTCCGCCCCGCCACAGGTGCCCGATGCCCCGCGCCGCGAGCTCGGCGAGCACCCCATCGACGCGCTGCTCACGACGCAACGCGACCAGCGATGCCGCGACGGCGTCGGGCACGCGCAGCACGGCCGCCAGGCCCGGGGCCTCGCGCGACCACAGCGGGTCGGGCCCTCCGCAGGCCCGGATCGGCCGCTGCAGGTCGCGTCCGAGTTCCGCCGCCCAGCGCGGCAGGCCCAGCGCCCACCCCGGCGCACCGCTCACGCCGGCGCGGTCCCGGAGCGCCACATGTCCCGGTATCCGAGCGCCTCGGCCAGGTGCTCGGCCGCCACGCGGTCGTGGTCCCCCAGGTCCGCGATGGTGCGGGCCACGCGCAGCAGCCGGTCGTGCCCGCGCGCCGTGAGCCCCAGGCGGTCGACGGCCCTTCCCAGCAGGTGGCGCGCATCGTCGTCGAGCGCCACGGTGGCCCGCACGGCCGTGGGTCCGAGCGACGCGTTCGGGCCCGTCTGCCCGCGATCCCGTGCCCGGGCCCGCGCGGCGATCACACGCTCGCGCACGTCGGCGCTGGGCTCACCCGGCGCACCCGACAGCAACTCGTCGCGGTCGAGGCGGGGCACCTGGATGTGGATGTCGATGCGATCGGCCACCGGTCCGGAGAGGCGCGCCCGGTACGCCTCCGCCCGCCCGGGCGCGCATGTGCAGACGCGCGCCGGATCCCCGTCGAACCCGCAGGGGCATGGGTTGCCGGCGCACACCAGGAGCGGCGCCGCGGGGAACCGGGCACTGAGCATGGCGCGGTTCACATCGATGCGGCCCTCCTCCAGCGGCTGGCGCAGCGAATCGAGGACCGACGGCGCGAAGGCGCACGCCTCATCCAGGAACAGGACACCGTTGTGCGCCAGGCTGACCTCCCCCGGTCGCGGCAGGCGCCCGCCACCGACCAGTCCGGCCGCCGAGATCGTGTGGTGCGGCGCGCGGAACGGACGGCGCACCACAAGCGGGCAGCCCGGGTCGAGCAGTCCCGCCACCGAGTGCACCCGGGTGGTGGTGATGGCATCCGCCAGTTCGAGGGGCGGCAGGATTCCGGGAAGGCGCCGCGCGAGCATCGTCTTCCCGCTGCCCGGCGGCCCGATCATCATGAGTGAATGCCCGCCGGCTGCGGCCACCTCCAGCGCCCGGCGGGCCGCGCCCTGCCCGCGGATCTCCGAAAGATCGGGCCCGTCTGCGGCCATGCCGCGGCGCAGCAGGTCGCCCGCATCCAGGGTGGGCGCCGGTGCATTGACCCGGCCCTCCAGCATGTCGACCGCCGCGCGCAGCGTCGGGGCGCCGAGGATCTCCACGCCGTCCACCAATCCCGCCTCCGCGGCGTTCGCCCGCGGCACCACCAGGCGCCGCCATCCCGAGCGG
>JBIQJW010000094.1:0-8442 GCA_044507145.1 Actinomycetota bacterium
GGACGATTCGCCGGTGCTCTCCGGCGGTGCTCCGGGCCTGCACATGATCCAGGGCATCGGCGCCGGATTCATCCCCGGCGTCCTGGATACCGGTGCCTACGACAGCGTCATCCGCGTCCGCTCCGAGGATGCCTTCGCGACCGGTCGCCGCCTGGCGCGCGAGGAGGGCATCCTGGCCGGGATCTCCTCCGGCGCGAACGTGTGGGCGGCACTCGAGGTGGCGCGCCGGCCGGAGAACGCCGGGGCCACGATCGTGACGATCCTGCCGGACACCGGCGAGCGCTACCTCACCACCGCGCTCTTCGCCGAGCACTAGCCGCGCCGGAGGCCCGCCGGGCCCCTACGACGGGCGCTTGATGAGGAGCGTGCGCCGCGCGCCGCGCTCGCGGAACCCCAGGGCCGCGAGAAGTCGCTGGCCGTCCGTGTCCACCTCCACCCGGGCGACCAGGTGGGTGCCGCGCGCCTCGGCAACGCGCCGGGCCGTCTCGGCCACGAGGAGGTGTCCGATGCCGATGCGCCGGACATCCGGCGCGACGCCCAGCCAGTTGATCCACCCCTCGGGGCTCATGGTCTGCGCGAACCCCAGCAGACGGCCCTCGGCGCTGCGCGCCACGATGAAGATGTCGAAGCCCTCGGCCTCCTCGTACCCGGTGGGCTGTCCCATCTCCGTGAACGCCGCCAGACCGGTCATCGCCGCCGCCTCCAGCGCGATGAACTCCTCGGCGTCCTCGTTGCGGTAGTCCTCCACGGTGACCCCGGGCAGATGCTCGGCGCGGGGCAGGCCCTCGATCGGCCTGGCCCACGTGGCCACGCGCCCGTACGGCTCGAACCCGGCGGCGCGGACAATTGGCAGCGCCGGGTCGTCGTCGGCCAACTCGACGTCCAGCGGCGGGTCGGGAAGACGGCCCAGGAGCGCCGTGAACGCCGCCGCATCCGGCGTGCGCAGGCCGTCGAGACGCAGGGCACGCGCCGTGGGCGACGGGCCCGCCTGACATGTGGCCTCGCTGGCGTGGGACATGACGACGACCTCCCCGGTACGGTCGGCCTATACTAATTCAATGCGTCTGATCGCCGTCGCCTCGGGGCTTCGCACGGCCATGCGTGCGGTCTCGCGCGATGTCGAGGCAGCGCGGGAACGCGACCCCGCCGCCCGCTCGCTCACCGAGGTGCTGCTGTGTTACCCCGGCGTCCACGCACTGTGGATGCACCGGGTCGCGCACACGCTCTACACGCACGGCATCCATCTGCCGGCGCGCCTGCTGAGCCAGGTGTCGCGGTTCCTCACCGGCATCGAGATCCACCCCGGTGCGCGCATCGGGCCCGGTTTCTTCATCGACCACGGCATGGGCGTGGTGATCGGCGAGACCACCGAGATCGGCGAGGACGTCACGATCTACCAGGGTGTGACGCTGGGCGGCACCGGCAAGGAGACCGGAAAGCGCCATCCGACGTTGCGCGACGGGGTGATCGTGGGCACGGGTGCCAGGGTGCTCGGCCCCCTCGAGATCGGGGAGGGCGCCAAGGTCGGCGCGGGCGCCATCGTGATCCGCGACGTGCCGCCCAACTCCACGGTGGTGGGCAACCCGGGGCGCACCGTCGTGCTCGACGGCCAGCGCGTACCCCACCAGCGTCCCGACATCGAGCACACCCGGCTGCCGGACCCCATGGCCGAGGCCATGGTGCGCCTGGTCCGCCGGCTGGACGAGCTCGAGCAGGAGCTCGACGACCTGCGCACCGGCCGCAGCGAGGCGGGTGACGGGCGGTCGATGAAGCTCGTGCAGGACGAGATCCTCTCCATCCTCGGCCTGAACGCCGGCGCCGGTATCTGATCCCGGCCCGCGGGCCGGGTGACGGCGGGAGGCTCCGCTAGTCTTGACCCCCGTGTCAGTTTCGCTTGACGGCCTCAACGAGCCGCAGAGGGAGGCCGTCGAGCACGGCGAGGGGCCGCTTCTCGTCCTGGCCGGTGCGGGCAGCGGGAAGACCCGCGTGCTCACGCACCGGGTCGCGCGGCTGATCGACCGGGGTGTGCCGCCGTACGCCATCCTGGCGATCACGTTCACCAACAAAGCCGCCGCCGAGATGCGCGAACGTATCCAGGCGATGGTGGGCCCCGCGGCGCGCGACATCTGGGCCAGCACGTTCCACTCCATGTGCGTGCGGATCCTCCGGCGTGAGGCGCCCGAGGCCGGGTACCCACGCGACTTCTCGATCTTCGACGCCGATGACCAGCTCCGGCTGATCCGGCGCTGCATGGCCGAGGAGGAGATCGACGTGAAGCGGGTGTCGCCCCGCGCGGTCCAGGCCCGCATCTCGGACGCCAAGAGCCGCATGCAGGGGCCGGAGGAGTTCGCGACCGCCACCACATCCTTCTCCGATGAGACCATCGCCAGGATCTACCGGCGCTACGCCGACGGGCTGCGCGCCAACGGCGCGCTGGACTTCGACGACCTGCTGATGGTCACCGCCCAGCTACTGGAGTCGAACGCCGCGGTCGCGGCGCGCTGGCAGGGGCGGTTCCGCTACGTGCTGGTGGACGAGTACCAGGACACCAACCACGTCCAGTTCAGGCTGGTGCGGGCGCTCGCGGCGCCCGAGGACAATGTGATGGTGGTGGGCGACGACGACCAGGGCATCTACTCCTGGCGCGGAGCCGACGCACGCAACATCCTGGACTTCGAACGCGACTACGCGAACGCCCACCGGGTCGCGCTGGAGCAGAATTACCGCTCCACCGGCACCATCCTGGCCGCCGCCAACGCCGTGGTGAGCCGCAACCCGGGACGCCACGAGAAGGCGCTGTGGACCGATGCCGGCGACGGCGAGCCGATCACCGTGATCTCGTGCCGCGACGAGTACGAGGAGGGCCGGGCCGTGGCGGGCCAGATCGACCGCGCGCTCTCCCGCGGGGATTCGCTCTCTGAGATCGCCGTCTTCTACCGCACCAACGCACAGAGCCGGGCCCTCGAGGACACGCTTCTGCGCCAGGGCGTCGCGTACAACATCGTGGGCGGCCCGCGATTCTACGAACGGGCCGAGGTGCGCGACCTGCTCGCCTACCTGCGCGCCGCGCTGAACGTGTCCGACCGGGTCAGCCTGGAACGCGCGCTGGGGGCGCCCCGGCGCGGGGTGGGGCCCGGAGCGGTGAACAAGCTGGCGGCGTTCGCCGCGGAGCAGGAGCTTTCGATCGGCGAGGCATTGGCGCAGGTGGAGATGGTGCCGGGGTTGCAGCGGGGCCAGCGGGCCGCGCTGGCCGAGGTGGGCGGGCTGCTCGCCGACGTTCGCCAGCGCGCGGATGCCGGTGCCCACCTGGAGCACATCGTGGACGAGGTGGTCGAGCGCTCCGGATTGCGCGACGCGCTGGAGCGCGAGGGGACGTTCGAGGCGCGCGGGCGTATCGAGAACCTGGACGAGGTGGTCCGCGCCGCGGGGGAGTTCGAGCGCAACGAGGACGGTGCGACCCTCGCCGGGTTCCTCGAGAGCGTCGCCCTGCAGGCGGATGCCGACCTGGTGGACACCGGCGCGGGCGCCGTGACACTCATGACCATCCACAACGCCAAGGGTCTGGAATTCCAGACCGTGATCATCACCGGGCTGGAGGAGGGGCTGTTCCCGCACTCGCGCTCGGATTCGCCGGACGCGTTGGAGGAGGAGCGGCGCCTCTTCTACGTCGGTCTCACCCGGGCGCGCCGCACCCTCACCCTCACCCACGCCGAGAGCCGGGCCATCCACGGCGGGCGCGACTACCGGCTGCCGTCCCGCTTCCTCGGTGAACTGCCTCCCGAGACGCTCGCGGTCCCCACCACCGGGGGGCGGCGTCTCACCGGGCTGACCGAGGCGATGCGCCGGCCCGAGCCGGCCATCGTGCGGCCCGGCGGTGACCGGCGGGCGGCGGCGGTGTTCACGGCCGGCGACGAGGTGCTGCACGCCACGTTCGGTGAGGGCGTGGTCACGGCGGTCGAGGGCCGCGGGGAACTGGTGCGGGTCAGGTTCACCAACGACGGAAGCGAGCGGCGGCTCATGGCCGGCGCCGCACCCATGACGAAGCGAGGCTAGATGGGCGCGACGATCATCGACGGGAAGGCCGCCGCGGCCGAACTGCGGGCCGAGGTGGCGACGGGCGTCGCGGCCTTCCGCGCGGCGCACGGTCGCGTTCCCGGTCTGGTGGGCATCCAGGTGGGCGACGACCCCGCGTCGGAGCTGTACCAGGCCGGCAAGGCCCGGGCTGCACAGGAGGCGGGGATGACATCCCGTCGGGTGGTGCTCCCGGGGACCACCACGCAGGACGAGCTGAACGCGCTGATCGACGAGCTGAACGCCGATGACGCGGTGGACGGGATGCTGGTGCAGCTGCCGGTGCCCGACCAGCTCTCGGAGGTGGCGATCGCCAATCGCATCCATCCGGATAAGGATGTGGACGGCTTCTCACCCATCAACCTCGGCCGCCTGATGCGCGGCGAGCCGGCGCCCGTGCCATGCACGCCCAGCGGTGTGATGTGGCTGCTCGACCGCGCCGGCGTCACCGTGGAGGGCGCCAACGCCGTGGTGATCGGCCGCAGCCTGATCGTCGGCAAGCCGCAGGCACTGCTGCTCACCGCGCGCAGCGCGACGGTGACCGTGGCGCACTCGCGCACCCGCGACCTGCCCGCCCTGTGCCGCCAGGCCGACATCCTGGTGGCGGCCGTCGGCGTCCCCGAGCTGGTGCGCGGCGACTGGATCAAGCCGGGCGCCGCCGTGATCGACGTGGGCATCAACCGCACCGACGACGGTCTGCGCGGCGACGTCGCATTCGCCGAGGCGGCCGAGGTGGCCGGGTGGATCACCCCCGTCCCGGGCGGCGTCGGTCCCATGACCATCGCCTACCTGCTTGCCAACACCCTCGAGGCCGCCCGGCGACGGGTCGGCGAGAGCGCCTGAGCGCCGTACCGGCCCGGGCACCCACACAGGAGAACAGACCCACATGAAGATCGCGATCTTCGGCGGCACCGGCGACCTCGGTCGAGGCCTCGCCGTCAACTTCGCCGCCGCCGGCCACGAGATCATCGTCGGTTCGCGCAGCCAGGAGCGTGCCGACCAGGCCGCCGAGACGCTGCGCGCCGCGCTGCCCGAGGGCAACTTCGTGCCGCTCGAGAATGTCGCCGCCGCCCAGGAGGCCGAGGTGGCCATCGTCTCGATCCCGTGGGAGGGCATCGAGTCGACCATCCCGCCGATGGCCGACGCCCTCGCCGGCAAGGTCGTCGTCTCCGTGGTGAACGCCCTCAAGTTCGGGAAGTTCGGTGCACTGGCCGTGCGGGACATCCCCAACGGTTCGTGCGCGGCGTGGATCCAGGAGCTCGCCCCCGAGGCGAAGGTGGTCGTGGCCTACAACAACCTGCCCGCCGCGGGGCTGCAGGAGCGCCACCACCTGAACGCCGACGTGCTGGTGGCCGGCAAGAGCAAGGCGGCGCGCGACGCCGTGATCGAGCTGACCAAGAGCATCCCGGGCACCCGCGGCCTCGACGCGGGCCCGCTGGCGAACGCCCTCATCATCGAGGGGTCGACCGCGCTCATCATCAACCTCAACAACCGGTACAAGGGCGAGGGCGCCATCGCCATCTCCGGTCTGGAGGAGGCGCCGGCCCGGGACGCCGCCCCGGCCGACGGAACCTCGCTGCGCGAGTCCTGATCCGGAGGGCCCGGTTCGGGGGTGCGGACGGCACCCCCGAACCGGGCCTAGCGGTCGTTGATGTGCAGCGTGTTCCGGGCCCGCTGGGCGGCCTGGAACATCTCCTGCAGGGCGTCGGTCAGTGCCGCGTTGCGCGACTCGAGGATGGCGATGGTACGCCGGGCCTCGGTGAGTTCGACCTCGAGGTCGGCCATGCTGAGGACGGTGTCGTCGAGGTCGCCCGAGTCGTCGCCGTCCTCATCGTCGACATCATCGTGCTGCTCGTCGCGCCAGCGGACGAACCCCGCGGCGATCTCGGCGACCTCGTCGGCATCCCCGCCGAAGCGGCGCGCGGCCTGCCGCACCGTGGCGCCGGCCTCCACCAGCGGCAGCATCTCGGCGTACAGCGCCGGCGAGCCCGGACGGCGGGCGTCCTGACCCCTGCGGGCCTGCCGCGGCTCGTCGGCGTCCTCGCCTGCGGACTCCGCCCGGCGCGCCCCGCTGTAGTAGGCCGACGACACGGCCGCGACCGACTTCTCGAGCCCCTCGGCCACCCGGCGGATGGCCTCGGCCCGGCTGAGACCGCCGACGCCCGTGGTCAGTGCGGTGACCTCGCGGTACACCTCGTCAGCAACCGTGGCACCCATCTCGCCCTCCATCCCGCCGCCGACTCCGGAACCACCGTACCCGCCGCTCACCATCCGCGCCAGCTGGTGACGTCGTCCACCGCCGGGCGCGCCGGGACCTCACCCGGGACGGCATCCGGGTGGGGGTGGCCGAGGTAGATCATGCCCACCAGACCATCGTCCGAATCCAGGCCCAGCGCCTCGAGCACCTCCGGCTCGTCGGCCATGACGCCGGTGCGCCAAATGGCCGCCAGGCCGTGCGCGTGCGCGGCCAGCAGCAGGTTCTGTACCCCGGCGGCGACGGCATCGCGATCCTCACGGGCCTGCACCGGGTCGTCGCTGCCCGCGACCGCGCAGGCGATCACCACCGGCGCCCGCTCCAGGCGCGCGGCCTCCTTCGCGAGCGTGGCGGCCTCCTGCCCGGGCGTCGTGCGGGCCACCGCCCGGCCGTGGGCCTCCCCGACCTGTCGGCGGGCGTCCCCGGCGAGCACCACGAACCGCCATGGGTGGGTGAGCCGGTGGTTCGGTGCCGCGATCGCGGCGCGCAGCAGTTCGTCCACCAGGTCCCTGGACACCGGGTCCGGGGCCACGCGCCCCACGCTCCGGCGCTGGTGGATCGCCGCGGTCACCGCGTCCCTCATGCATACCCCAATCGGTCGAGATCGTCCTCATCGAGCCCCAGATGGTGCCCGAGCTCGTGCAGCACCGTGATGCGCACCTGCTCCGAGAGCTCCTCCTCGGTGCGGAAGTGGTCGATGAGCGGGTGCATGTAGATGGTGATGTGCGGAGGCATCTGGCCCGAGAACGGGCCGCCCGCGGTGAGCGGGACCCCCTGGTACAGCCCGTAGAGCGAACCGCGCTCGTGCGGCGCGCGTTCCTCCACCACCACGGCGACCTCGTCGAACGCCGACGCGAAGGGCTCGGGCACGGTGTCCATCACATCGGCGACGAGGGCCTCGAACGCATCGCGATCCACGGGCGGATGGTAGCGGGTGGTCACACCGGCCAGTCCTCACCGCGCCACGCGGCGTCCCAGAACATCCACTCGTAGCGCGCTGCGGTGAGGGCGTGATCGCCGGCGTCGGCGAGCGCCCCTTCCGGCAGACCGCCCAATACGGCGTCGCACGCGTCGATGGCGCCCTGAGCGGCGTCACCGAACTCGTCGCCCGCGTAGGTGGCGATCCAGGCGCGGTGGCGCGGATCGGGCGAACCGCGGTCCACGAGCAGGCGCCCGACCTCCCGGTAGATCCAGAAGCAGGGCAGCACCGCCGCCAGCGCCTCGTGGCGCTCGCCCATCGTGCAGGCGGCCAGCAGGAACGAGGTGTAGGCACGGCAGGTGGGGGAGGGGGTGGCCGCGGCTGCGGCGCCCGCGTCGATCCCCAGGTCCCCCATGAGGCGCGCGTGCAGTTCGCGTTCTGCGTCCACGGCCTCGGCGGCGTGCATGCAGAACATGCGCAGCGTCGGCGTGTCGGTCGCCCGGGCCGCACACAGCGCCAGCGCGCGGGCGTAGTCGCGCAGGTAGAGGCCATCCTGGATGACGTAGGTGCGGAAGGCCTCGTCGGGCAACGTGCCGTCGGTGAGCCCGGTGACGAAGGGGTGGGCGACGATGCGCGCGTAGACCGGTTCCATCCGGGACCACATCCGCTCGGTGGGCCGGCTCATGCGAACACCGGCCCGATCACGTCCACCGGTCCCGCGCCGGCACCGAATGGTCGTCCTTGGCGCACGGCCGCGGTGGCGGCCCGCTTCGCCTCCGTCGCCGCCTCGCGCAGGGGGAGACCGCGCGCGAGGTTCGTGGCGAGGGTCGACGAATGGGTGCACCCCGCACCGTGGGTGGACTCACGTGCCAGCCTCACGCCCGGGATGACCGTGACCCCCTCGGCGTCGCAGAGGGTGTCTCCGGCCACCCGCCCGTGTCCGCCGGTGACGATCACGGCGCATCCGTGGCGCTCGTGCAAGGTGCGCGCCAGCGTCTCGGGGTCGTCCGAGTCGCTGCGGGCGAGCGCCCGCGCCTCGAAGAGGTTGGGGGTGCAGACGGTGGCGATCTGCAGGAGTTCTGTGCGGTATGCCTCGTCGCCTCCGGCCTCCATCAGCGGTGCGCCGGACTCGGCGCGGAGCACCGGGTCGACCACGATCGGGATCTCCTCATCGGCCGGCAGGCGCCGCAAGGCCTCG
>JBIQJW010000095.1:0-8438 GCA_044507145.1 Actinomycetota bacterium
TTCAGCAGCGACCGGTCGCTCTCGTCGGCCTCGGCCACGAACCACTCCCCGGTGCCCCACAGCGCGCCCGTCCCGGCGCCGCCCTCGATCGTCGCCCCGACACATGCAGAGGCGTCCCCGAGTGCCGCCAGCAGCATGGCGCTGGTGGTGGACTTGCCGTGCGCCCCGGCCACCGCCAGCCCGCGCCGGGTGGCCATCAGCTCGGCCAGCAGCTCCGAGCGGTGGAGCACCGGCAGCCCGCGTTCCCGCGCAGCGACCAATTCCGGGTTGTCGGCGCCCACAGCGGTCGAGACGACCACCGCGGCGGCGTCGGCCGGCAGCGCCTGCGCCCCGTGTCCCGCGCGGGCATCCACACCCAGTGCGCGAAGGGCCACCAGGGTCTCCGAGTCGTCACGGTCCGTACCGCTCACGCGGTATCCGCTGGCGACGGCCAGCCGGGCGATGGCGCTCATCCCGGCGCCGCCGATACCCACCAGATGGATGGGGCGCGCGCTCATCCGCGCCGCCGCAGCCGCGGAAGCCGTGGACGGGGCAGACGTCGCCGGCGCGGCCTCGCGAGGGCCAGTGCCGCCTCGGCGATCCGTGCCGCCGATTCCGGGCGCCCCACCGCCTCGGCGGCCTCGGCCATCGCGTCCAACCGCCGCCGGTCGGCCAGGAGCGCCCCCACGAGTTCGCGCAGGCGCTCGCCCGTGCAGTCGGCATCGGGCAGCACCACGGCCGCGCCGGCCTCGGCGAGCCACCGGGCATTCTTGGTCTGGTGGTCGGCCGTGGCGTGCGGGTAGGGCACCAGCACGGATGGGCGACCGATCGCGGCCAGCTCGAAGACCGTGCCACCCGAACGCGACACCACGAGGTCGGCGGCCGCGATGGCGTCGGGCAGGTTGTCCAGCCACCCGATCAGCCGGTACTGCGACCCGGGGTCGCGCCGGTCCAGCTCTGCTCGGGCGTCGTCGACCTGACGGGGGCCCGCGACGTGGATCACCTCGAACGGCGGCCGATCGCCGAACGCCTCGACGCAGGCGACGTTGAGCGTGCGCGCGCCCTGGCTGCCGCCGACCACCAGCACGACGGTGGCGTCCGGGTCGATGCCGAACGCCCGCCTGCCCGCGGTGCGCGTGGCGGCCACCACATCGGCCCCCACGGGCCGGCCGGTGACCATGTAGCGCCGCCCGGTGCGGCCGGGAAGCGGGAAGGCCAGCGCCACCCGCCGCGCGAGGGGCGCGGCAAGGCGGTTCGCCACGCCCATGTGCGAGTCGGCCTCCATCAGGAGCACCGGGCGCCGGGTGAGCCATCCGGCGATCGCGGCCGGACCGGCCATGTAGCCGCCGGCGCCGATCACCACCTGTGCGCGGCGCCGTCGCAGCGCCCGCAGCGCGCGCGGGACGGCCGCGAGGGCCTGCCCGGCCGTGCGCAGGTTACGCAGCGACGGGCGCCGGTCGAACCCGCGCAGCGGGATGGTGTCCTCCGGGTATCCCGCCGCGGCCACGCGCCCGCCCGCCCGGGCGTCGCGCGTGCCGATGAATGCGACCTCAGCCCCGTGAGCCCGCAGCGCGTCGGCCACGGCCAGCGCCGGCATCACGTGCCCGCCCGTCCCGCTCGCCGCGATCACGACGCTCACCGGCCGGGACGACCCGGCCCGACTGGGCGTGTGCGTGTGAACGGCGTCCGATGTTGACAAGAATGCCCGTCGCTGCGAGGAGGACGATGAGGCTGCTGCCCCCGAACGAGACGAACGGGAGCGTGAGACCGGCCATGGGGAGGATGCCAAGAACGGCACCCATGTTCACGACGGCCTGCATCACCACCATGGACGTGATGCCCGCCGCCACCATCTGCTGGTGGAGGTCACGCGCCCCGAGCGCGATGCGGAACCCGGCCATCGCCACCATGACGAACGCCACGAGCACCGCGAACACGCCGATGAGGCCCAGCTCCTCCCCCACCGTGGCGAGGATCATATCCGTGCTGGCCTCGGGCAGGTAAAAGGCCTTCTGGACGCCGTCGCCCAGTCCGACGCCGTGCAGCCCGCCCACGCCCACCGCGATCTGCGCCTGCGCGCCCTGGTATCCCACGTCGCCGGCGGTGCCCCACGGGTCAAGGAACGCGAGCAGGCGCTCCCGCCGGTACGGCTCGGCCAGCATCACCACCGTGGCGATCAGACCCAGGCCGGCCACCACGGCGCCGAGGTGGCGCAGGCGGGCTCCCGCCACGGCCAGCATCACCAGCAGCGTCGCACCGAGGATCATGGTGGTGTCCATGTCGGGCTCGATGACGATCAGGGCCCCCATCGCGGCGAGCACCCCGAAGTAGGGCACCAGGCCGCGCGGGTCCCGCAGGCTGCCCGGACGCATCGCCACCATGTGGGCCACCCACATGATCAGCGCCAGCTTCGCGATCTCCGAGGGCTGGATGTTGCCCAGACCGCCCAGCGAGATCCAGCGCCGTGACCCGTTCACGACGGTACCGATGCCCGGCACCAGCACCAGCACCAGCAGCGCGAGCGTGAGCACCAGGAGCCCCGGCGCGATGCGACGCATCGCCGCGGGCGACATCCGGGAGCAGAAGAGGTACGCACCGATGCCGGCGACGGCGTAGATCACCTGGCGGGTGAGCTGCTCCATCGGATCGCCGCCGGTCAGCAACGCGCTTGCGCTCGAGGTGGAGTAGACCATCACGAGGCCGAAGCAGACGAGACAGGTCACCGCCGCGATCAGGATCGTCTCCGGTCGGACGGCGGCGCCCCGGCGGACGCCGGGGCGCGGACGGTCGGATGCGTGGGACCTCGAGGTGCTCACACAGGTTGGTTCGCCGCCCGTGGCCCCGACCCTTGCCACCGGACCACGCCGGTGGCGGATGTCTCAGGTTCCGCTCAGGTGATCGGCGGAACCCGCCGCGCCCGCCCGGCGCGGAGGGTCGGTGGCCGCGGACGTCGGGTCGCCCCCCGGGCGGACGACGTGGCCCGAGGGGCGACGATCAGCGGGCGTTCCCTGCGCCGCCGCGCTCGATGGTCTGAAGCTGTTCGCGTGCCTGGTCGTCGATGCGCCCGTCGTCCACGGCGAACGTGATGACGACCCAGACGAAGTTGATCCCCAGGGCGACCGAGAGGCCGCTGGCGATGGCGATCGGCATGCCCGCACCGAAGAGCATCGCAACCAGGCCGATGAGCACCCCGAGCGGCCACGCGAGGATCACCGCCCAGGTGAACCGACGCCCGCGCGCGCTGGTGGGGACGTCGGCATCCCCCATCGTGTGTGCGCGCTGTGTCACGGTCTGCATTGTCATCACCCTCCCGGGAGCGGCATTCGCTGCGATGGCCACCTCACGGTACGAGGTTGGGGCTCCTTTTTCAACACGAACGATGTCGTTTATTATTGGGAACCGGAATGAGTGCTGCTGAATCGATCCTCCGTCATCTGCGTTCCGCGCCGGCGCCGGCGACCATCGCCGAACTCGTGGCGGCCACCGGGCTGCACGAGAACGCGGTGCGGCGCAACCTCGCGACGATGGTCGACGCCGGCACCGTGCACGCGGAACGAGTGCCCGGTTCGGGTCGCGGCAGGCCGCCCCTGCGCTATCGCGCAACCGGTGAGGCCGACACGCCCTACCGGGAGCTGATGCCCCTGCTCCTGAGCCTGCTGGGCGGATCGAGCGTCGGCCGCGAGGCAGCCTTCGAGGCCGGCCGCGCGCACGGCCGGGCGGCGGCGCCCGACGGCGACGCGCGCGACGCCGTGGTCTCATCGCTGGCGTCGATGGGCTTCGCGCCGACCGAGGAGACCTCGACGTCGCCGGCCGACGCGACCACCAGCATCCGCCTGCTCACCTGCCCCTTCGCCGATCTGGTGATCAAGCCCGGCGGTCGCCAGTTGTGCGCGCTGCACCACGGCATCCTGGCCGGCGTGGCCGAGGCGCGTGGCGGGGAGGTGATGCGCTTCGACGTGGTCGACCCCAATGTCGCCGACTGCGTCCTGCACCTCGTCCCGGACGGCCCTGGCGATCAGGAGGCGGGCGGCACCGCCCCCAACGCGCGGGCCGCGACCCGGAAGGCGTCCCCACGCTCCTCGTAGCTGGCGTAGCGGTCGAAGCTGGTGCAGGCCGGTGAGAGCAACACCACCTCGCCCGGGCGGGCGTCGGCCGCCGCCGCGGCCAGCGCGTCCTCCATCGTGGGCAACAGCGTGTGCGGCACGCCGGCGGCCGCGAACGCGGGTTCCATCTCCCCGGCCGCCTCGCCCATGAGATAGGCGTGCACCACGCCGCTGCGCGCCGCCTGCGCCATCGGTTCGAACGGCGTCCCCTTCGCCCGGCCGCCGGCGATCAGCCGCACACCGGAGGGGTACGCGTCCAGGGCCGCGAGGACCGCGTCCGGGTTGGTGGCCTTGGAGTCGTTCACGTACGCGACGCCGTCCCGCGCGCCGACGTGCTCGAGCCGGTGCGCCACGCCCGCAAAGCCCCCAAGCCCGTCTGCCAGCGCACCCGCGCCCACACCCGCGTGGGCGGCAAGGGCAGCGGCGGCCATCGCGTTCTCGCGATTGTGGCGCCCCCGCAGCGGGATGTCGTCCCAGCCGGCGATGCGGCCCAGCCCGGCCACGTGCAGCCCGCCCGCGGACCACGCGACCGCATCGGCGGCCGGCGGGCCCTCGCAGAGGCGACGCGCCGGTGCGCCACCCGCGCTCGTGAGCGGAGCCGGCAGGATCGCCAGGTCGCCGGGACGCTGGGCCTCGAACAGGCGCAGCTTCGCATCGCGGTACCGGTCCATGTCACCGTGGCGGTCGATGTGATCCGGGCTGAGGTTCAGCAGCACCGCCGCGCGGGGGCGGAACGTGTCCACGTCCTCCAGCTGAAAGCTGGAGCACTCCACCACCAGCCACGCTCCCGGATCCACCTGGTCCACCAGCCCGGCGAGCGGCGTGCCCTGATTGCCGCAGGCCACCGCGGCGAGACCGCCGGCGCGCAGCAGGTGGGCGGTGAGCTCGGTGGTGGTCGTCTTGCCGTTGGTGCCGGTGACACCGATGAGCGGGTTGGGGAGCTCGCGCGCGGCCAGCTCGATCTCGCTCCACACCGGAACGCCGGCGGCGCGGGCGGCGGCCACGGCGGTCACCTCACCCGGCACACCCGGGCTCTTCACCACCAGGTCCACATCCGGCACCGCCGCGTCGAAGGGGGCGCGCACCTCCACGCCGAGCGCCTCCAATCCGGAGCGGGCCACCTCGGCCCGCCCCGCGTCGACGGCGACCACATCCCAACCGCGCCGGCGCAGCAATTGCGCCGCCGCCAGGCCCGAGCGCCCGAGGCCGACCACCAGAGCCCGGCCCATCAGATCGCCTGCAGGTCGCGGAAGAAGAGCGTGAACCCGACCGCGGCGAAGAGCGCGGCGATGAGCCAGAAGCGCACGATGATCTTCGTCTCGGTCCAGTCGGCCATCTCGAAGTGGTGGTGCACCGGCGTCATCAGGAACACGCGTCGCTTGAGGCGCTTATAGACCACCACCTGGATGATCACCGACAGCGCCTCGGCCACGAAGACCGCGCCGATCACGATCAGCAGGATCTCGGTCTTGGTCATCACGGCCATCGACGCCACCGCGCCGCCCAGCGCGTAGGAACCGGTGTCGCCCATGAACACGGCGGCCGGGAACGAGTTGAACCACAGGAACCCGATGCATGCGCCCACCATGGTGGCGCCGAAGATCGCCAGGTCGCGCTGGTCGGCCACGAACGCGATGGCCGTGTAACACGTGAGGACGATGCCGGCCACGCCGGCCGCCAGCCCGTCGAGCCCGTCGGTGAGGTTCACGGCGTTCGCCGCCGCGGCGACCACCACGAACACGATCGCGAAGTAGGCGATGGCGCCCACCTCGAATGAGCGGTCCAGCACCGGGACCGTCAACGTGGTGGGCAACCCCACGACGCTCACGGCGACGGGGACGAAGACGCCGGTGACCGCCAGCAGCCCCAGCATGCGGTACTTCCCCGCCAGGCCGAGGGAGCGCTTCTTGACGATCTTCCAGAAGTCGTCGAGGAAGCCGATCAGGCCACAGGAGAGGGTCACGAACAGCACCAGCATGGCCTCGGTGCTGCGGCTCGAGAGGATCACGAACGGCAGCGTGGTGGCCAGCAGGATCAGCAGGCCGCCCATGGTGGGGGTGCCCTGCTTCTGGGCGTGGGTCCCCGGGATGAGGCCCGCCGGGCGGACGAACTGGCCCACCTCGTTGGCGCGCAGCCACGCGATGAACTTGGGCCCCAAGAACAGCATGAGGCTGGCCGCCGCCACGGCGGCGATCAGGACGCGGGGCATCGCTCCCCCGGGTCCGCCGCGTGGCCCGCCGTCACGCGGCGCCCTCCGTCAGCGCCGCGCCCACGCGCTCGAGGCGCATCGAGCGTGATCCCTTCAGTAGCACCGTGGCACCCTCGCCGATGAGGCCCGGCACCGCCTCGACCGCCTCCTCCACCGTGGCGATGTGGACGGTCTCGATGCCGTCGGCGCCGGCCGCGTAGTGGGCCGCCCGCTCGCCGACCGCGATGACCATGTCCACGCCGGCGGCCGCCGCGGCCTCACCGATCTCGCGGTGGTAGCGCGCCTCGTCGGGCCCCAGCTCCATCATGTCCGCCAGCACGGCCACGCGTCGCCCGGTGCGGCCGGCCAGGTCGGCCAGCGCGGCGCGCATGGCCAGCGGGTTGGCGTTGTAGCAGTCCTCGATCAGCACGCCGCCTCCCGGCAGCGGTCGCTCCTGCCCGCGCAATGCGGAGAGCGGCACCTCCACGCGCGTGCCCGGCTCGATCCGCACGCCCAATGCGTCGCACACGGCCAGGCCGGTCGCCAGGTTGCGCAGCTCCCACCCCTTGCCCAGGTCGATGTCCAGCTCGATGCCGGGCGTCTCGGGCACCCGGATGACGCGGATCGCGGGGTCGAGGGCCGCCAGGTGCGGTTCCAGCAGCGGCTCGTCGGCCGGCACCACGGCGACGCCGTCCGGCCCGAGGCCGCCCAGGATCTCGGCCTTGGCCGCCGCCACGGCCTCGACGGTGCCCAGGAGTTCCAGATGCACCGGGCCGATCGCCGTGATGCATGCGACATCCGGCGGCGCCAGTGCGGTGAGCTCGGCGATCTGACCGGCACCGCGCATCCCCATCTCCACCACGGCCACATCCGTACCCTCGGGCAGGGTCATCAGGGCCATCGGCACCCCGACCTCGGTGTTCTGGTTGCCGGGGGTGCCCTCCACCGCGAGTCCCGCGGCACGGAGCAGGGCCACGATGATGTCCTTCGTCGTGGTCTTGCCGAAGGCCCCGGTCACCGCCACCACGCGGGCGCCACTGCGCTCCAGTGCGAGACGGCCGGCGGCCTGCAGCACCGCCACCGGGTCGGCCGCCACGATCACCGGTCGGGCCAGCACCTGCGCCTCGCCCTCGATCCAGCGCCACGCGTGCTCGCCCACCACCGCGGCGGCCGCGCCGTCGCGGATGGCGTCGGGCGCGTAGTGGCCACCGTCGGTGTTCTCACCGCGCACGCCCACGAACAGGCTGCCCTGGGCGATGGCACGCGAGTCGACGCACGCCCCGGCCACCACGGTGTCGGGCGCCCCGACCGGCAGGCGTGCGTCAGGACACGCGCGCAGGATCTCGTTGATGGTGATCACTGGCCCTCCTGGCCGGCCACGGCGCCGGCGATCTGGTCGGACGTCATCCGCCCCGCTCGATGATCTCGCGGGCGACGGCACGGTCGTCGAACGGCGTGATGACCCCGTTCCGCTCCTGCCCCTGCTCGTGCCCCTTGCCGGCGATCACCACCACGTCCCCGGGGCCGGCGATGCCGATCGCATGGGCGATTGCGGCGCGCCGGTCGGCGTCGACGTGCAGCTCGGCCGGACCACCCTGCCCCGCGAGGATATCGGCGATGATCGCCTCCGGGTCCTCGCTGCGCGGATTGTCCGACGTGATCACCGCCACATCGGCCAGGGTGCGGGCCACGTCGCCCATCTCGGGCCGCTTGCCGCGGTCCCGATCGCCGCCGCAGCCCACCACCACGATCAGCCGGCCGCCGTCCACCAGCTCGCGCGCCGTGCGCAGGACGTTCACCAGCGAGTCGGGCGTGTGCGCGTAGTCCACGATGACCGGGTGGTCCTGGCCGGCGCCCACCGCCTCGAATCGCCCGGGCACGCCGGCGACCCCGGCGAGTCCCGTCGCCACCGCGTCGTGGTCGAGTCCCAGCAGCTCCCCCACCGCCACCACGCCCAGCAGGTTGGACAGGTTGAACCGCCCGCGCAGCGACGTGGCGATCTCCATATGCCCGCGCGGCGTCGCGACGCCGGCGACGATCCCGGTGTCGAGGCCCTCGACCCGCGTGGGGCGCACGTCGGCGTCCGCGTCGATGGCGTAGCCCAGCGCCCCGGTCTCCTCCACCAGGCGCCGGCCGTGCGGGTCATCGAGGTTCGCGGCACCGGGCGG
>JBIQJW010000096.1:0-8393 GCA_044507145.1 Actinomycetota bacterium
CGCCGATGCGCACGCGGTTGCCCTCCCGGGCCAGGGTCACCGGCACGCCCGCACCCAGCATCGGGGCCACCGGGGCCGCGCGCACGGCACCGTCCGCGTCGCGCCATGCCGAGAGCGCACCGCCATCGGCCGGCACCGAGATCCGGACGCCGCGGCCTCCGCCGCCGGCACCCTCGGCGGCGCGTGCCACCGGCAGGGCGGCCAGCGAGACCCCCGAGGCGGCGACCGAGCCGCGCCACCAGCGCGCCGTGCCACCCTCGGCGGCGCTGATCGCCACCACCGTGCCGTCGGCGGCGACGCCGAGCTCCGCGTTCTGGTCGCCCGAGGTGCGGAAGGGCAGCTCGCGGCGCTCGCTCCACGCCTGGTCCTCGCCGGTCCGCGCCACGCTGAAGGCGGTGCTGCCGCCGCGCACATCGCACTGCCACCACACCACGGTGTGCCCGGCGGGGCCCATGGCCACGGCCGGGCGGCGCTCCTCCCGGCATGCGCCCACGCCGGACACGCGGCGGGCGGGGCTCCATGCGGCGCCGTCGAAGGTGGCCACCTGCACCTGGCCCACGAATCCCGAGCGGGCGGGCGAGCTGCCGGTGCCCCAGTGCCATGTGGCCACCGCGTTCCCCGCATCGTCCATCGCCAGCGCCGGGGCGCCCACCTTGAGGCGCGAGGGGGAGAGGGTGACGATGGGTCCCCACAGGCCCGCCGCGTCGCGCCGGCGCGCCTGCGCCACCCAGACATCGCGCGTCACGCGCCGGCCCCCGATGCGCAGGGACTGCGTCCCCACGGTCTGGCGCCAGGTCACCATCACCCGTCCGGCCGCGTCCACCGCCACGCTGGGGTCGATCGCCACGCCGCCGCGGGGCGAGACGCGCACCGGGCGGTCCCACCGCCCTTCGGCGTTGCGCGTGCTCACCGCGATGGACCGGGCCCGCCAGCTCCCGTGCACCCATGCGAGCGCCGCGGTCTCCGTCGCACCCACCGCCACGGCGGGCATGCGGCCTTCGGCGCCGTCCGGGGTGAGCCGCTCGGGTGCGGTCCAGTCGGCGAGCGCGGGCGCGGCGGTGAACGCCAGCAGCGTGGCGGTGAGACTCGGGACCAGGGCGCGCACCATGCTCGGGACGGTACAACGCGGGTGTATCCTTACGAAGCGACATCGGGACGGACGAGGCCTGAGACAGATGACCACGCAGGACACCGAGCGCGAGATCGGGCGGCTTACCGCCGCACTGGGCGACATCACGCGGCGCCGCGTCTTCTTTGCGCTGCGCGACGCCGGTGGCGACGCCACCAAGGATGACGTGGCGGCGGCGGTCGACATCGATCGGCGCCTCGCGGGGTTCCACCTGGACAAGTTGGTGGAGCACGGGTTCGCCACGGCCGAGTTGGGACGTGCGCGCGACGCCAGCGGGCCGGGGCGTCCGCCCAAGCGATACCGCGTCGCCCCGCAGGGGGTGCTGGTGGCGCGTCCGGAGCGCCACTACGAGCTGCTCGCCACCCTGCTTCTGCGCGCCACCCGCGAGGGCGGGGCCGGCGATGCGCAGGCGCTCGAGCGCGTCGGCTACGACTTCGGGCTGGAGATGGGGCTGGCGGAGCTGGCCGCCGGCAGCGAGCGCCCGTCGGGCGAGTCGCTGGCGCGCGCGGTGGAGGACGTGGCCCGGATGCTCACCGGCATGGGCTTCGCCGCCGACACCGAGAGCGCTCCGACCGGCGTGGCGCTGCGCGCCTGTGCATGCCCCTTCGAGGAGCTCGCCTTCGACGACCACGAGCGCATCTGCGGCCTGGACCGCTCGATCTGGCGCGGCATGCTGGCCGCATTCGCACCCGAGGCCCGAATCACCCACGACCGCACCCGTGCGGCCGGCGACGTGGACTGCCGCGTCACCGTCGAGGGCTGAGCCAGGCGCGGTCGCCGCGGCGACCGGGCCGTCGGTTGAGGGCTAGTCCTTCACCCGGGTGGTGGCGAACAGGTAGGTCATGATCGCGAACGCGACGGTCATGACGCCGGCGGCGATGGGGTCGCTGCCGCGGCCCTCCACGGCGCTCACCACGGTCTCCACCGCCAGCGCCATGCCGATGATCCCGAACATGACGAAGCCGAGCCAGTTGGCCCAGCCCACCGGCATGTACTTGCGGGCGCCGACCTGGTCGACCGCGGGCGCGTAGTTCGCGCGCCGGCCGCCGGTCCGCTTCTTGGAGTTCTTCTTCGCGCCTGCCACGGCGGCGAAGGGTAGCATGACCCCGTGGCGGACGAACCCGACTGGCGCCGCGTCCTGCTCGTCGCGGCGGCGCTCGAAACCGGCCTGCTGGCGGCGTACGAACGTGCGGGCACCCCGCAGGAGCGCGCGCAGGAGTGCGGGCTCGACGCGCGCGCCACGGCGATCGTGAGCCGGGCGCTGGCCGGGGCGGGATACCTGGCCCTGCGCGAGGACGGCGCCTTCGCCCTCACCGGTGCCGGCCGGGCCGTCTTGGGCATCGTGGATGCCGGGGTCACCGAGCCGGTCGAGGCGGCGCTGGGCATCCTGCTGGAGGCGCGCTCGATGCGCAGTCACGCCGGGCTGGCCGAGACGCTGCGCACCGGGCGCCAGCGCGACGATGTGTCGGCGGGCGATGCCGACACCCGTCGTCGCTTCATGGCCGCGATGCGCGCGGTCGCCGCGCCCCGGGTGCCCGCGACCGTGGACGCCGTCGGCCCGCCGCGCGGCGGCCGGCGTCTGCTGGATGTGGGCGGCGCCCCCGGCAGCTACGCCCTGGGGTTCGCCGCGGCCGGGTGGGATGTGACCGTGGCCGACCTGCCCGAGACCCTCGAGCTGGGTGCGCCGCCGCTGCGCGCGGCCGGCGTGCATCTGGCGCCCGGTGACCTGCGCGACGGGCTGCCGGCCGGCCCTTGGGACGTGGTCTACCTGGGCAACGTCCTCCACCTGCTCGCGCCCGACGAGGCGGCACGCACGGTGTCGCAGGCCGCGGATGCGCTGTCCCCCGACGGCCTGCTGGTGGTGCAGGAGGTCCTGGGCGATCGCGCGCCCCAGGGACCGGCCTTCGGCGTGATGATGCTGGTGTCCACGGCCGCCGGCGATGCCTACCCCGAGGCCGACTACCGGCGCTGGATGGCCGACGCCGGCGTGCCGGTGTCCGACGTGGTGGAGCTGTCCGAGGGCGAGCACCACCTGATGATCGGCCGCCGGGCGTGAGCGCGGGCGTCACCGACCGGGTCGCGCCGTTCCGCTTCTCGGCCCGCACCCGGGTGGAGATCACCGACACCGACCTCGGCGCGGTCGTCTACTACGGGCGCTATCCCCACCACATCGACCGCGGCGTGCTGGCGTACCGGCGCCACCTCGGCATCCCGCCGCTGGGCCCCGAGGGGCACCTGTTCGTGGTCCGCTCGCTGCAGGTCGACTACCGCAGCTCCGCGCGCTTCGACGAGGAGCTGGAGGTCTTCGTGCGCACGGCCGAGGTGGGGCGCAGCAGCCACACCGTCGAGGTGCGCATCGAGCGCCTGGGCGACGACGGGCCGGCGCACGTGGCCGACGCCCGTCTGGTGGTGGTGGGGCTGGGCTCATACGGCGGGAGGCCGTCGCGGGTGCCCGAATCGATGCGCGCGGCCATCGCCGGGTTCGAGGGCCTGGGGTGAGCGCGGTGCGGGGCCACGGCGTGCGGCCATGAGGGTGTGGGGCGAGGACGCGGCCCTGCTGGAGGAGGCCGGTCTGGGCGCCGGGGCGCTGGCCGACCTCGAGCGGATGGTGGAGGGGTGGGCCGGTCTGCCGGCCGGGGTGGACATCGTCGATGCGCATGCGCACCTCGGCGTCGACGCCGATGGGCACCGGATGCCGCCGGCCGATCTCATCGCCGACCTCGACCGCCACGGCTGCGCCGCGGCCGTCTGCTTCCCCGCCAACGAGCCCGGCGCAGACGGGATGTTCACCGAGGCCAACGCCGCCGTGGTCGCGGCGGCACGCCGCTGGCCCGAGCGGATCATCCCCTTCTGCCGTGCCGACCCGCGCCGGTCCGATGCGCCGGCCGCGCTGGAGCGGGCCGCCGCCGACGGCGCCCGCGGCCTGAAGCTGCACCCGGTGGCGCAGCGCTTTCGCCCGGAGGACCCCGCGGTGGTGGTGCTGGTGCGGGCCGCCGCGCAGCGCGGGTGGCCGGTGCTGATCCACGCGGGCTTCGGTGCCAGGGCGCTCGGCGACCCCATCCGGGAGCTGGCCGATGCGGTGCCCGAGGCGACGCTCATCCTGGCCCACGGCGGGCGGGGCGACGCGCGGGCACTCCGGGCGCTGCTCGACGATCACCCCGGGCTCTGTTTCGACACGTCCCTGGCGTCGCTGGCCGATCTGGTCGCCACGCCGCCCGAGCGCCTGTGTTTCGGCGCCGACCGGCCCTACGGCGAGCATGCCACGGCGCTGCATCTCGTGGCGCGGGCGGCAGCGGTGGCGCGGTGGAGCCCCTCGCAACTGTCGGGCGTGCTGGGCGGCAACGTGCGCCGGATGCTGCCCTCGTGAGCGCGCGTGGGGATCAGGTGCGGCTGCTGGCCACGCTGGCCCAGTGCGAGATGGCGCTGGTGCGCCGCGACGCGGTGGCCGTGGCGCTGCTGGCCCAGGCACGGCGCATGGCCGAGGGCCTGCCGGCCGACCCGCTGGTGGCGGCCGCCGCCGACCTCTCGCGTACCACCGACCTGAGCCAGCCGACGCCGGCGGCACGCGCGGCGCGGAAGGTGGCGCAGGCCCTGTGCCGCGCGGCCCTCAACGAGACGGAGGCCGCGCTCCTCGGCTGATCCGGGTGCGCGGCCTCCGTGGGAACGGCGGATACGGGTGGCTCAGGCCTTGCTGGCGAGGTACTCGGCGACCATCTTCTCGCCGGCCTCGTGCCCGTCCTCGTAGTACACGCGGTTGATCTCCTTGAAGAGATCCCACTGGTCCGGGACGTCGTCCTCCGACATCGTCGCGTCCACCGGGCACGCCTCGACGCACGCGTCGCAGTCGATGCACTCGTTCGGGTCGATGTAGAGCATCGTCGACTGCTCGAAGTTCTCCTCACCCGGCGACGGGTGGATGCAGTCCACGGGGCACACATCGGCACAGGAGGTGTCCTTGGTGCCGATGCACGGCTCGGCGATCACATAGGCCATCTGATCCCTCCCAAGGCATCGGTTCGGCAGGAGCGTCGGCACGCCCCCGCGGGAGCAGCATCGTACCAGCGGGCCTCAGGGTCCTCCGGCCCGATCTGGGGGGTCAGGAGACAGCGACCGCCGGATCGACCGCGGCGGTGATGCGCCCGGCCACCGATTGCAGGGCACGCGCGGCCTGCGAATCGGGCCGCGCCGCCACCACCGGCAACCCCTCGTCGCCGGCCTGCGCGACGGCCGATTCAAGCGGGATCTGCCCCAGCAACGGGACCTGTAGCTCCGCGGCCAGGCTGGCGCCGCCGCCGCCGGAGAACACCTCGTAGCGCGCGCCGGTGTCCGGCGCGATGAAATGACTCATGTTCTCGATCACCCCGACCACCGGCAGCCCCACGCGCGCGGCCATCGCCGCGGCCCGGCGCGCCACGCGCTGGGCGGTCATCTGCGGCGTGGTCACCACCACCAGCGACGCGGTGGGCAGGAGCTGCGAGATGGTGAGCGACACGTCGCCGGTCCCCGGCGGCAGGTCCACCAGGAGGTAGTCGGGGTCGTCCCAGAACACCTCGGTGACGAAGCTGGTGAGCGCCTTGTGAAGCATCGGGCCACGCCAGATCACCGGGCTGTCCTCCTCGGTGAGAAACCCGATGGACATGATGCGCACCCCGTGGGACTCCACCGGCATCATCAGGTCGTCCACGCTCACCGCCGGACGCTGGACGCCCATCATCCGCGGGATCGAATAGCCGTAGACGTCGGCATCCAGCAACCCCACCCGCGCGCCGGTGGTCGCGAGGGCGACGGCCAGGTTGGCCGTGATGCTCGACTTGCCCACGCCGCCCTTGCCCGACGCGATGCCGATGACCTTGGTGCCGCTGGCATCGGTGAACGGTGAGGGGCGCACGATGCCGCCCGACAGGCCGGCGCGCAGCGCGGCGCGCTCCTCGTCGCTCATCGCGTCCAGCGTGATCTGGGCGGTCTCGACGCCCGGCAGCGCCTCCAGGGCCCCCGCGACGCGCCGCTGGATCTCCGCCTTCAGCGGGCACCCCGCGATGGTGAGCCGGATCTCCACCCGCACGCGGCCACCGTCCACCTCGACGTCGCCCACCATCCCCAGGTCGACGATGCTGCGGTGCAGCTCGGGGTCGTGGACCTCGCGCAGCACCGCCAACACACGTTCGCGGTCGATCACATGAAGATCCGTGCGTAGGGCTCGGCGACCGACAGCGGCACCTCCCACGGGCCGTGGCCCGGGTAGATCCGCGTCTCGCCGGGCAGCTCGGAGAGGATGCGCTGGAGGCTGGCGATCATCGCCGCCGGGTCGCTGCGCGGGAAGTCGGTGCGCCCGATGCCCTGGGCGAAGATCAGGTCGCCCACCAGTGCCTCGCCGGCGTCCTTCTCCCAGGCCACCATGCAGCCCGGCGAGTGGCCGGGCGTGGCCAGCATCGTGAAGGAACGCTCGCCCAGGGTGAGCACGTCACCGTCGGCCAGTAGCCGCGCCGGCTCCACGCCCGGGGTGGGGGGCGGGTTGCCGAACAGGGCGGGGTTGAACGGCGCCGGCGCGCGCACCCAGTCCACATCGTCGCCCGACACCCACACCGGCAGGCCGCGGTCGGCCCACACGTGGTTCTCCACCACATGGTCCCAGTGCCCGTGGGTGTTGAGCACCAGCACCGGCTGCGCCTCCAGGCGCGCCAGCGTGTCCTGCACCCACGCGCCGCTGCCCAGTGCCGGGTCGACGATCCACGCCTCGCCGCCCTGCCGGTCGGCGACGACGTAGGTGTTGGTGGCCACCGGGCCGAAGGTCCCTCCGCGTACGATCATGTCCCGAGACTAACGGACGGGCGTCGGGCCAAGCCGTGCGCCCTGGAGGGGTGGATGAGGATCGCGGTGGGGGCGGACGAGGTGACCCCGGTCGCCGGTGATGTGCTGGAGGCGCTGCGCGAGGCCGGGCACGATCTGGAGCTGTTCGGGCCGATCGCCGGGGACGAGCGCGAGTGGGTGGCGGCCAGTTCGGCGGCGGCCGCAGCCGTGGCCGACGGGCGCGCCGACCGCGGGGTGGTGCTGTGCTGGTCGGGCACCGGCGCCTCGATCGCCGCCAACAAGGTCCCCGGCGTGCGCGCCGCCCTGTGCACCGACGCGCCCACCGCCCGGATGGCGCGCGAGTACAACCGCGCAAACGTCCTGGCCCTGTCGATGCGGCTCACCAGCCCGCCGGTGGCGCGGGAGATCGTGGCGGCGTTCCTCGATGAGCCCGAGGGCACCGGCGAGTTCAACGACCGCAACCTGGCCGAGCTGGACGCGTTGGACATGGCGGCGGGGGTGTTCCCCGATCTGGCCTGGCCCCCGCCGACCTCCGGGCGCACGCCGCTGCACTGGGAGGACCTGGTGCCGGGACTCGGGTTCTCGTCGCCCCCGGTGCACGCCGACCCGGCGGCGTTGGTGGCCTTCGCGCGCCGCTACGACCCGCAGCCGTTCCACACCGACCCGGCCGGTGCCGCCGCCTCGGTGTTCGGGGGGCTGGTGGCCAGCGGCTGGCACAGCACCGCGATCATGATGCGCCTGTACGTCGATCACGGGCCACGGGTGGCCGGCGGCCTGGTGGGGCTCGGGGTGGAGGAGCTGCGCTGGGATGCGCTGCGACCGGGCATGGACGTCCATCTCACCGCCGAGGTCATCGACTCCCGCCGGTCGCGCTCGGATGGGCGACGCGGACTGGTGCGCGTGCGGCTGCGGCTGCTCGACGCCGACGGGGGCGAGATGGTCCACGCCATCCCGACGATGCTGGTGCCCACCGCCGGGGCCGGCGGCGGTTGACTCAGCCGCCGATGAGGCTGCCCAGTTGGTCCGGGCGGATGGTGCGGGTGGTCTCGGGCAGCGTGATCTCGCCGGCGTCGTCCAGGTCGCTCAGGTCGGCGCGCACCTGCAGGTCCACGGCCCCGGAGCCGACCGCGCCGGCATCGCCCTTCAGCGCGAGCGTCGCCCGGCGCAGGATGAGGTCATCGGTGCCGATCTCCAGGGTCACGGTGCCGCTGAACGCCGACGGATCCACCTCGGTGTCGCCCAGGATGGGTCCGAGCGCTGTGGCGGCCGCCTGCGGATCCACGGACCCCTCGATGCGGACCGTCGCGGTGCCGTCCACGCTGCCGCGGCCGGTCTCGCGCGGATCGGTGATCCACCCGACCAGCTCGGGGTAGGCGGCGCCGAAGTCCAGGAACCGCAGGACCCCCCGCTCCACATCCAGCGCCATGGACGTGCCGAGCGCCTGCAGCGCCACGTC
>JBIQJW010000097.1:0-8289 GCA_044507145.1 Actinomycetota bacterium
ACGAGTACGTCCTCTCGGTGGGCGTCGCCGCGCTGGCGGCCGGCATCTTCGTGGTGGTCTACGGAATCGGCGGCGTCTACATCTGGCTGGTCGCGCTACTGCCGCTGGGCCTCGCGATGCTGCACCCGCGGGTGTTCGGGCCGCTGTCGTCGTGGGCCCTGCGCAAGGTGGGCCGCGAACCGCTGCCGCGGCTGATCGGCTCCGGAGCGCTCCTGGCCCTGGTCGCATGGTTCGCCCTCATCGCGGTGCTGCTGGGCCTGGGGATGTGGTTGCTGGTGATCCCATCGGCCGGCGCCGACGTGGGCGGACCGGTGTTCATCGGCAGTGCCTTCCTCATGTCGTTCGCGGTCTCGGTGGTGGCGGTGGTGGTGCCGTCGGGCATCGGCGTGCGCGAGGGGGCGTTCACGCTCGCGCTGATGCAGAGCGTGCCCGAGGGGGTCGCCGTGGCGTTGGCGGTGGGGTCGCGCCTGGTGCTCACCCTGGTGGAGCTGGCGTTCATCGCGGTGGTGGCGTTCGCCGCCCGCCACCGGTGAGCGCGGTGGGGCGCCTGCGGGCCGTCCATCCGCTGGCCTGGGTGGCCGCGATGGCCGCGGTGCAGGCGACGGGGTGCGCATCGCTGGCCATCGCCCGCCACCATGCCTTCTGGGCCGGGCGGTTCGACCTGGGCAACATGGTGCAGGCCGTGTGGAGCACCGCACAGGGCCGCCCGCTGGAGACCACCGACCTCGCCGGCGACCAGTTCGTGCGCCTGGGTGCGCACGTCGACCCGATCCTGGTGCTGTTCGCCCCGCTCACCTGGACCGGCCACCTGCCCGAGGCGCTCCTCATCGCGCAGGCCGTCATCGTGGCCGCCGGCGCGCTGCCCGCCTACTGGCTGGGGCGGCGCTGGCTGGGCACCACGGGCTTCGGCCTGGCGGCCGCCGGCGTGTACCTGCTGTACCCGCCGCTGCAGTGGGCCGCGGTAACCGACTTCCATCCGGTGACGCTGGCGGCGCCGCTGTTGCTGTTCTGCATCTGGGCGGCCGAGGAGCGGCGCTGGTGGGTGCTGGCGCCGTGCGCGGTGGCGGCGGCGCTCACCAAGGAGCAGGTGGGGCTGGCGCTGGCGATGCTGGGCCTGTGGCTGGCGGTGCGCGGCGCGCGGCGCGCCGGCGCGGCCCTGGCAGCCGGCGGGGTCGCCTGGTCGCTCCTGGCCGTGCTGTGGATCATCCCCCGCTTCAACGACGGTCGCGGGTCGGCCTTCGTCGACCGGTACTCGGGCCTGGGCGACGACGGCGGCGGGGTGTTGCGAACGGTCCTGACCCGCCCGTGGGAGGTGGCCGACACGCTGGCCTCGGCCGATCGCCTGGTGTATCTGCTGGCGTTGCTGGTGCCCCTGGCGCTGCTGCCGCTCGCCGCGCCGCTGCTGGCCGCCGGCGCCCTGCCGGACCTGGCCATCAACCTGCTGTCGGGACTCGAGAGCCAGCACCGCATCGAGTTCCACTACGTCGCGGTGATCACGCCGTTCTTCATCGCCGCCTCGATCCTGGGGCTGGCGCGCATGCGCCGGCTGCGCAGGCCCGCCGGACTGGCGCGCGCACTGGGACACACACCGGCGGTGATCGGGTGCTGGGTGGGGCTGGTGGCGCTGGCCGGCGTGGTGCAGGGCCCCGGCCCGTGGTGGAGCGTGGTGCCGGGTGGCTCGCAGGAGCGCGCGGGCAGTTACGCCGTGGGCGACCATGCCCGGGTGGCGGCGCGGGCCGTGGCGCTGGTGCCCGGTGAGGCGGTGGTGTCGGCGGGCAACACGATGGGAGCCCACCTCTCCGAGCGCGAGCGCATCTACATGTTCCCGGTGGTGCGCGACGCGGACTGGGTGGTGGTGGACCGCACGCGCCCCTATGTGGGCGACCGGCGCGACCCGGCCCTCCACGCGGCGCACCTGGCCCGCCTGCGCGCCGACGACCGCTTCGAGATCGTGTTCGACGAGGACGGCGTGATCGTGTTCCGCCGCACCGGGGCGGCCGGGTGAGGGCCGCCAGGCTGCGCATGCCGTCGGCCGCCCCGCCGGACGTCCCGGGACGCGTGCCCGGGGCGTGGATCGTCTGGGCGATGATGGCGCTGTACGCCGCGGTGTTCGCCTTCCTGTCGGTGCGCCGGCATCACACCTTCTGGACCGGCCGCTTCGACATGGGGAACATGGTGCAGGCGGTGTGGAGCACCGCACAGGGCCGCCCGCTGGAGACCACCGACGTGTTCGGCGAGCAGTTCGTGCGCCTGGGTGCGCACGTCGACCCGATCCTGGTGCTGTTCGCGCCGCTCACCTGGACCGGCCACCTGCCCGAGGCGCTGGTGGTCGCGCAGGCCGTCATCGTGGCCTTTGGCGCGCTGCCCGCCTACTGGCTGGGCCGGCGCTGGCTGGGCGAGGGCTGGCCGGCGATCGCGGCCGCCGCGGTCTACCTGCTGTACCCGCCGCTGCAGTGGGCGACGGTCGCCGAGTTCCACCCGGTGACGCTGGCGGCGCCGCTGTTGCTGTTCTGCATCTGGGCGGCCGAGGAGCGGCGCTGGTGGGTGCTGGCGCCGTGCGCGGTGGCGGCGGCGCTCACCAAGGAGCAGGTGGGGCTGGCGCTGGCGATGCTGGGCCTGTGGCTGGCGGTGCGCGGTGCGCGGCGCGCCGGCGCGATCCTGGCCGGCGCGTCCCTGGCCTGGGTGGTGCTGTGCATGGCCGTGATCATCCCCCACTTCAACCGCGGCGAGGGATCGGCATTCACCTCGCGCTACACCCATCTGGGCGAGGGGGCCGGCGGCATCGTGGGCGGGATCGTGACGCGCCCGTGGGAGGTGCTGGAGACCGTGACCTCGCCCGGGCGCCTGGCCTACCTCGCGGCGCTGCTGGTGCCGCTGCTGTTCCTCCCGCTGGCGGCGCCGCTGCTGGCGCTGGGCGCGCTGCCGGAGCTCGGCATCAACCTGCTGGCCGAGTGGTATCCGCAGTACTCGTTCCGTTACCACTACGTGGCGGTGATCGTCCCGTTCTTCGTCGCGGCCTCGATCCTGGGCCTGGCGAACGTGCGTCGGCGCCTGGGTCGTCGCCTCCCGGTGGGCACCGGCGCGCTGGCGGGAGGCTGGTTGGCGGCCGTCGCGATCAGCGGCATCCTGCTGGGCCCGGCGCCGTGGTGGAGCCACGTGCCGCTGGGCTCGCAGGAGCGCGCGGGCCAGTACGCCCCCGACGCCCACGCCCGCGTTCTGGCCCGCGCGGTCGCCCTCATTCCGGACGGGGTGCCGGTCTCGGCCGGGAACCTCATCGGCGCCCACCTCTCGGCGCGCGAACGCATCCTCTTCTTCCCGCAGATCGCGGACGCCCAGTGGGTGATCGTGGACCGCACGCGGCCCTTCATGTTCGGCTCGGTCGACGCCCCCGGCCACCGGGCGGCCGTCGCCCGCCTGCTCGGTGACCCACGGTTCGAGGTGGTGTCCGACGAGGACGGCGTGCTGGTGGCGCGCCGGCGCGTCGCGGAGGGGTCCCGATGATCAACCGCATGGCGGGCGTCGTCCTGCTGCTCTCGGCCACGCTGCTCGCCTTCATTCCCGCGCTGGAGTGGTTCTCGGCGCAGACGCCCGCCGGCCGAGTGGCGGCGACCGGATACGAGAGCGCAGGGGCGCTGTGGCTGCTGCCGGTTGTGGCGGCGGGGATCGCCGTGGCCGGTGCGGCCATGATGGCCGCCGCGCCGGGCCGCGCGGCGCGGGTCGCCCGCTGGGCGGGGCCGCTGGCGGCGGTGTGCGCGCTGCTGGCGCTGCTGGTCACGGTGTGGGCCGGGACCGGGGCCGATGTGGTGCTCACGGTCGCGGGACACGACGTCGCCGGGCCCGTCGAGGCGCCGGTGCATCGCGAGGCCGCCGCGTGGGCCGGGCCGATGGCCGCGATCGCGGCCACCGCGCTGGGCCTGGCCGTCTCCGTGGCGGCGTGGCGCCCGTGACGACGGTGCGCGCACTGTGGGCGGCCATACTGCGCTGGCCGCTGCCGGTCCGCGCATGGCTGGTCTCGCGGGCGCTGGTGTTCGGTCTGGCGCTGGTGTTCAGCCTCACCATCGGCCTGACACCCCGCGGCGCCGATCCCGGGGTGCCGGACCTGTTCGTGCTGGAGCGCTTCATCGATCCGTCGGTGCCGGCGGCGCTGGTGCTGCTGGGCGACTGGGACACCACCTGGTACCTCGACATCGCGCGCCACGGGTACGCCCTCGACGCCGGTCAGGTGGGCTCGGTGGACACCAACCTGGCGTTCTTCCCGCTGGTCCCCGGCCTGATGGCAGGAATGCTCGCCCTGGGCATCAACCCCTTCGCCGGCGTCCTCATCGTCGTGAACCTCGCCTTCCTCGGGGCACTCTTCGGCCTGCGCGCGCTCACCCGCCGCCACCTCGGATCGGACCGCCTGGCGGATCGCTCGGTCTGGGCCCTGGCCCTGCTGCCCCCCACGGTGTTCGCATCGATGGCCTACACGGAGGGCATCGTGCTGGCCTGCGCACTCGGTGCGGCGGTGCTCGCCACCCGGGGCCGGTTCGCGACCGCGGGGCTCCTGGCCGGCGTGGCCGCGCTCAGTCGCCCGCCCGGCATCATCGTGGCCGGTCTGGTGCTCCTGCTGGCGCTCACCGGCGACGCCGCACACCGGGTGCGCCGCGCGATCCTGGCCGTCGCACCCGCGGCGCTGGTCCTGGGCGCCTTCGGGCTGTGGATGTGGGTGGAGCGTGGCTCGGCCACGCTGCCGCTGGCGGCCCAGGGGTCATGGGGGCGCGGGTCGGTGGGTCTGGGCCTGTTCACCGCGCTGCCCTCGGAATGGGCGGCGGCCTTCGACCAGGTGATCCATCTGGACGCCGGTGCCCGGTGGACCTCGGCGGTGCGCGACATCGGGTTCACGGCGCTCTACGCGTGGCTCTTCGCCCGGCTGTGGCGCCAAGAGGGCGGCTGGCGGTCGCCGTGGGTGGGCTATTCGGCCGCGGCCCTGGCCATCCCGCTCTCCACCGGTTCGTTCACATCGATGAGCCGGTTCGGGATCCTGGCGTTCCCGCTCATGTGGCCGCTGGCGCGCTGGCTGGACGTCTCACCCGCCCGGCGCCGGTGGGCCGCCGCTGCCGCGGTGCTGCTGATGGTGCTGCTGGTCGCGCAGCTGCGCATCCGCGCGCCCTGAGCCACGGCACGCCGATGGGGCGCCGGCGGGCGCCCCATCGGGCCGTGTCAGTTACGCCCGGCGCCCAGCGGCCAGCGCATGGTGAGCGCCAGCTCGGCGTGGTGCCGGTGGCGCACCAGGTCCACCACCACGTCCACCGGCTCGTTCACCGGTGTCGGTGCCTGGAACTCGTCGTACCCCAGCTCCACCGATCCGTCGGCGATCTGGTCGGCCAGGCGGTGCAGTTGCTGTGCGGCCAGCGACCGCGTGGCGGTCTCGCTGATGTCGAACACATGCTTGAACATTGTCGCCCCCTGTCGGGCCGGACATTCATGTCGTCCTGCGTCTACCGTACGTCACCCATCGGCATCTGTCCTGCCCGCCTCGACATATCCGCCCGCCGGGTGCCCCGTGGCGACGGCCCGGCGCACCGCGACATGGTCGGTGACCGGGGCGGCGGCGAGCACCTGGGCGGTCATGGCGGCGAAGAACTGGGGCGCGGCGATGTCGGCCGGCACCGCGTCCTCACGCACGCACACGGCGGTGTCGGGGCCGGCCGGGTCGTCCCAGTCCACCAGCACCAGCGCGGTGGCCGTGTACCCGTTGCCGTCCCCGCGGTCGCGGAGCTTGCGCATCATGTCGACGGTGCGGGCGAAGGCCGCCGGCTCGCGGTCGATCACCGTGGCGCGCTGCACGAACACGAATCCCACCGCGGCCAGCGGGTGGCGCCCGCGCAGGTTCCCGGCGTCGCCGTAGGCCTCCTCGAAGCGGTTGGGCAGGTTCTTGCCGAACGAGGCCGTCTGGGCCTTGGTGCTGATGAGCAGTTCCGGCCCGCGGTCCCACCGGGAGATGCAGATGTCCACCTGCTTCTCGTAGGCGCGTCCAAGGACGCGGGCGTCCACGGGACCCACGGCGGCGATGTCGGGCACCCGCGCGCGGACCTGATCGGCCAGTCCGCGCGGCAGACGGGCCAGCAGTTCGGCGACATCATGCGGCAGCACCCGCGGGCGCTCGGGGCGGGGCCACACGGCGTCACGGTCGAACCCGATGCAACGCAGTTCCTGTGCGATCCACGCGTCGACGGCCCGGGCGAAGCGCCCGCTCTCGCTGGCCTGTCCCGTGCGCACCGGTTCGGCCAGCAGCCGGCACAGCAGGTCGTGATCGGGCCGGTGCACCGGTTCCGCCCCCGGGGCGTGAAGCCACGGCGAGGTGCCCGGATGGGCCGCGAGGATGGGATCGAACGCGGAGAACGCGTCGTCGCGCGGCATCAGCGCCGGCCGGCGCGGGCATGGCGGCGGGCGGCCAGCGCGCGGTGCGCGCCCTCCAGCGCCGCGCGGTCGCCGGGGGTGATGCCCAGCGCGTCGCCCAGCAGCACCGGATCCACCAGCGCCGCCGCATCGCGCACGGTCCCGTGCGTGAGGGCATCGAGCACCGCCGGGCGCAGCTCCCGCAGTGCGGGAGCGGCCGCCGTCACAGCCGCCGGGGTGGACACCGGAAGGCGGTCGGCCTCGCGGGGTTCCAGCTTCAGCATGCCCCCGCCGTAGGCGCGCCCCACCGTCTCGGCGCCCAAGAGCGTCAGCGAGTTGAGCGCCGCGACCGGCAGCAGGTCGCCCGCGTCCGGTGGGAGGCCCTGGCGCAGGTAGAGGCCGTGCACCGAGTTCAGGTGATGCACACCGGCCGTGTTCGCGGTGAGCCGCGGCGTATCCGCGTTCATGTAGGTGACCAGGATGTCGGCCGGCGGTACCAGCGGCGTGCGCCACCACGGCGTGCGCACGCGGCACTTGTAGGCCCGGTGCACCCCATCGGCCTCACCGCGCGCGATGTACGCGGCGCCGGCTGGCGACGGCTGGCCATCCGGGCGGAACAGCCACACCCGTCCGTCTCGTTCGCGCATCGCCTGCCAGTCGGCGGGCCCGAACGCCAGCCGGCGCAGGTGGCGGCTGCCCGGCGGGGACAGCGCCACCACGTCGTCCGCGGTCAGCCCCAGCTCGTCCACGCGCGCCTGGCTGAGGGCGAAGTAGTCGTTGGTACCGGTGACCGCGCCGAGGGTGGTCTCGCCCCAGTCCAGGAGGGTGCCGGCGCCGGGTGATTCCAGGGCGCGCCGGTACGCGCCGCGCGCGGCGCTGTCGAGCAGAGCGGGCGTCCACTTGCCGGTGGGGTCGGCGGGGTGCCACCGGGACACCTGCGCGCGCTCCAGCTCGTCCACGTCACGCACCTGGTGCAGCTCGCAGTGGTCGGTGGGCCCGGTGCCCTCGGCCAGCAGCAGCACCACCTCCTCCTGCACGTCGGGGAACACCCGCTCGGTGAACAGCACCAGCCGCACGATCGCGAACCGCGCCATCAGGAACCGGCGCACCTCGGCCGCGTAGTTGGTGGACAGCAACTCCGCGGGCAAGACCAGTGCCAGCCGGCCCCCGGGGCGCAGGAAGCGCGCCGCGTGCACCGTGAACGGGGCCCACGAGGAGGCCAGCGCCGACAGCCGCACCCCGCCGCGCAGCGCGGCCTCGCGCGCCCGGGCGCGGGCCGGGCCGGCGAACTGCTGGTAGCGCACATAGGGCGGGTTGCCGATGACGGCGTCGAACACCGGACGCGGTTCGATGGCGAAGACGTCGCCCGTGCGGATGCGCGCGCGCACGCCCCGCTCGGCCAGCGCCGCACGCGCCGCCCTGGCGCTCGGGGCATGCAGTTCGATGCCCTCCAGCCGTGGCCGGTCGTGCGCGCCCAGCTCGGTGAGGCGATCGCCGGCGGCCAGCAGGAACGCCGCCTCGCCGCAGGATGGCTCCAGTACCCGGTCCCCGGCGTCGCGGATGGCCCACGCGGCCATGTGGCGGCACAGGGCCGGCGGCGTGAAGAAGGCGCCGCGCGCCTTGCGGGTGTCCCGGTGCTCGGCGTCGTCGGCGGTGCGGCTCACACCCTGGAATCTAGCCGTCGTGCCGGGCGGCTCCCGTGTGGAACACCCCGACCACCGGCGCGTGGTCGGACAGGCGCACCGGCCACCAGCGGCCCCCGTGCGGCACGTGGATCTCGTGGTCGGCGGCGTCCAGCGCCCGCGGCGGCGCCACCACCTCAAGGCCGCGGTGCAGGATGCGGTCGATTCCGCGGTCCGGCCCGGCGTCCTCCCAGCCGGCCTCGCGCAGCACCGTGTGGGCCGGGTGCCC
>JBIQJW010000098.1:0-8277 GCA_044507145.1 Actinomycetota bacterium
GCGTGGCCGGGGAGAGCACCGACGCGTGGACCACGTTCGGGGTATGGGGATTCCTCACGGGATCCGAATGGGTGCCCTCGCCGGCGGTGGGCGAGCCGGTCTTCGGCGCCCTGCCGTTCATCTACGGCACGCTCGTCACCAGCCTCATCGCCATGGTCATCGCGGTGCCGTTGGCCATCGGGGTGGCGCTGGCCACCACCGTCTTCCTGCCGCGCCGGATGCGCGGCGCGGTCGCCGCCGTGGTGGACCTGCTGGCGGCCGTACCGTCGGTGGTCTTCGGGCTCTGGGGCGTGCTGGTGCTGGTGCCGGCGGCCAAGCCGGTCCTTGAATGGATCGCCGCCCACAGCGGCCCGGTGGGCCTGCTGTCGGGGCCCGTCACATCGAGTTCCTATCTGCTGTCGGGGCTGGTGCTGGCGGTGATGGTGCTGCCGATCATCGCGGCCCTGTCGCGCGAGGTGCTCCTCACCGTCCCGCACGACCAGCGCGAGGCGGCCTACGCCCTGGGAGCGACGCGCTGGGAGATGGTGCGCCGCGCGATGCTGCCGTGGGCGCGGGCGGGCATCGTCGGTGCCTGCGTGCTCGGCCTGGGCCGCGCATTCGGCGAGACGATCGCCCTGGCGCTCCTGCTGGGCGACTCGCCCAACATCTTCGGCTCGCTTCTGGGCCCCGGTGCCACGCTGGCCAGTGCCATCGCGGTGCAGTTCGGCGCGGCCACGATGCTCCAGGCGGCGGCGCTCACCGCCCTGGCCGTGGTGCTGCTGGTCCTGACACTCCTGGTGAACATCGCCGCGCGCATGATCATCCGCCGCGGGGCGGCCCGCCCCGGGATGCTCTCGCGCATGCGCGGCGGCATCCGCGCGCGCCGCGTCTCGGCGGATGCGGCGCCGGCGGCCGCGCGCGCCTCGCAGGCGCCGCGCGCCCCGCGTCCTGCGTCGGCAGGGGTTCCCCGTGTGGCCGCCGGGCGGCGTGTGCGCGCGGCCCTCGGCACCGGCGCGGTGCACGCCTGCCTGATCCTGGCGCTCATCCCTCTTGCCCTTGTGCTGAAGGAGCTGATCGTGGAGGGCGGTCCGGCCATCACGCCCTCGTTTTTCACCGAGCTGCCGCCGTCGGACCCCTTCACCGCCGGTGGGGGCATCTCGAACGCGCTCGTCGGGACGCTGATCATGATGGGTATCTCCACGGCGATCGCGGCGCCGCTGGGGGTGCTGGTGGCGCTCTACCTGAACGACGCGAATTCGCGCGGTGGTCTTCCGGGGCGGATCGCGGGCGTGGTGGGCTTCGCGGTCGACGTGCTGCTGGGGCTGCCGTCGATCGTCGTCGGGCTGATGGTCTACCTGGGCGTCGTCCTGGCGATGGGGCACTTCTCGGCCCTGGCCGGTGGCATCGCCCTGGCCGTGATCATGTTCCCCATCATCGTGCGGTCCACCGACGAGATCCTGCGCCTGGTGCCGTCCGCGGAGATCGAGGCCGCGACCGCGCTGGGCGCACCGCGGTGGCGCACCGTGTGGAGCGTGGTGCTGCCCGCCGCGGCCCCGGGCATCCTCACCGGTGTGATGCTGGCGCTCGCGCGCTCGGCGGGGGAGACCGCACCGCTGCTGTTCACCTCGAACGGCTGGCAGTTCTTCTCCACGGACGTCATGGCGCCGATCGCGGCGCTCCCGCAGCTGATCTTCCGCAACATGATCGAGGTGCAGACGCCCGAGTCGATGCAGCTGGCATGGGGGGCGGCCCTCGTGCTGGTGGCCATCATCTTCATCCTCAACGTGGCGGCACGCCTGGTGGCCGCGCGCTCGCGCAGACTGGAGAACCGGTGACCGTGCCCGAACAGCAGGCGACCGCCGCCCCCGTCCCCGTGCCGGAGTCGGCCGGCGCACCGCCCGAGGACGCGGGCCACGAGACACCGCGCGGCGCCGCGACGGACGCGGCGCCCGATGCGCCCGCACCGCTGCGGGCCGTCGGGGTGGACGCCCGGTTCGGCTCCCACGTCGTGGTGTCCGGCATCGACCTCGAGTTCCCCGCCAACAGCGTTACGGCGATCATCGGCCCGTCCGGCTGCGGCAAGTCCACGTTCCTGCGGACGCTGAACCGTATGCACGAGCTGGTGCCGGGCGCGCGCGCCGGCGGGCGCGTGCTGCTGGACGGGCACGACATCTACGCCCGCCGCGTCGACCCGGTCGCGGTGCGACGGTCCATCGGGATGGTGTTCCAGCGCCCGAACCCGTTCCCCACGCTCTCCATCGCCGACAACATCCTGGCCGGGCCGCGGTTCACGCGCCGGCGCGGCCGCCGCTCTGAGCGCGACGCGCTGCTGGAGCGCACGCTGCGCGGCGCCGGGCTGTGGGAGGAGGTGAAGAACCGCCTGGGCGACCCCGCCGGGGGACTCTCGGGCGGGCAGCAGCAGCGGCTGTGCATCGCGCGGGCGCTGGCCGTGGAGCCGGAGGTCCTGCTCATGGACGAGCCGTGTTCGGCGCTCGATCCCCAGTCGACGCTGCGCATCGAGGAGCTGATCGGGCGCCTGAAGGAGACGCTCACCATCGTGATCGTCACCCACAACATGCAGCAGGCCCGGCGCGTATCCGACCGCACGGCGTTCCTCACCATCGAGGAGGAGGGCCGACCCGGCACGCTGGTGGAGTGGGGCCTCACCGAGCAGGTCTTCGGGGCGCCCCGCCGCGAGAGCACCGCCGCGTACGTCTCCGGCCGCTTCGGCTGACGCGTCCGGGCCGCTCGGGCAGGGTCACCCCGCGGCGGTCCGGGCGTCCTCCTCCTCGGAGGCCTGGCGTTCCTCCTCGCGCGCATCCCGCCGCAACTGGCCGAAGCTGGAGCCCTCACCCAGGAGGAAGAGGAAGCCCACCGCGACGCCCACGATGGCCTCGGTGCCCTGCAGCACGATGGAGAACGCGAGCGCCTCGGCGGCGCCCACGCCGTAGGAGGCCGTGAGCGGCAGCACGGCCGCCGCCTGGAACACCAGCAGGTTCCCCGGCAACACCGGGAACGCCTGGGCCAGCGTGACCGTCACGAGCAGCAGACCCGCGCCGCCCCACCCCACGCGCTCCAGGCCGAACGCGTACAGCGTGAGGTAGATCCCGGCCCACTGGCACAGCCACGTCGCGAGGCTCGCGCCGGTGACCAGACTGAGCAGGCGCCGGTCGCGCAGCCCCAGGTGGCTCTCCTGCACCGCACCCCACATGCGCGTGGTGGCCCGCGTCACCCGGGCCCACAGCGAGCCCTCCTTCAACCACGGCGGTAGCTGGGACGCCGCCCTGTGGCTGGTGAGCACGGCCACCGCGATGACGGCGATGCAGGCGACGCCCAGCGCGATGGATGTGATCCACGCGTACCGGGGCAGCGGCAGGAAAATCCCGATGCCGATCACCAGCGCCACCCACGTGATCGTGGAGATGAGGTTCTCCGCCACCACGGACCCCAGCAGGGACGTGGCGCGCACGTCGATGTCGCGCCGTTTCATGCGCCGGCGTGTGAGTAGCACCTTGGCGAACTCACCCACCCGCGCCGCCAGCAGCGTGTTGAACAGGAATCCGACGAACAGCGGGCTGATCAGGTCGCGGTAGCGGCTGCGCCGGCCGCCGAGGGCGGGCAACCCGTCCACCACCCCCTTCCAGGCGAGGCCCTTGAACGCGACCGATGCGAAGTTGGCCGCGACGGCGCCCACCAGGAACGGCCACGACGTGATGGCGAACGCGTCCTTGATGGCGTGCAGGTCGAACTTCCACAGCACCAGCAGCACCAGCGCCGCCACCACGACCACCTTGACCACCGCCAGGATCACCCGGCGCCGGGTGTCGCGCGGGCCTCGCCGCGCGGTGCCGGCGGTCATGCGCCCACGAGCTCGTCCATCCGCACCGCCCGCAGCCCGCGGGCCCCGATCGCCCGGCAGATCTCGGGCAGCGCCGCCACGGTCTGAGGACGCGGCCGGCCCGGCCCCCAGCCGTCGGCATCGTGCAGCAGCAGCACGCAGCCCGGTGCGAGCGCCCGTTGCGCGCGCCTCGCGATCGCGGCCGCGCCCGGCTCTGCGGAGTCGAAGACCCCGGCCGTCCAGGCCGCCATGCGATACCCGGCCGCACGCACCGCCGCCGCCGTCGCCGGCCCGCGGAAGCCGTGGGGCGCCCGGAACAGGCGGGTGAGTGCGCCCTCGCCGGCGATGCCGGCCACGGCCTCCTCGGTGCGGCGCAGCTGGTCCACCACATGCCGCGGGCCGCGGAAGATGAGGATGCCGTGATCCCATCCGTGGCTGGCGAGCTGATGCCCCTCGGCCACGATGCGCCGCACGGTATCGGGGTACCGCTGCGCCTCGCGGCCCAGGACGAAGAAGGTCGCGCGCACGTCCGCCGCGCGCAGCACGTCCAGGATCGCCGGCGTCGACGGGCCGGGCCCGTCATCGAAGGTGATCGCCACCTCCGGCCGCCCGGCCGTCCCGGCCGCGAGCGGCCGTCCCAGCAGGGGGTTCCGCGGGAGGTAGGCGGCGGTGCCCACGGCGGCGGCGGCACCGATCAGGCCGACCGCGGTGACAGGGTGGTGGCGCCGGAGCCGATGGGCGACGGCGGCGACGGCAAGCCCCGTCAGCGCAGTGCGCTCCACCGCCTGACGCTTTCGCATCGGTGCGCTCATGGTGGGTCGGCCCAGGCGCGAGGCAGCGTGTCTGCGACACCGCGCGAGCCGCCGGATACTACCAGCGGGCCGCCCGGCACCCGGATTTGGCACACTCACCCCGAGAGTGCCAAGGCACCTGGCGCGTGGTCTGGCTATACTCGTCGGAACCCTGGCGTCGGCGTGCGAGGTGACTGTGCCGTTCTACGAGTACGAATGCAGTGCGTGCGGGCACCGGTTCGAGGTGCTGCAGCGCATGTCGGACGAGCCCGTGAGCGCCTGCGAGAAGTGTGGCGAGGAGAGCGTGGAGCGACTGCTGTTCGCCCCGGCCATCCACTTTAAGGGCAGCGGCTTCCACAACACCGACTACGGCACCAAGCGCCGGCCGGTGGGCGGCGACAGCAGCGGCGGTGGCGGCGACAAGGCGACCGCGGGCGCCGGTGCGAGCACCGGTGACTCGTCGTCCTCCTCGTCCTCGGGATCCACCGTGGGGCTCGACAAGGTCTGATCGCACGCGCCGCCGCAGGGTGGCGCCGACACGGTCGCCCTGGGGTCTGCTAGAACGGGCCCCGCCGGAGCGTGGGCTCCGCTGGACTCGAGGTGGCCGTGAGGGGTTCTTCATCCCCGGGCCTGCGGCCCGCAGTCAGGAGCCGGGGCCGGACGCGTGGCTGAGGGTGTGGCCGTCTGGCCACCGGGCTCGCCGCGCAGGCGCGCGCGCCAGCGCGTCTACCGGCACCCGGGCCGGATCATCCTCGGTGGTTTCGTCGCCGCCATCCTCATCGGCGCGGCGCTGCTGTCGCTGCCGGCCGCCATGGTGGGCGAGGGGCGGGCGTCGTTCGTCGACGCGCTCTTCACGGCCACCTCCGCCATCACGATCACCGGCCTCACGGCCGTCGACACGTCGACCTTCTGGACGCCGTTCGGCCAGGCCGTGATCCTGGTGCTGGTCCAGCTCGGCGGGCTGGGCATCATGACCTCCGCCTCGCTGCTGTTCCTGGTGGTGGCGAGGCGGATCGGGCTGCGCCGGCGGCTGGCGGCTCAGATGGAGGTGCGCTCGCCGGAGCTCGGCGCCCTGCGCCGCCTGATCCTCGTGATCGTGGGCGTGGCCTTCTGCGTGGAGGCCATCGTGGCCACCATCTTCACGCTGCGTCTGTGGCTGGGCTACGGGCTCGACTTCCCCGCGGCCCTGTGGCGCGGCGTGTTCCACGGCGTCGCGGCGTTCAACAACGCCGGGTTCTCGCTGTTCCACAACAGCCTTGAGCGCTTCCAGTCGGACCCGCTCATCCTCATCCCGGTGGCGCTGGCGGTGATCATCGGCGGCCTCGGCTTCCCGGTGTGGACCGAGCTGATGCGCCGCCCGGGTCGGTTCGCGGGCTGGTCGGTGCACACCAAGGTGACGCTCGCGGCCACCGCGTTCCTGCTGCTGCTGGGCATCGTTTCGATCACGGCGTTCGAGTGGACCAACCCCGACACCCTGGGCAACGCGTCCGTGGGTACCAAGATGCTGTCGGGGGCGTTCTCCGGCGTGATGCCGCGCACCGCCGGTTTCACCGCGTTCGACTACAACGAGGCCGGCAACGACACCGAGCTGATGACCATGCTGCTGATGGTGGTGGGCGGTGGCAGCGGCGGCACGGCCGGTGGGCTCAAGGTCACCACCGTCACGCTGCTCTTCCTGATCGTGTGGGCCGAGTTGCGCGGCGACCGTGAGGTCGTGGCGTTCCGTCGGCGCATCCCGCGGTCCATCCACCGCCAGGCCCTCACCATCGCCACCCTGCTGATCGGAGCCATCGCCGTCGGCACGATGGCGCTGGTGATGGCCACCGACCTGGAACTGGGCCAGGCGATGTTCGAGGTGGTGTCGGCCGCCTCGACCACCGGCCTGTCACCGGGCACCAGCGAGGAACTCCCCCCGGTGGGGAAGGCCATCCTCATCCCCCTGATGCTCCTCGGTCGCATCGGCCCGCTCACGGTGGGCGCGGCCCTGATCCTGCGAGAACGCGAGCGCCGCTTCAACCATCCCGACGAGAGGATCATGGTTGTCTAGTTCAAAGGACCCGACCCTGGTGATCGGCCTGGGGCGCTTCGGTCGCTCCCTGGCAGAGACGCTGGCCGACGACGGTCACGACGTGCTCGGCGTCGACACCTCGCATCGCATCGTGCAGTCGTGCTCGCTCACGCTCACGCACGTGGTGGTGGCGGACGCCACCGACGTGGAGGCCATGCGCCAGCTCGGGGCCCAGGACTTCCCCCGCGCGGTCGTCGCAATCGGCACCGACGTCCAGGCCAGCATCCTCGCCACCTACACGCTGGTGGACCTGAAGATCCCGAGGATCTGGGCCAAGGCGATCACCGCAGAGCACGGCGCCATCCTGGAGCGCGTCGGCGCGCACCGCGTGGTGTTCCCCGAGCGGGACATGGGCGCCCGCGTGGCGCGCACGATGATCGGGCGCACCATCGACTACATGGAGATCGCCGAGAACTTCGTCCTCATCGAGACCACCGCGCCGCGCGCGATCACCGGGATGACGCTGGAGGCTGCCAAGGTGCGCGGCCGCTACAACGTCACGATCGTCTGCGTCCGCCGCCCGGGCGAGGCCTTCACCTACGCCACCCAGGACACCGTCATCAACGCCGGCGACATCGTCGTGCTGGCCGGTGAGCCGCGCCACGCGGAGGCGTTCGCCGCCATGGCCTGAGCCTGCGGAGCGCTACCCGCCCTGCCCCATGAACGTGGCGATCTCGCGTTCGTTCTGATCGGGATCAGTGCTCACGACGTACCAGACGCCGTCCACCAGCACCGGCTCGCCCGACAGGATGGTGCGGTCCGAGGCGTCCTGGGTGAGGCGCGCCTGGAGCCACCCCAGCTTCATCAGCTCGGTGGTGGAGATGTCCGTCTGGATGGTGCGCACCATCGACGCGCCGCGCCACGGTGCCCGCCACAGCGACGCCGGCGCCAGCACCTCGTCCTTCATGGCCGACACCACCAGTTGCTGGCGCACCGCGCGATGCAGGTCGCTGTCGCACTTGCGCACGCGGGCGAACTGCAGCGCCCGCTCACCGTCCAGGCTCACCGGTCCCTTGGGGAACGTGACCGTCTGCCCGCCCTCGTAGTAGCAGTCCTCGATTGCGGTGGGGTTGTCCACCGTGACGCCGCCGAGGGCATCCACCATGGTGGTGAGGTCGTCGAACTGCACCACGATGATGTGATTCACCGGCACGCCGGTGAGCCGCTTGACCGCGTTGATCATCATCGGTTGGCCGCCGAAGTAGAAGGCGGCGTTGATCTTCTGGGTCCCGTGCCGGGGGAGCTCGACGCGATAGTCGCGGGGGATGGAGAGGTACTTCAGGCGCCCGGAATCCGGGTCGGTGCGCATGATCATGATGGTGTCGGCGCGCGCCCGGGTCTGGCCCTTGCGCTTGTCGACGCCCAGCACCAGCGTGTTGGTGGGCGTCCCGAGCATGCCCCCGGCCGGCCGGTCCAGCGCCGCGCGCGCCGCGGGGGTGATGCCGGCGTTGGCGTCACTCACCGCACCGCGCAGCGCCAGGAAACCCAGCCCGGCCCAGGCGAACACGCCCACGAGCAGCAGCACCGCCAGGCGCCAGATCCAGCCGCCGACGCCGATGCCGCGCAGCGACCACCAACGGCGGTCGTGGCGGGCGAGCGCG
>JBIQJW010000099.1:0-5181 GCA_044507145.1 Actinomycetota bacterium
GCATGGTGATCTCACCGGGCCCCTCGGTGCGCACGAACTCCACGTTGGTGCGTTCGGGAAAGCGCGGCGCCACCTCCAGCGGCGGACCCCACTCGCGCACCACCTCGTCCGGCGCGGGATGCTCGATCACCGCGTGTGGATTGCCCATCGACACCTCGGTGAGATCGACCGCGAGCGCGCCCACCCGGACCTGCTCGCGCACCTCACCGGCGGGGAAGCGGGCGCGGCCCATCCTCACCTCCACCAGGGCGTCGTCGCGCACCTGCACGCGCACGGCGCCGGCGCCCGTGGTGATGATGCCGTCGGCGGGAAGGCGCCCGGTGGTCTCCAGGTGGCGTGCCACCATGCGGATGCCGTTGCCGCAGTTCTCGGCGTGGCTGCCGTCCGGGTTCCAGACGGTCATGCGCGGCACGCCGGCGTCGAATGACACCTCGAGGATGCCGTCCCCACCGGCGCCGAAGTTCGGATCGCACAGGCGTCGTGCCCGGGGCGGCGTGAGGGCGAACGGGAGCTCATCGCGATCGACCACGATGTAGTGGTTCCCGAGCCCCTGCCACTTGGCGAATCGCATCGGCGGGAGCGTACCGGATGGGTGGCCGGTCGCCGCGCCGCCGGCCTGCATCAGGCGGCCCGCCAGAGGTCCACGATCCGTGCAACGGCGTCCTCGGGATCGCCTGTGCCCAGATCGACCGGCACCAACCCCGGGGTCTTGCGCAGCCAGGTGAGTTGCTTGCGGGCCAGGCGCCGGGTGCGCGCCGCCAGGCGCTCGGGCAGGTCGGCGCGGTCCAGTTCGCCGGCGCGCATCGCCGCGACCTCGCGCATGCCGATGATCTGCGCCGGTTCACGGGCCAGATCATCGCGTTCCAGGGCGGCTTCCAGCTCGGCCACCAGGCCATCGTCGAGCTCTCGCCGCACCCGCTGTGCGATGCGCCGGTCCAGCACATCGCGCGGACGGTCCAGGGCGATGACCAGGGTCGGGTGACGGGTGGACTCCGCCCACAGACGGTCGCCGCGCGCCACCGGGCCGCCGGCGGCGGTGGCCAGCGACAGCGCCCGCGCGACCCGCCGGGCATTCGCCGGGTCCACCGCCGCGGCGCGCTCTGGGTCCAGGCGCGACAGCTCGGCCACCGCGCCCGCCAGGTCGGCGCGGGCACGCTCCTCCGCATCGGCCCGCGTCGCCTCGTCGGGCTCGGGCGGGAACTCCAGATCGGCCAGCGCGGCCCGGACGTAGAGACCGGTACCGCCGGAGACCACCGGCACGCGGCCGCGGGCCAGGATGTCGTCGATCGCGGCGTGGGCACGGGCGGCGAACGAGGCGGCGGTGGAGCGCTCGGACAGGTCCAGGTCGCCCACGCAGTGGTGGGCCACCTCGCCCAGCTCGCGTGGGCGCGGGCTGTCGGCGGCGATCTCGAGCCCGCGGTAGCGCTGGAACGGGTCGGCCACCACGATCTCGCCGCCCAGTGCCAGGGCCACGGCATGCGCCACCGCGCTCTTGCCGCTGGCGGTGGGCCCCAGCAGGGCGAGCACGCTGGGCCGTGCCGGGGGGCCCATCAGGCCGGGAGCGCCCCCGCGGCGACGCCCACCTGCTCACCGGCGAGGGTGGTGGACGTGTGCCCGGTGATCCGCACGGGCACCAGCGTCCCGGGCGCGGCGTCTCCGGTGAAGTTCACCGCGATGTTCTGGGAGATCCGCCCGCGCAGGCGGCTGGGATCGGTGCGTGACGGCCCCTCCACCAGGACCTCCCGCGTGCTGTCGACGAAGCGCGCCGACCGTCCCACGGCGGTGCGCTGCACCACCTCCACCAGGCGGGTGATGCGCTCGCGCTTCACCTCGGCCGAGACGTCGTCCTCCAGCAGCTCCGCGGCCTCGGTGCCCGGTCGCGGCGAGTACAGGAATGTGTAGGCGCCGTCGTAGCCGCACTCCTCCACCAGGGACAGGGTCTGCGCGAAGTCCTCCTCGGTCTCGCCGGGGAAGCCCACGATCAGGTCGGTGGTGAGCGACAGATCCGGGATGGCCTCCCGCAGCCGGGCCACCAGATCCAGGTACCGCTCGCGACTGTAGGTGCGGCGCATCGCCTTGAGGATGCGTGTGCTGCCGGACTGCGCCGGCAGGTGCAGGTGCTCGCACACCTCCGGGCACTCGGCCATGGCCGCGATGACGTCCTCGCGCATGTCCTTCGGGTGCGGGCTGGTGTACCGCACGCGGCGAATGCCGTCCACGCCGGCCACAGCCCGCAGCACCTGCGCGAAGGTGGCGCGCTCGGCCCGCGGGATGTCCCGCCCGTAGGAGTTCACGTTCTGCCCCAGGAGGGTGACCTCCACCACCCCGTCGGCGGCGAGCGCCTCCACCTCCCCCACGATCTCGGCCAGCGGGCGGCTGCGCTCGCGCCCGCGCACCGTGGGCACGATGCAGTAGGCGCACACGCAGTTGCAGCCCACCGAGATCTGTACCCATGCCTGGTGCGGGCGCTCGCGGATCGAGGGCAGCGTGCCGCTGAACGCACCGTCGAAGCTGAACGCACCCACCGCGTCCAGCCGTTCGCGCGCCACCAGCTCACCCAGCCGCGAGACCTCACCAGGCCCGAAGGCGATGTCCACGAAGGGGAACTCCTCGAAGACCATCTGCTTCTGGCTCTGCGCCCAGCACCCGCCCACGGCCACGATGGCGTCCGGGCGCTCCCGCTTGACGCGCTTGGCGTCGCCCAGGTTGCCGAGGAAGCGCTCGTCCGCGCTGCCCCGGATGGTGCACGTGTTGAACAGGATGACGTCGGCGTCGTCGCGCGTGTCGGCGCGCCCGTACCCCAGGTTCTCGAGCACTCCGCGCATGCGCTCGGAGTCGTGCTCGTTCATCTGGCAGCCGAAGGTGGTGAGGTGATAGCGCATGCGGGGAGTCTAGATGCGCCGGACGGCGACGGCCGCGCGTGGGTGTGCACCGGCGGCCCGGAGTATCTCCCTCCGGATCCCGCCACCGGCCCGCCGCGCGCCCGGCCCCATCGGAGCCGGGCGCGCACCGGCGACGTCACTTCTTGGCGGCCACCGCGGGTTCGGGCTCACGCACCTCACCGGTTTCGGGATCCACCTGCGGACCCAGCAGGCCGGCGTCGGCGCGGATCTGCCCCTCCAGGATCGCGGCGACGTCGGGATGCTCGCGAAGGAACGCCCTCGCGGCATGGCGCCCCTGGCCCAGACGTTCGTCGTTGAACGAGAAGTACGCGCCGCTCTTCTGCACGAACCCGCGCTCCACGCCGATGTCCAGGAGGTTGCCCTCGTGGGAGATCCCCTCGCCGTAGATGATGTCGAACTCGGCCTGCCGGAACGGCGGGGCCACCTTGTTCTTCACGATCTTCACCCGCGCGCGGTTCCCCACCGCCTCGGTGCCCTCCTTGAGGGTCTCGATGCGACGGATGTCCAGGCGCACCGACGAGTAGAACTTGAGCGCGCGACCGCCGGGGGTGGTCTCGGGCGAGCCGAACATCACACCGATCTTCTCGCGGAGCTGGTTGGTGAAGATGCAGATGGTGCCGGCGCGGTTGAGCGTGCCGGCCAGCTTGCGCAGCGCCTGCGACATCAGCCGCGCCTGCAATCCCACGTGCGTGTCGCCCATCTCGCCCTCGATCTCGGCCTTCGGCACGAGGGCGGCGACCGAGTCGATCGCCACCACGTCCAGCGCGGCGGACCGCACCAGCAGGTCGGCGATCTCCAGCGCCTGCTCACCGTGGTCGGGCTGGGACAGCAGCAGCTCGTCCACGTTCACGCCGATCCGGCGCGCGTACGCCGGGTCCATCGCGTGCTCCGCGTCGATGAACGCACACAGGCCCCCGCGCTTCTGCGCCTGGGCGATGAGGTGGTAGACGAGGGTGGTCTTACCGGAGCTCTCCGGCCCGTACACCTCGACGATCCGCCCCCGCGGGAGACCGCCGATGCCGAGCGCGAGGTCGAGTGAGAGCGCGCCGGTGGGGATCGCCTCGGTCTCGGTGAGCGGGGCATCCCCCATCCGCATGATCGCGCCCTTGCCGAACTGGCGCTCGATCTGGGACATCGCAGAGTTGAGTGCCTCGTTCTTCTCCATGCGGGCCTCCCTGGCGCCGGTACCGGTCTCCATCACGGTCATGCCCTCGCGATGGGGCCCTTCCGCTGACTGGGGCCATGATAGTGACCCGCTCGGCCGAAAGCGAACACGTGTTCGCGCCTTCGGGGGCGAATCGGGCACCCGGGTGTGCCGGTGCCCGTCACACCTCGGTCAGCGCGAGGCGCAACAGGTGCAGCGCGGCCGATACCGAGCGCCGGCGCACCTGCTCGCGGTCGCCGCGCATGTCGAAGGCCGAGGCACGCACGCCGCCGGCGTTCGCCAATCCGATGTGCACCCGCCCCACCGGGCTGCGATCCGTGCCGCCACCGGGGCCGGCGACGCCGGTGACCGAGACCCCCCACCCCGCCCCCGTGAGCCGCCGCACACCGGTCGCCATCTGGCGGGCGCACGCGTCCGACACGGCACCGTCGCGGGCGATGACCTCGGGATCGACGCCCAGCAGGCCGGTCTTCACCTCGTTGGCGTACGCGATGACGCCGCCGGACACGTAGGCCGACGACCCGGCCAACGCCGTGAGGCGGGCGCCGAGCCCCCCGCCGGTGCAGGACTCGGCCACGGCCACGGTCTCGGCCCGCGCGACCAGGGCGTCCGCCACCACGCGGTCCAGGGTGCGCCCGTCGCGGCTGTAGAGCGCCGGCCCGGCCACCGCCCCGAGCGCGTCCTCCACGGCCGACGCCGCGGTCCGATCGCCGCGCAGGGTCAGCTCGAGTTCCCCGTCGCGCGCACAGATCCCGATGTCCAGCCCGTCCCAGCGCCCGGCGTCCGGGCCCTCCAACACCTCGACCACGCGCGACTCGGAGAACGCATGCACGCGCAGGACGCGCTCCGGCGGGGCGGCCGCCCGAGCGATGAGCGCGCGCAGCGCCTCCTGCTCCGCCACGGCCCGCTCCCACATGACCCGGAGTTCCCAGGGGGGCCCGGGCAGCACCACGATCACCGCGCCGTCGTGCTCGAGCAGGCACCCGGGGGCGGTGCCGGGCGGCTCCAGCGGCAGAGCACCCCGCGGCAACGAGGCCTGCTTCTCGCGCACCAGGGCACCCACCGTCGCGGACACGGCGATGCCCGCGCTGCGCCGGGTCACCATCTCGAGGG
>JBIQJW010000099.1:5281-8198 GCA_044507145.1 Actinomycetota bacterium
CCCACCGTCGCGGACACGGCGATGCCCGCGCTGCGCCGGGTCACCATCTCGAGGGCGCGGGGATCGACGGCCAGCCCACGGCCGGTCGCCGCGGCGACGGCGGCCATCGTGACGTCGTCATGGGTGGGGCCCAGCCCGCCGCTGACGCAGACGAGTTCCACCCCTGCCGCCAGGCGCGCCGCGACGGCATCGGCGATGGCGCCGGCGTCGTCCCCCACCACGCTCACGCCGTCCAGCGCGAGCCCCAGTCGGTCCAGCGACGCGCACAGCGGGCCGGCGTTCCGCTCTGCGATCCGGCCGCGCAGGATCTCGTCGCCGGTCACGACCACGGCCGCCCGCGGGCGGCCCCCCGCGCGTGGACTACTCGACGCTCTGGGCCCCGTCGATCGAGAGGAGCCACCGCCCGGTGGTGCCCTCCAGGGGCTGTTCCTCACCGTTGATGGTGACGCGCAGGCCGGCGGAATTGCCCGTGGTGATGTGGATGGCCCCCCGTGTGGGGAACGTCTTGGTCTGCCCCGGTGTGAGGGTGGTCTCCCAGAACGGCTCGGCGGCCACGGCCCCGTCGGTGACGCGGCTGACGGCGACCCACGAGCCGATGTCGCCCACGCCCTCCAGGAGCACCCGTGCCACGGGCGGCTTCATGGGCCCCTCGGTCAGGGAGGTGTCGGGATCGGCGACATCCGCCGCGGATTGTGCGGCCGCGGCGCCGTCGGCGTCGCCGGTGATGCCCGTGATCCCGGGCACGTGGCTCGCGGCGGGGTCCGATGTGCCACCCACTCCCATCCACACCAGCAGCGCAACGGCCATGACGCCGCCGATCGCCAGCCAGAGCAGGCGCAGTTCGGTCCGCCGGCCGCGCGGACGGCGCGCGGGCCGCCGGGGCGACTCGCGGCGGGCCGAGCGCGCGTGCGGACGGCCGGGGCGCGGTCCGGTCGTCTGCGGGCGCCACGGCTCGTGCGGCTCGGGCGCGGCCTCGTAGATCCCGAAACGCGACTCGTACTCATCGAGGACCAGCTGCCCGTCGAGGTCCAGGAAGTCGGCGTACGTGCGCAGGAAGCCGCGCACATACGTGGGCGACGGCATGAGGTCGAACTGCTCCTCCTCCATCGCGCGCAGATACTTGGCCCGGATCTTGGTCTCGGCTTCGCACTGGAGGATGTCCAGTCGCTGCCGCAGGCGGGCTTCTCTGAGTGTGTTGCCGATTTCGAACATAGACGTGAGGCCGGATGGGCACATCCGGACCCCGGGGGACCCTAGCCCAGCCACGTGCGCGCACGCAACATCGCGCCGCGCACGGCGGATCCCCCTCGTGGACGTCTACTCGTCGTCGGCGGGCGCCTCCACCGGCATGTCGTCGGCCTCCTCGTCGGCCGGCGGCCGGCGCCGCAGCAGGCGGTCCAGGTCTCCCTCTCCCACCAGCACCGTGCGCGGCTTGGACCCCTCGTGGCCCGACACCACCCCCATCCGCTCCATCGAATCCACCAGCCGCCCGGCACGTGCATACCCCACGCCCAGCCGGCGCTGGAGCAGCGACACCGAGGCGGTCCCCTGCTGCACCACCATCTCGATGGCGCGCTCGAGCATGTCGTCCATCTCGGTCTCCGCGGGACCCTCGTCGGGCTCGGCGCGCTCCAGCAGTTCCTTGCGCAGCTCGGGGCGACCCTGGGCACGCCAGTGGTCGGTGATCTCCTTGATCTCCTCCTCGCTGACGTACGCGCCCTGGAGGCGCTGCAGCCGCGAGGTTCCGACCGGCCGGAAGAGCATGTCGCCGTGGCCCAGCAACGACTCGGCGCCACCGGAGTCGAGGATGACCCGCGAATCGACCTGCGACGAGACGGCGAATGCGATGCGCGAGGGCACGTTCGCCTTGATCATGCCGGTGATCACGTCCGCCGACGGGCGCTGGGTGGCCAGCACCAGGTGGATGCCCACCGCGCGGCTCTTCTGCGCCAGGCGGATGATGGAATCCTCCACCTCTGCCGGTGAGACCATCATGAGGTCGGCCAGCTCGTCGATGACCACCAGGATCGTGGACATCGGCTTGTCGCCGGAGGCCTCCCGGATCTCGTTCCAGTCGCGCAGGTTCCGCGCCCGCGCGAGGCCCATCAACTCGTAACGGCTCTCCATTTCGCGCACCACGTTGGCGAGCACGGCCGCCGCGTCCTTCATGTTCGTGACGACGGGTGTGAGCAGGTGCGGGATGCTCTCGTAGTGGTTCAGCTCGACCTTCTTGGGGTCGATCAGGATCATCCGAAGCTGCTCCGGGGTGGAGCGCAGCAGGATCGACGCGAGGATGGCGTTGAGGCACACACTCTTGCCGGTGCCCGTGGATCCGGCGATGAGCAGGTGCGGCATCTTCGCCAGGTCGATGTAGGTGGGCTTGCCCGACAGATCCAGGCCAAGCCACGCCATCAGCGGCCCGGCGCTGGCCGGGAACGCACGGGTGATGTCCCCCAGCGTCACCAGCGAGGCCTCGGGGTTCGGAACCTCCACGCCGACGGCCTGCTTGCCGGGGATCGGCGCGAGGATGCGCAGCTCCTCGCGGGCCGCCAACGCGTAGGCCAGGTCGTCGCGCAGCGCGGTGATGCGCCCCACCTTGGTGCCGGGGGCCAGCTGCAGCTCGTAGCGCGTCACGCGCGGGCCGCTTGTGCTGTCGGCGACCGTCGCCGTGATCCCGAAGTGGCCGAGGGTTTCCTCCAGCAACGCGCTGGTGTGCTCGATCACCTCGCGCGGCTGCTCGGTGGTGCCGCCGCTGCGGCGCAGGATCGACAGCGGCGGACAGACGTAGCCGGCGCCGTCGGGCGCCTCGGCCAGACGCGCCGACGGGGGCATGAACGGCTCGAGGTCCACCTCCTGCTGGGCGTCCGGATCCGCATCGGCCGCCGGGACCGCGCGGGCGGCGGGGATGGGCGGCGCC
>JBIQJW010000100.1:0-8138 GCA_044507145.1 Actinomycetota bacterium
GGCGACAGTGCCCACCCCGGCGTCCCGGAATCCTGCCACCGCGGTGGCGACGACCGGTCGCCCGACGGCCTGGTACTCGTACAGCTTGATCGGATCGAGGCTGTCGGTGAACGAGGTCACCAGGTGCGGCACCACGAGCACATCAGCGTGCTGGAGGTATCCCGGCACCTGATCGTGGGGCTTCGCTCCGAGAAGAAGCACGCCCGCATCGCGCAGTCGGCGCGTGTCGGGGTCGGCCAGCGCGTCGGGTCCGACCAGGGCGAGCACGCCGGTCCCCCGCAGCGCGGCGGCCGTCTCCACGCAGAGGCCGACATCGAGCCGGTCGGCATGGAGCGTTCCGACATACACGGCCGCACGCCCGGCGGGCAGGTCATGCGGCCGCTCCCTGGGGCGCCGATACGCCCGGACGTCGACGGCGTTCGGGATCAGGACGATGGGCGAACGGTCGGCGGGACGGTGCGCCTCCTTGCGACGCACCAGCTCCTGCGAGCACGCCACGACCTGCGCCGCAGCCTGGAGGAGGTGGAGCTCGCCCTCGACGATGCGTCTGCGCTCGCGCGGCGCTCGGTCGGCCGCCGCCCAATCGTCGGTGATGTCGTAGACCATTCGCCAGCCTGTCCGCGTCGACACCCGCGCGGCACCGGGGTCGTTGATCCACAGCACCGGATCGATCATCCCGATCCGCGCGGCCGCTCTGCGCACGGTCCGGGCGAGCCGATCGTCCCAGCCCGGGTCGAGCCGCCGCGGGAGCGCCTTGAGCGGCCGGAGCGTCCACAGCCGCGGCGTTCTGACGCTCGGCCGCGCCCGTCGGGCGAACCGAGGGCGGCGCCCCGATCGCAGATCGTGCAGCGGGTCGGCGGGAGGCTCGACGAAAAGCACCCGAAGTCTCCCGTCCATCGCGAGCAGACGGGACACCAGGTGCTGGTTGCGACGCCACACCCCATCCCATGCTTCGAGCGAGATCACCACGAGATCGGTCACCGCGAGCGCCGCCTCTCCCATGCGGAGCGATACACCGCGTCGGTGCCGGCGACCTGAGCGGCGGTCGAGAACGCCTCGCGCTGTCGCTGGCCCTGCTGGTCTGCCAGCTCCCGCCGTGCCGCAGGGTCGGCGGCGAATGTGCGGAGGGCGGCGGTGGCCGCGGCGACGTCGTCGGCCGCGAACCTGGCGCGCGTGTCGGTGCCGGCCAGCACCTCGCGATGACCGGCCGCGTCGGCGGCGAGTGCGGGCAGCCCCGACGCCATCGCCTCCAGCAGCGTCAGGCCGAGACCCTCGACCGGACAGGGTGCCAGCAGCAGGGCCGACCGCGCCATGAGCTCGGGCACATCCGCGCGGAATCCGAGGAACTCCACGCCCGGTCCCGCCAGCCGCTCCAGCGCCGCCCGCTCCGCACCCTCGCCCGCGATCTGGAGGGTCCACCCCCCGGCGGCCAGACCGGCGGCCGCGAAGGCCCTGATCGCGATGTCGGTGCGCTTCTCGGGCTGCAGGCGCTGGGCGACGAGCACGACGCGCCGGCGCGGGACCGCCGGCAGAGCCGGTGCGTCCAGCCCGGTGTACACGACGGTGCTCGAGACCCCGATGGCGTCGGCCACGGCGCGGCTGACAGAGATCTCGGCATCGATGCGGTGGTCGACGGCGCGATACATAGCCGCCGGCCCGTGCGACCCGCGGCGCTGGGCGATATGGCGCGTCGACACGAGCGCGGGGCGGTCGCGCACCCCCGCCAGTGCCGCCGCGGCGGCGCCGTCGGCCGCCGTGAGATGGGTGTTGACGATGTCGACCTCGCGCGCACGGCGTCGCACGGCGGCGTATGCCGCACCCGCGTGCACCACGGGCTCGAACGCCACACCGGCCGCGGCCAGCGCGGGCTCCATGTGATCGCGCGCTCCGCCGGCGACGGTGACCTCATGACCGGCCCCCGCCTGCGCGCTCGCCAGGCGGAGCACGAACCGCTCCACGCCGGCGAACCGATCGGAGCAGACGACGTGCATGATGCGAAATGCCGCCATCAGGAGCCCCTCTCCTGCAGCCGCTCGAGCAGGCCGATGTACTGTTCGGCGCAATGCCGCCAGGAGTGCTGCTCGGCGGTCCTGCGCGCGCTGTCCGAGAAGGCGTCCCGGCCGGCCGACGCGGTCCGGGCCATGCAGGTGCCGACGGCGACGGCATCCCGCTCGACGAGGAAGCCGTTCTCCCCGTCGACGATCACCTCCGGTGCGCAGCCGACCGAGGTGGCGATCACCGGCAGCCCGCAGGCGAGCGCCTCGAGGATGACCAGGCCGTACGACTCGTAGGCGCTGGGGAGCACGAACATGTCGGCGGCGGCGAAGAAGATCGGCAGATCGCCGTGTCGCGGCCCCATGAACAGCACCCGCTGCGCAACGCCGGCCCGCTCAGCCTGCGCCTGCGCCGCGGCGAGGGACGGGACGTCGCCCCCGGCGACCAGGAGCAGCACCTCGGGCGCGTGGACCAGACCGGCGATCGCGTACTCCAGACCCTTGCGGCCGAACTCGTGTCCGACGAACAGAGCCACCCTGGACTGCTCGTCGAGCCGGAACTGCGCGCGTGCGTGCGCGCGCTCCTGCGCGTCCGGCGGGTGGAAGCGCTCGAGGTCGACGCCGTGGGGGATGAGCACGGTCTCGGGCCGCACCCGCCCGTACACGGCCCGCAGGGCCTCGCGCTCGGACGGTGCGAGCACGACCACGGCCCGATGCATGCGGCTGCGATAGCGGATGAGGTCACGCACGAAGGTGAGCGAATGGGTGGGGTTGCGCACCATCCGCCAGGCGCCCTTGCCGCGGGCGCGCATCGACTGGCCTACGATCCCGTGGTTGACGTACACGTGGCCGGTCATCACGCTGTTGTGGCAGATCGAGACGGCCCCCGGCCGCTGTCGCAGGAACCGCCGCGCCCGGAGCGTGCCGACCGTGGAGAACCACACCGTCTGGCGGAAGAGGGCGAACAAGCTCAGCCACGTGCGCTTCGGCCACGGGCGGACCCGTCGCCCGGCCGTCACCAGGGTGAAGCGCTCGACCTCGTGGCCCATCGCGGCGAATTCGCGCTCGAGGTTGTAGGCGACGCCGGCCACCCCGGAGCCGGAGCCGATCTGGGGCGCGATCTGCACGATGTGCATCAGCGCGCCCCGGAGTTCAGGAGCGCCTCGGCGCGCACCGGGCCGCGCGCGTAGAGGGCGGCGCGCCGCCACGCGTGTGCGCGCCGAACCGGGTCACCGGGCACGATCGCCCGCACGACTGCGCCGAGCACGGTGGCCAGCCGGACGGCCTGCCAGCCCGCGGAGCCGAAGTGCTTGCGGTGGTAGCGCTCCTGCGACGCGTGGAAGTGGATGTCGCGCCGCCGCGCGTCGGTGCTCGTCGCCGCGCCGTCGTGCTCGGCATGCGCCGTGCCGACCACCGCGTGACGCCAGCCGAGCCGCTGCGCGCGATAGGCCCAGTCGGTCTCTTCGGCGTAGAGGAAGAAGCGCTCGTCGAACCCGCCGACCTGCGCGAGCGCCTCGCGGCGCAGGAGCAGCACCGACCCCACCGCGAAGTGCGGGCCGCGCTGCAGGCGGCCCAACCCGACCGCCTCCAGCCACGCGTTCCCGGGCGAGGGGAACGGCCACCAGACCCGTGCAGGTCGACCCGCCGCATCCTGCTGGACGGGACCGACCGAAGCGAGATCCGGCTCTGCACGCAGCGCGCGCTGAAGCTCGGCGATGTCGTCCGGGGCGATCCTCGCGTCGGGATTGAGCAGCAGGACGTCGCCGTCGGGCACGAGACGATCGGCCAGCGCCATGTTGACGCCTGCCGCGAAGCCCCCGTTGCGTCTCGGGTCGATGCAGCGGACGCCGAGCCGGCCGCACAGTTGCGCGATCTCCGGCATCGAGGAGTTGTCGACGACGGTCACGGGCAGACCGGCCACCGGCTCGAGGGCGCGTCGCAGGAGCTCCGGCGCGCCGTAGGCCACGACGACGATCTCGATGCCGGCAGCGGCCCGCGCATCCCCCGGGGCATGCAGCGCGGATCGATACAGCTCGAGGTAGTCCTCGGCGACCGCGTCCCAGCTGCATTCCTCCGCGCGCGCGAATCCGGCCGCGCGCAGCTCGTCGCGCCGGGGCCCGGCCGCCTCGACCAGTGCGGTGCGCAGGCTCGCGGCATCCCCCTCCGGCACGACGATCCCGGCACCGCCGACCACCTCCGGGAGGGCGCCGGCGTCGCTTGCGACGACGGGCACGCCGGCGGCCATCGCCTCGACCGCGACCCGCCCGAACTGCTCCGTCCACGAGGGGGTCGCCGTCGACGGCACGGCGAGCACATCGATCGATCGATAGAACTCCACGACCTGGTCGGGCGGGATCGGACCGAGGATGCTGACCCGGTCGGAGATGCCGAGCTCGGCGGCGCGGTGCGGAAGCCGCGGGAGAAGGGGTCCTGCCCCGGCGATGCGCGCTCGCAGCCGGTCGTCCGCGGCGACCGCCTGCAGGATCAGGTCGACGCCCTTCTCAGGCACGAGACGGCCGAGGAACCCCACGTCGACCGGCGGGGAGGCCGGGGCGGCCGCATCCTGAGCGGAGCCGAAATCGTCCGGATCGATGCCCAGCGGGATCACTCGCGGCCGCCCGCTGAAGCCCTTGGCCACCGCGATGGCGGCGGCATCGGCGTTGCAGGCCGAGATCCCCGCGGCGCGCCGGAGCGCGGCGCGCTCGAACCAGCGGAAGGGCACCGGGTATCGCTTGCGGAGGTTCTGCGCCGTGTACAGCACGAACGGCACACGGCTGCGTCGCAGCGCGCGCAGCGCGAGGATCTCCGCGGTCGCGAGCGAGAACGGCTCTTCGTGGATGTCGAGGACGTCCCACCGCCGGCCGAGAGCACGCCAGAGCGGGCGCGGGTCGTAGAGGAACAGAGCCGGGTGCGTGCCGATCGTCGCGACCGGCACGGCGTCGGCGTCCGCGGCCAGTTCGACCGCCGCACCGCCCGCGTGCCAGCGTCGCGCGGTGAGCAGCGTGAGGTCGGCGCCGCGTGCCCGCAGGGCGCGCTCGCGGCCGCGCCACGCGCTCACCGTGGCGCTGTGCGACACCCGCAGAACCCGCACGGACCCCTCCCCCGGCTAGCATCGATGCAACCATTCTCGCCGGTGCACCGGCGCACGCGCATCGCGGGGGGAGGACGCGGGATGTCCGAGACCACCGGCACACGCGGCCGGCGCCGGTTCCGCATCCTCACGGTGTGCACCGGGAACCTCCACCGCAGCCCGCTCGCCGAGGCCCTGCTGCGCACCTGGAGCGACTGGTATCTCGACCCGTCCCTGGCCGCACAGGTCGGCATCGGCAGCGCGGGCCTTGCCGCGCCGGTCGGCCGTGCTGTGCCGTCGCTCACGGCGACGATCGCCCGTGCGCTGAAGGCCGACACCGACACGCACCGCGCGACGGCCCTCACGACCGATGCGGTGTCGTCGGCCGACCTCGTGCTCACCGCCACGGCCCGCCAGCGCGACGAGGTCGTCGGGCTGGTGCCGGCTGCGCTGCAGCACGTGTTCACCATCCGCGAGGCCGGTGCCACCGCCGCCGCACTGCGGGAGGCCGAGGTCGCGCCGGACGGCGCACCGACGACCGTCGCCGATCTCCGCGCGCGTCGGCGCCTGCTCACCCGCCATCGCCAGGGCGGAGCTCTCGACATCGTGGATCCGCACCGCCGGCCGCGCGAGATCGCGCTGCAGATGGTCGCCGAGGAGGTGCCCGCCCTGGCGATGCTGGCCCAGGTGCTGCTGGGAATGCCCGACAACGCCGTGGACGCCTACACGCGCATGACCACCGATCGGGCTGCCCTGGCGGCGCTCGTCGACGCGGCAGAGCGCGCAGGAGATCCGTGAGCGCCGCGCTGCGGGTGCTGCACCTCGATCACACCGCGAGTGCGGGCGGTGCCGAGCATGCGCTGGTGCGCATGCTCGTGGCCTCCCCCGCGTGGCGACCGGTCGTGCTGGTGCCGCGCGGGGCAGCGGGTGCCGTCTACCGTCCGCTGCACGGCCTCGTGCCGGTGCGCGAGGCCGGACCCGCACAGCCGTCCGGTCTGAGCGCCGGCGGCCTGCGGCGCACGATGGGCGCGACGGCGCGACTGGTGGCGCAGGCTGCCGCCCTGCGCATGCACCGCGCATTCCGCACCGCGGACGTCGTCGCCGCGAACACCGCGCGCGCCGCCGCCTATGCGGCGCTCGCCGCCCGCACCTCGCGGGTGCCGCTGGTGATCCACCTGCGCGACATCGTCGGCGCGGACGCGCTCGGACCCGCAGGACACACGCTCATGACCCGGATCGCGCTCCCCCGCGCCGACGGGGTCGTCGCCAACTCCCAGACGACGCTCGCATCGGCCCTTCCTCACCTGCGGGCAGACGCGGAGATCGCCGTGATCCCCAGCGCGTCCGGCCTGCACGTGCGCTCCGCGCCCGAGCACGCCGCCGATCGCCCGCTGCACATCGGGATGCTCGCACGGCTCGACCCGTGGAAGGGGCAGGCCGAGCTCCTGGAAGCCTTCATCGCCGCCTTCCCGAAGGGCGAGGCGCGCCTGCAGCTGGCGGGGGCCGCGCTGTTCGGGCACGAGGAGTACGAGGCGGCACTGCGGGAGCGGGCCGTCGCCGCAGGCGTGGCCGATCGCGTCGATCTGCTCGGCCACGTGGAGGACACGGACGCGCTGCTGGACGACTGGGACATCGCGGTGCATTTCGCGACCCGCCCTGAGCCCCTGGGGCAGAACGTGCTGCAGTACCTCGCCTCGGGGACGGCGACGATCGTCGCCGACGAGGGCGGGCCGGCGGAATGGGTGGCCCATGACCGCAACGGGCTGCGCACCCCGCCTCGAGACGTCGCCGCACTGGCGACCGCGCTGCGCCGCCTGGCCGCGGACCCCGGGCTGCGGGCGCGCCTCGGAGCCGGCGCGACAGCGACTGCGGGCCTGCTCGACGACGCTGCGGTGGCCCAACGGCACGCCGTGCTCTATGCGGCCGTCCATGCCGGCACGCGCCGCTGAATCACCCGCGCACTACAATCGGCCTATGCCCGCGGCCCTGTCGATCTCGTTCGCTCTGACCCTGGCGGCCGTGCTCATCGCCAGCGGGGTCGCGAAACTGCGCACCCCCGACGACCTCGCAGGCTGGGTCGCGCTCGGGGTGCCGGCGCCGCTGCGGCGGCAGTGGCTGCTTCGCCTGCATCCGTGGGGCGAGATCGTCCTCGGGCTGGCGCTCGCTCTGCTCGGCGGCGTGCTGGGCCTTGCGGCGGCGATGGTCGCACTGGCGCTGATGGTCGTCTACACGGTGCTCGTCTTTCGTGCGCTGCGCCGCGACGACGACGCCTCCTGCGCCTGCTTCGGAGCGACCGCGCTGATCACCGGCGCGACCCTGGTGCGCAACCTCTGGCTGACCGCGGTCGCCCTCGCGGCCGTCGCGACGATCTGGGCGAGCCCGCTGTGGGGCGGTGCGGTCCTCGGCCTCGTCGACGCCGCAGCCTGGCTGTGGGCCCTCGGAGCGATCGTGGCGGTGGTCACCGCTGTGCTGATCGCCCGTGCGGACCGCCCCGCCGACGCGCCCGCCGCAGCACCCTCCGCCCTCCCCGCCCGCGCGGACGAGACCGCGGACGAAGACGGGATGCTCGACTACGTCCGCACGCGGACCCCCGCCGTGCCGGTCACCCTCGGAGACGGCACCACGGCGAACCTGCGGCACCTCGCCGCCCACCGGCCGATCCTCCTGCTCGCCGTCTCGGAGACCTGCGGCTCGTGCCAGGAGGTGATCGCCCGCGTGCCCGAGTACCGGCGGCTGCTGCCCGAGGTGGACGTGCGGCTGCTGCTGCGCGTGACGCCCGAGGAGAGCAGGATCACCGAGACGGCCGAGCCGCAGTCCCTGCACGACCCGCACGACTACGTGCGTGGTTCGATCGCCGACTGGGTGACGCCCACGGCCGTGCTGCTGGGGGCGGACGGGCTGCTGGCGGGCGGCCCCGAGATGGGGCCGGAAGCGGTCGAATCGTTCGTCGGCGACATCTACGAGAGCCTGCACGGCGAGCGGCCGGCCGGCGAGTCGGACGCCGTTGTCCATGCCGACGCCTGACGTCGTCGTCGCCCATGACTACCTGACCCAGCGCGGCGGGGCCGAGCGCG
>JBIQJW010000101.1:0-8086 GCA_044507145.1 Actinomycetota bacterium
TACTGTGGCCGCGTGGGCGACCTCCTGGGCGACATCGCCGGATGGTTCGGCCGGGTGGGGACGGAACTGGCGCAGGTGTCGGTGCCGTTGCTGCTGCTCGCCCTGGTGCTGCAGGCCGGGCAGACATCGCTGAACGCGCTGGCGTGGCGCACGATCCTGCGGGCCGCCTATCCCGACGCCGGCGTGCGCTTCGGCCCGGTGCTGGGCGCCTACGCCGGCGGCGTGGGGCTGAACCACGTGATGCCGGCGCAGGTGGGCACCGTGGCGATGGTGGGGCTGTTCCGGGTGCGGATTGCGGGCGCCACCGTGCCCGGGCTGGCCGCCGCCTGCGCGGTGCAGACGATCTTCTTCGCGGTCGCCGGCGTGGGGATCTACGCCGCCCTCATTCTGGCGCGACCCGGGGCCGGCGATGTCCACTTCTCGCAACTGCAGGACCGCTGGTGGCTGGTGGCCGCCATCGTCGGCGGACTGGCGCTGGTGGTGGCGGCGGGCGGGCGCGTGGTGCGCCGGCGTCTACGGGCGCTGCGCGAGGACCTGAGCGAGGGCGTGGCGATCCTGCGCACGCCATCGCGCTACGTGGTGGGGGTGCTGGCGCCCCAGGCGGGATCGTATGCCCTGCGGATGGGCGTGATCGGCGTGCTGATGGCGGCCTACGACGTCCCGGTGAGCGCGCGGTCGCTGTTCCTCATGCTGGCCGCCGTGTCCCTGTCAACGCTGCTGGCCCTCACGCCCGGCGGGGTGGGCACACAGCAGGCGCTGGCCACCATCGCCCTGGCGGGGACGGCCTCCACCTCGGCGCTGGCGGCCTACTCGCTGGGGCAGCAGCTCATCCTCACCGCGTTCGACGTGGCGTTCGGCGCCGTGGTCCTCACACTCACCATGGGGTGGTCGGCGACGCTTCGCCTGGTGCGAGAGCACCGGGGCTCGGCGGGGGCGGACGGGGCCGGTTGACGGTGCCGGCCGGCCGGGCGAGGCTGACCGTAGGACGACGCGGACCGGACAGCGACAGGAGGCGGACATGCCTGCACGCGGGCACGCGCAGTGGCGCGGCGATCTCAAGAGCGGCAAGGGGGACTTCACCGCGGGTGATTCCCTGGGTGCGGAGTACTCGGCGGCGGCGCGTTTCGAGGACGCCCCCGGGGCGAACCCGGAGCAGTTGATCGCCGCGGCGCACGCGGCGTGCTATTCGATGGCGCTGTCGGCCGATCTGGCCAAGGCCGGCACCCCCGCCGAATCGGTGACCACCGACGCCGAGGTGACCCTGCGCTTCGTGGACGGCGCGCCCACCATCACCACCATCGCGCTCACCACCGTGGGGGTGGTGCCGGGCATCGACGAGGCCGCCTTCGTCGCCGCCGCCGAGGCCGCCAAGACCGGCTGCCCGGTGAGCCGCGCCCTCGCCGCGGTGCCCGAGATCACCCTCTCGGCCACGCTGTCCGGCTGAGTCGGGCCGGCGTCCTAACCGCGGCGCCTACCGCCGCTCGTCGTCGCCCGGCCACTCGCGCCGCGCGACGGCCAGCGGCAGCACGTACCAGGCGCCGATCACCATCAACCCGGTGGCCGTCGCCAGAATGACCGCGGTCGCCATGCCGAAGACGAAGTGCGCCACGAAGAAGACGCCGGTGACCAACGCCGCGCCCAGGCAGGTGAGTCCGGTGAGGGCGAGGCGGTTGGCGATGTGGAGCATCCGCGCCTCGAAATGGCGGCGGAAGAGCACCCGGTGCTGCACCGAGGCGCCGATGAGCAGGATGGTGGCGAACGCCGTGAGCACCAGCGTCGCCATGTAGAAGTCGCGCTCCAGCTCGGTGGTCTCCGTCCAGCGGCGGTTGAACGGGACCATCAGGAGGAAGCCGAACAGCACCTGCACGCCGGGTGTGGCCAAGCGCAGCTCGTTGAGAAGCTCGATGAGCTCGCGGTCGCGCCGCTGCTTGGGGCTCTCGTTCGCCGTGCCGGGCGTCTCGTCGGCGCTCACGCCCCGATCGTCGCACGCACGGGCGGCCGCGTCACCGCGTGGCGGGCCGGTGCTCCGGCCCGCCACAACCGGGCGGCGCTACCTGCGGACGATCGCGACCGTGTTGGCGGTGACCGTGAGGTTGGCGGCACCGAGCTTGATGGTGGCCGTGCCGCTCCGTCGGCTTGCCAGACACGGGGGCGAGCGGTCGCCCGCCCCCGACCATCCGCCTGCTACCTACGAACCACCGGAATCGGGAAGGTCTTGGTGGACCGCTTGATGACCTTGCCGCGGGTGTTGCGCACGGTGAACACCACCTTGGCCCTCACGCGCTTGGCCTTGCCGACCGCCTTGGCGCCCTTGGCGGGCACGCGGATGGTGAGCGTCTTCGGAGCCGCCTTGGTCACCGTGAGCGTCTTCTTGCCCAGGGGGACCATGTTGGGGCGCCGCACCATCTTCTTGCCCACCCGCACCCGCTTAGTCCCCTTGCTGAAGGTGGCGACGGCGGTGACCTTCACCTTGGCCGACGTCGCCCGCAGCGTGCCGAGGGTGAGCGTCCGCGTCTTGCCCTTGAGGCGCAGCTGCGGCTTGGCGGCCTGGTTCTTCTTGATGTTGCCGGCGCCGGCGAGCAGCGTGGCGTGCTTGCCGAAGCGCAGGCTCACCTTGCCCTTGGGTGCCGCACCGCCGCCACCGGCGGGAACCATGAGCTGGATCGTCCCGCAGGCGCCCGGCCCGCTGCTGGTCACCGGGTCGAACTCGTCGACCTTCGCCGTGTCCCCGATGGGGTCGCCGCTCATCGAGCAGAAGATCAGCGCGTCCGCCTCGCCGTCCGCGGCATCGATCACGTCGAAGATCCCACGCTTGAAGCGGTCGGTGCAGTCGTCGGAGATGAGTGTGTCGACGCCCGGGCCACCGATGATGTGGTCGTCGTGGCAGCCGCCCTTGACCTCGTCGTTGCCGGGCCCGCCGTCGAGCGTGTCGTTGCCGTCGTCGCCGGTGAGCTTGTCGTTCCCGCCGAGGCCGAGGATGGTGTCGTTGCCGCTGGAGCCCCACAGCACGTTGTCGCCGTCGCTGCCGATGAGCGTGTCGTCGCCCCACCCGCCACCGACCTCTTCCACGTCGGGGTGGATGTTGTCGCCCTCGCCCGCCTCGCCGTCGTTCGCGACTCCGTCGAGCGTCGCCGAGATGGGCGCCATCCGGGAGAAGTAGCTGAAGCGGTCGTATCCGGGGCCGCCGATGTACGTGTCCGCCCCGGCCTGCGCGTTCGACACCGCGGCGTGGGATCCGTCGAGGTTGTCGTCGCCCTCTCCGCCGTTGAGGATGTCGTTGCCCTCCTCACCGAGGAGCTCATCGTTGCCGGCATCGCCGTACAGGGTGTCGTTGCCGGCGCGGCCGAGCAGCGTGTCATCGCCGTCTCCGCCATGCAGGGTGTCGTTGCCGATGTCCCCGCGCAATGTGTCGTTGCCGGGGCCGCCGATCAGCGTGCTGTCGCCGTGGCTGGCATTGAGGACGTCATTACCGGCGCCGCCGTCGACCACCACCGGGATGGTGACCGGGATCGCGTTCACGGTGTCGGCGCTGAAGTAGTCGTCGCCGCCGTGGAGCGCCACGTCGATGCGGCTTGGGCGCGGGCAGCGCACCGCTCGGGCGTAGTCGAGTTCCTCCGGCATGGCAAAGCAGCCGGCACCGAGGATCGGGGTGCCGTCGCTGTCGGATTCGACATCGAGCCAGTTCGGATCTCCTGAGACCCGGTGCGTCACCCAGAAATCGTCCGCCGCCTCCGTGCCCGTGATCGTGACCACACCGTTCGCATAGCTCACGGTGACGGGGTCGGCCTGGGCCATGCTCGGCAGCGCCACCGCGGCGAGCGCGGAGACGGCGAGCGTCCCGATCGCCGTGCGCACGCGACGTCGGCGGGGCCTCGCCGCCCCCGTCGCGTCGTCCAGATCTTGCATCGAGGGTCTCCCCAAACGGCCCGAATCGCCGGGCGGTGGCATTTCGGGTAACCCTCTCGGAGGTCCCTTAGGCCGTCAACGTCGTAAGAGCGATTGATTCATCGGCATGCCGGGCATGTTTTCCGCCCGCGCATGGGCGGTGATAGCTTTCGCGCCCTTTTCAGCGCCGTCCGAAAGGCCGCCGAGGCCTGGGCCGCAAGCGGCACGTCCTCACTCCCGCCCACCGACGGGAGGTGATAGGGTCCACGACCGCTCACGCGCCAGTAGCTCAGCCGGATAGAGCGTCGGTCTACGAAACCGAAGGTCACAGGTTCGAATCCTGTCTGGCGCACTTCTCGAGCAGTTCAACGGGTCGGCATCTCGCCGGCCCGTTGTCGTTTCCGGGCCGGGGGATCGACACCCGCCCGCCGGCGCCGTAATTTATGACACGGTGCGTGTTGTAAACGGCGTCAAGGGGGAGCGGCATGGGTACGGGATTCGACGTGGAGGCGGTCGAGGACACCGCGGGGCAGCGGGCGACGCTGGACCTCACGGGGCTGGCGCGCCCGCAGCGCCACCGCACCGTCATCGCCACGCTGGAGGCCCTCCAGCCCGGGACGCGGCTGGTGATCGTGAACGACCACGTGCCCCGGGGCCTGAAGACCCAGCTCGAGCGCCGCTACGGCGACCGGTTGGGCTGGGAGGACATCGAGCTGGGCGAGCAGCGTGCGACGGTGGCGATGTGGCTGAACGAGGGGCCCGCGCTGCGCAGCGCGGCCGACCTGCACGCGGTGCGCGTGAGCTGAGCGGCGCTCCGCGCCGGCGTGGCGTGTCGCGCGCCGGCGCACGGGGCATCAAGATGGGCACCGTCACCCGGATCCAGCACCCCAGGAGGGCGAGATGCGGCATGTGATCATCGGTGCCGGCCAGGCGGGGATCTCCGCCGCCGACATCCTGCGCCAGGAGGGCGGCCCGGACCACGAGATCGTGGTGCTGGGCGCCGAGGACGACGACCCCTACGACCATCCCCCGTTGAGCAAGGGGTATCTGCGCGGTGAGGAGGACGTCGATGCCGTGCGGCTGCGCGAGCCGGGGTGGTACGCGGAGAACGGCATCGACCTGCGGCGCGAGCGCGCCGTGCGGATCGCCCCGGACCGCGACGTGGTGGAGTTGGAGGGCGGCGGCGAGCTGGCCTTCGATCGCGCCCTGATCGCCACCGGCGGCACGGCGCGCCGGCTGCGCGTCCCCGGCGCCGACCTGCCGGGCGTGATGACGCTGCGCACGCTGGCCGACGCCCGGGAGCTGCGCGCCGCAGCCGAGCAGATGCCGGCGACGGTGGTGGTGGGCGGCGGCTTCATCGGCGTGGAGGTGGCCGCCTCGCTGCGCGCCCTGGGGTGCGAGGTGGACCTCCTGATGCTGGAGGACGTGGTGCTGGAACGGGCGCTGGGCCGCGAGCTGGGTGCCGAACTGGGCCGCCGGTTGGCGACGCTGGGCGTGCGCGTGCACCCGGGCACCTCGGTGGCGGGGTTGGACGGCGAGTCGCGGCTGGAGGGCGTGCGGCGCGAGTCGGGCGGCCCGCTGCGGGCCGAGCTGGCGGTGGTGGGCGCCGGCATGGTGCCCGCGGTGGAGGTGGCCGAGCGGTCGGGGCTGGCGCTCGAGCTGGGCGGCGTCGCCTGCGACGGCGCCATGCGGACCTCGCGCGAGCGGGTGTACGCGGCCGGCGACATCGCCGCCGTCGAGTCGGCGGTGGCCGGCGAGCGCATCCGGGTGGAGCACTGGGCGGAGGCCCTCAACCAGGGCAAGCTGGCGGGCCGGTCGATGCTGAGCCAGGAGGTCGACTACGACCGGGTGCCCTACTTCTTCTCGGACGTCGGCCCCGTGGGCATCGAGTACGTGGGCGTCGGCGGGGCGATCGAGCGCGAGTTCGTGGTGGAACGCGACGGCGGCCTGGTGGGCTGCCACCTGCGCGGCGGACGGGTGGTGGGCGTCGCCACCATCGATGCCGGCGATGCCCTGGACGCCGGGCGCGAACTGCTGCGCACCGGGGCCGACGAGGAGGGGGCGCGCCGGCTCCTGACCGGCGGCTGACGGTGCGCGGGGACGATGGTTCCGCGCCGGGCGGAGCCATCGTCTCGCGGGGGCCCGCGTGTATTAGGGTGAGCGCATGTCGCGCGTCGCGTACCTGGGCCCGGAGGGAACGTTCACCCACCAGGCTGCGCTCGCGCTGGCGCCCGGTATGGACCTGCTGCCCCTGGTGACGCCGGTCGACGTGATCGAAGCCGTGGCGAACGACAAGGCCAGCGCCGGTGTGGTGCCGTTCGAGAACACGATCGAGGGCGAGATCGCCTCGAGCCTGGATGCGCTGGCGGGCGTGGCGCCGGACGTGCTGGCGGTGGCCGAGCAGATCATCGAGGTCACCTTCAATCTCTACCGCCTGCCCGGTGACACCGAGCCGCTCACCACGGTGCGGAGCCATCCGGCGGCGCTCACCCAGTGCTCCCGGTTCCTGCGGCACGCCGGCGTGCACACCGAGGCATCGCCCAGCACCGCGGCCGCCTGCGCGTCGGTGGCGCAGGCCGGTGTGCGTGGCCACGGGGCCATCGCCGCCCCCGGCGCCGGGGAGCTGGTGGGACTGGAGGCCGTCTCCACCCAGCTCGAGGACAACCTGGGGGCGATGACGCGGTTCGTGCGCGTGGGCCGCCAGGCACCCCCGCCCACCGGCCGCGACCGCACCGCATTCACCATCCAGCCGCCCCAGGACCAGCCCGGCGGCCTGGTGCAGATCCTGCAGGCGTTCTCCCTGCGCGGCGTGAACCTCACGGCCATCACCTCGCGCCCTGCCCGCGACGCGCTGGGCAGCTACTGGTTCTACCTGGAGTGCGAGGGCCACATCGCCGACGACGACCTGCGGGCCATCACCATGAGCCTGCTCACCGCCGGCGAGACCATCCGGTTCCTGGGCTCGTTCCCCGAGGACCCCGCGCGCGGCGTGCCGTCGCGCCCCAGCGAGTACGGCACCGCGTACCGCGCCTACCGGGACATGCTCACCCGCGTGGCCGGTCATCAGGACGGGATCCTCGACGGCTGAGCGGGACGACCGGGTGGGTGGCCGGCGTGAGCGCATCGGCGTGGTGGGCGCCGGCCTGATCGGCGGGTCGATCGCGCATGCCGCGGCGGCGTCCGGGGGCGGCCCCGGGGAGGTGGCCGTGTGGGATCACGGCGCAGGCACCAGGGCGGCCCTCACCGCCGCCGGCTTCCGTGTGCCCGCCGACATCGGGGAACTCGCCACATCGGTCGATGTCGCGTTCGTCGCCGTGCCGCCGACCGCGACGGCGCAGACGGTGCGTGCGCTGCTGGACGCGGATCCCGATCTGGTCGTGGCCGACACGGCGTCGGTGAAGGAGCCGGTGTGGGCGGCGCTGCACGGGCACATCGACGCCGGGGCCCTCGCCCGCTTCGTCCCCGCGCACCCGCTGGCCGGCTCCGCCAAGCACGGCTGGGAGAGCGCGTCGACGGCCATCCTGGCCGACGCGGTCTGGGCGGTGTGCCCCGACCGGGGGGCCACCGGTGCGGACGCCGTGGCCCGGGTGATCACGGCCGTGACCGCCCGCGTGGCGGGCCGCGTGCTGATGGTGGGCGTGCGTGAGCACGACCGAGCGCTGGCCTACACCAGCCACATGCCGCACATCGCCGCCAGCGCCCTGGTGCGCACCGTGGCGGCCGACGTGGGGAGCCTGCGCTTTCGCCTGTCGGGTGGTTCGCTGCGGGACGCGACCCGGGTGGCCGCGGCCAGCCCGGCGCTGTGGGAGGACATCCTGCGCCACAACCGCACCAACCTGCTGGCGGCCCTGGATGAGTTCACGGCCCGGCTGGCGGCGTTGCGTGAACTGGTGGCCGAGGACCGCTGGGACGACTTCTGCAACGAATGGGTGCCCGGGGTGGCGGAGCGCGAGGAACTCCAGCGCATCCGCTGGAGTCAGGACCGGCCGCGTATCACCGAGCGCCGCCCCGCGGACATCGCCTCGCTGCTCGAGCTCGGCGCGCGCGGTGCCCTCATCTGTGCCGTGGAGCGCGAGGGCGACGACCTGGTGATGGAGCTGGAGCCGGCCTAAACGGCCGGCGTGCGGGCCACCGGCCCGCACCCGCGCTAGACCGTGGCGCCCGCCGCCAGCCGCGCGAGCTCCACGTCCCAGGCCAGCGC
>JBIQJW010000102.1:0-3825 GCA_044507145.1 Actinomycetota bacterium
AGCGCGCCGCGACGGCCGCCGCCGAGGCCGCACACGCGGCCGAACTGGCCGCCGCGGTGGCGGGGGAGCGCGCCGCCGAAGCGGGCCCGCCGCCACCGCCCGAAATGGAACTGGCGGACCCGGAGACGGCCGCCGAGACCCTGGCCGCCCTGGAGCGCCGGCGCGCAGCGATCGGCGCGGTGAACCCGCTCGCGGCCGCGGAGCGCGAGGAGCTGGCCGAGCGCGAGGCCGAGATGCACGAGCAGATCGGCGATCTGGAGGCCACAGCCGAGCGCCTGCGCACGCACATGGCCGAGCTGGACGCCGCCGTCGCCGCGGGCTTCGATGCGCTCTTCCAATCGCTTCGCGATCGCTTCGAGGAGGTGTGCGGGCTTCTGTTCCCGGGCGGCCAGGGGCGCCTGCGTGCCGTGGAGGACGAGGACGGCGAGGCCGGCATCGAGGTGGAGGTGGTCCCGGCCGGCAAGCGCCCGCGGTCGCTGTCGCTGCTCTCGGGTGGTGAGCGGTCGCTGGTGGCCCTGGGCTTCTGCCTGGCCCTCGCGATGGCCAGGCCGGCGCCGTTCTACCTGCTGGACGAGGTGGAGGCGGCGCTGGATGACGTGAACCTGCGCCGGTTCCTGGGTGTGGTGCGCAGCCTGGCCGACGGGGGCCGCCAGTTCCTGCTCATCACCCACCAACAGCCCACGGTCGAGATCGCCGATACCCTGTTCGGGGTCACGATGGGTGCCGAGGGCGTCTCCCAGGTGCTCGCGCGCCGTCTTCGCCGATCCGAGGACGACGCCGGCCGGGCCGATGGGGCGCCGGTGCTGCGCGCCATCACCGGTGGCCGCGGCGCGTGACAGGCCGACGACGACGAGAGAGGGTGCGGTGACGGACGACGGCGATCGCGGGGCGTGGGCTGAGCTGTTCGGGCTGGAGCCACCCGAGCCGGAGCTGGAGGAGGCGCCCCGCCGGCGCGGGCTGTTCGCGCGGCTGAAGGCGAACCTCGCCGCCGGGCCCAAGCAGACGATCTCTCCCCAGCTCGCCGGGATCTATGCGCCCAAGCTCGTGACCGCCGAGATGTGGGATGAGCTGGAGGAGGCGCTGATCGGGGCCGACTGCGGCATGGATGCCTCGCTGGCCCTGGTCGAACGCCTGCGCGAGGAGGCGGCGCAGGGCCGCATCGTGGGTGGCGGGGATGTCGCGAAGGCCCTGTGGCGGGCCGTGGCGGACGAGATGGCGCCCGAACCGGCGCGGATCTCGTTGGAGGCGACCCCCACCGTCATCCTGATCGTCGGGGTGAACGGTGCCGGCAAGACCACCACCATCGGCAAGCTCGCCCACCGCCTGGCGCAGTTCGACAAGAAGGTGGTGATCGGGGCCGCCGACACCTACCGCGCGGCGGCGATCGACCAGCTGGCGGTGTGGGCCGACCGCGCCGGCGCCCAGCTGGTCCGCCAGGCCCAAGGGGCCGACCCGGGTGCCGTCGCCTACGACGCGGTCGTGTCGGCCAAGGCGCGTAACGCCGACGTGGTGCTCATCGACACCGCCGGGCGTCTGCAGACCCAGCACAACCTCATGGAGGAGCTGCGGAAGGTCACCGGCGTGGTGGCCAAGGTCGACCCGGACGCGCCGCACGAGACGCTGCTGGTGCTCGACGCCACCACCGGGCAGAACGGCCTGAGCCAGGCGCGCCTGTTCGGCGGGGCCGCCGACGTCTCGGGCGTGGTGCTCACCAAACTGGACGGCACCGCCCGCGGCGGCATCGCGGTGGCGATCCACCGCGAGCTGGGCCTCCCGGTGAAGCTGGTCGGCTCGGGTGAGAAGCTGGAGGACCTGCAGCCCTTCGACGCCCAGGCCTTCGCCAGGGCGATCTTCGCCGGCGACGGCACGGTAGAATGACCGGTCGCTGATGTTCGACGCCCTCTCCGACAAACTCCAGGGGATCTTCTCCGGCCTCAAGGGCCGGGGGAAGCTCACCGAGGCCGACATCGACAAGGCGATGCGGGCCATCCGCCTGTCGCTGCTCGAGGCCGACGTGAGCCTGCCGGTGGTCAAGCAGCTCACCACCGCCATCGCCGAGCGGGCCAAGGGCGCGGAGGTGATGAGCTCCCTCACGCCCGACCAGCAGGTCGTGAAGATCGTCAACGAGGAGCTCACCGCCCTGATGGGCGAGTCGAACGTCGCGCTCCCGTTGGCGTCCAAGCCACCCACCATCGTGCTGATGGCCGGCCTGCAGGGTTCCGGCAAGACGACATGCTGCGCCAAGCTCGCCCGCCACTTCCGGGGCCAGGGGCGTGCACCCATGCTGGTGGCGTGCGACGTCCATCGGCCCGCCGCCGCCGAGCAGCTTTCGGTGCTGGGGCAGCAGATCGACGTGCCGGTGCACCGCGAGGACGGCGTCACCGATGCCGTCGCGATCGCGCGCCGGGGCATCGAGGCGGCCCGTAAGGCCGGCCGCGACCTGGTCATCGTCGACACCGCCGGACGGCTCACGATCGACCAGGAGATGATGGCCGAGCTGGTCGCCATCCGTGATGCCGTGCAGCCCACCTCCGTGGTGCTGGTGATCGACGCCATGACCGGCCAGACCGCCGTGGACGTGGCCAAGGCGTTCAGCGAGGCCGTCGATATCGCCGGTGTCGCGCTCACCAAGCTCGACGGCGATGCGCGTGGTGGCGCGGCGCTGTCGGTGCGCGCCGTCACCGGCAAGCCGATCCTCTTCATCGGCACCGGTGAGCGCGTCGAGGCGCTCGAGCCGTTCCACCCCGACCGGATGGCGTCGCGCATCCTGGGGATGGGCGACGTGCTCAGCCTCATCGAGAAGGCGCAGGCCAACGTCGATCTGGGCGATCCCGCGCAGCTCGAGAAGAAGATCCGCGGCGGCTCGCTCACGCTCGAGGACTTCCTGGAGCAGATGGGCCAGGTGCGCAAGCTCGGTCCCATGTCGCAGGTGCTGGGCATGATCCCCGGCTTCAAGGGGGCGGCGAAGGGCCGCGACCTCGATGTCGACGACGGCCAGATCAACCGCATCGAGGCGATCATCCGCAGCATGACCGTGGAGGAGCGCCGCCATCCGGAGATCATCAACGGCAGCCGCCGCCGACGCATCGCCGCGGGGAGCGGGACCAGCGTCCAGGAGGTCAACCAGCTCCTGTCGCAGTTCAAGCAGATGCGCAAACTGATGAAGCAGATCGGCCGTGGAGGCCTCGGTGGGCTGCGCAACCTGCCGTCCATGTTCGGGGGCGGCAACTAGCCGCCACGGCGATGCCTGTGCGCGAGGCGTCGCGATCCACTACCTTTCCGAAGTCACGAGAACCCAAGGAGCACCGTGGTCAAGATCCGCCTCGCCCGCGTGGGCAGCAAGAAGAACGCCATCTACCGCGTGGTCGTCGCCGACTCCCGGTCGCCCCGGGACGGGCGCAACATCGAGACCGTCGGTCGCTACAACCCGCAGACGAACCCGTCCGAGGTCGTCATCGACCTGGCCCGCGTGGACGCGTGGCTCGGCAACGGCGCGCAGGCCTCGCCGGCCGTGAAGAAGCTCATCAAGATCGCCAGGGCCGACGCGGCCGCGGCGTGAGCACGTCCGATCCGGTCGCGGCGATGGTCGCGGCCCTCGCCCGAGGCCTGGTGGACCATCCCGAGTCCGTGGACGTGCGTTCCACGGATGACGGGGGCGCCCGGGTGATCGAGCTTCGGGTCGCCGACGGCGACCTGGGTCAGGTGATCGGCCGCGGCGGACGGGTGGCCCGCGCCCTGCGCGCGGTGGTGCGCGCGGCGGCCGTCGCCCGCGACCAGCGCTACTCGCTCGAGATCGTCGACTAGCCGACCGCGGGCGATGACCGG
>JBIQJW010000102.1:3925-8072 GCA_044507145.1 Actinomycetota bacterium
CTGCTGGACTGACCGTGCGGATCGACGTCTTCACCCTCTTCCCGGAGGCCTTCGACTGGCTGCGTGGTACGCGACCACTGGCCAACGCGGCGCGTGCCGGCGAGCTGGAGATCCGCTGCTTCTCACCACGGGACACGACGCCGCTGGGTCAGGGGCAGGTGGACGACTCGCCCTACGGCGGCGGGCCCGGCATGGTGATCCGGGTGGATGTGATGGCGGCGGCGTTCGAGGCCGTCTACGGCATCCCGGCGGAGCGTGTCCGTGACGAGCGCCGTGTGCTGGTGCTCACGCCACGCGGGCGGCCGTTCGCGGATCCGGTGGCGCGGGAGCTGGCGCAGGCCGGCGAGGACCTGGTGCTGCTGTGCGGACGCTACGAGGGCTTCGATGAGCGGGTGCACCGCGATCTCGCGTCCGGCGAGCTGTCGCTGGGGCCCTTCGTGCTGGCCGGTGGTGAGATCGCGGCCATGGCGGTGATCGACGCCGTCGGTCGCCGACTGCCCGGGGCGCTGGGCAACGCCGAGAGCTTGGACGGAGAGTCCTTCTCGGAGGCACTCGGCGGCGGGCTGGAGTACCCGCACTACACGCGACCCGCCGTCTGGCGCGACCGCCCGGTACCGGATGTGCTGCTGTCGGGCGATCACGGCGCAATCGCCCGTTGGCGCGCCGACCGGGTGATCCCACCGCACCGGACGTGAGCGCGGGCCGGAGCCGGCGCCTGCTATGCTGCCCGTCGTTTTGCCGGGCGGCGGGCTCGAGTCATGCCGCGGATCGAGGAGTTGGGGGACGATGAGCGTCATCGAGGAACTTGAGCGGCAGCAGGTGCGCAGCGATATCCCCCAGTTCTCGCCGGGTGACACGGTGAAGGTCCACTTCCGCGTCATCGAGGGCCAGCGCCAGCGCGTGCAGGTGTTCGAGGGCACGGTCATCCGCCGCCAGGGCGCGACCAGCCGCGAGACCTTCACGGTCCGCAAGCAGAGCTTCGGCGTGGGCGTGGAGCGCACGTTCCCGGTGCACTCGCCCAAGATCGAACGCATCGAGCGCGTGATGGAGGGTGACGTCAACCGCGCCAAGCTGTACTACCTGCGCGGCAAGATCGGCAAGAAGGCCCGCATCCGCGAGAAGCAGCGCGTCTGACGCTGTGCGCGTGAGCGGCGCGCGGCGGCGACCACCCGCCGCGCGCCTGCTCCGCTTCGACCGGTCATTCACCGCACGGCGGGTGGCCGGCGTGGACGAGGCCGGGCGGGGATGCCTGGCAGGTCCCTTGGTCGCGGCGGCCGTGTGCATCGACCTGGGGGCGCTCGGCCGGTCCGGGGCCCGGGCGCTGGCGCGGGTGGACGACTCCAAGCGACTCGCTGCCACGGTGCGTGAGGAACTGGCGCACGAGATCCTGTGCCGCGCCGAACAGGTCGTGGTGATCGCCGACGGGCCGGCCACCATCGACCGGCGCGGGTTGCACCGCACGAATCTGGACGCCATGCGCCGGGCCCTCGCCGGCATCGACCCCTGCGCCGACGTGTGCCTGGTGGACGGCTTCGCGCTGGGCGCCGGCGCGCCCGACCATGTGCGGGTGGTGGGCGGCGATGCGCGCAGCTTCGCCATCGCCGCGGCGTCGATCGTGGCCAAGACCACCCGCGACCGCCTGATGCGTGGGCCCGTGGCCGCCGCCCACCCCCAGTACGGCTTCGAGGCGCACGTGGGGTACGCCACCGCCGCGCATCGCGACGCGCTGCGCACCCACGGCATCTCGCGCCACCACCGCCGTTCGTTCGATTCGGTGGCCTACCGCATGCCCTGACCGCCTGCCGGCGGCTCCTCCAGCGCCCCGACGTGGTGGCGCACCCGCGCCAACGGCCCGCGCCGGCGCACCGTCAGCAGGTCGACCCGCACCGCGTGTCCCCGCAGCGCGGGATGCGCCGCCAGGAACGCCCGGGCCGCGCGCAGGATGCGCCGGTGCTGGTCGGCGGCCACCGGGTTCTCGTCCCCGGCGCTCGCCGCGCGCACCTTCACCTCGCAGACCGCCAACACACCGCGTCGGCGCACGATCAGATCCAGCTCGCCGCCCCCGCCGCGCCAACGGCGCGCCACCGGGATCCAGCCCCGGCGCAGCAGGTACCGCAGCGCGGCCCGCTCACCCCAGCGTCCGGTGGCCGCGCGTCGATCCATGCCGTCAGCGTCGCGGGCGCGTCACGCGCCACACAACGCCCGCCGGTCACGGCATCGTCATCCGGGTGTGTCGCCCCAGGTGAATCCGGTGGGGGCGGGTGCGGGTGGCAGCGGGCTGGACGGCAGGCCGGCCGGACGCGAGGGGTCGTTGAAGCCGCCCGGTGCGACATCGTTGGGCGTGTCGGGGTGAAAGAGCGATGCCAGGTACTGGATCTGGCCACGTCCCGGGCCCAGCTCGAACTGGCCGCCGCCGTAGGCGGCGATGCCCTCGGCCTCCAGGTGGTCGTACACCGCCATGAGCTCGCGCACCGTGCCGAAGCGCGACGGCTTGATGTTGACGCAGCGCGGTGTGCACGGCAGGTCGACGAGGTCTGCCAGGGACTCGAGATTGGCGTCCCAGGTGAGACGGTCGGCGTGCGGTTCCAGCACGGGGGCGGTCGCCTCGTCGACGTGCGCATCCTCGATCCACACGTCCGGGAGCTCGCGGGCCAACATGCCGTAGAGGTCGGGGTCGGGGGTCAGGTCGACCACGGTCCCGGAGTAGAAGCCCTTGAGGTCGATGGCGCGTACCGCGCCGGTCGCGTTGAGCTCGCGCGCCAGTTCCGCGGTCCAGGTTTCGTTGGGGTCCAGCTTGAACCGCAGGCCCGGGTCACGGTCGAGCCACGAGCGGACCGGCTGTGCGCTGGCGGGGCGCCCGAGTCCCAGCGAGACGACGAAGGTGACCGGTGAGGGGGGCCGTCCCAGGACCTCCGCCAGCGACCGGCCGGCCTGGCGCAGCGCCAGGTCGAGAGCCGCGCTCTCGTAGGCCCACCGGCGGTAGTGGCGTGACGCCTCTCGCTGCGGTCCACCGGAGGGGAACAGGTCGAGCGATCCGAGGCGGTCCGAGAACTCCGCGAACGTGAAGCGCCCCGCCAGGTCGTGCACCGGTCCGAGCGCGAGCTGTGCGCGCTGATCCTCCTCCTCGTACACGACGTCCTCGCCCACGCCCTCGTGGCCGGCGCCGCGCAGGTGGACGACCGTGGTGATGCGCGTGAAGTGGCCCACGTCCAGCGAGCGTTCCTCCAGCGTGTAGTCCTCGACCACCAGCGGCAGGTCGGCCAGCGCGGCGAATGTCGTCAACGGAGATCCTCCGGGTAGGCCACGATCTCGGCGCAGAGGGCGCCCGGCCCCTCCAGGTAGATGCTGCGGCTGGCATCGCGATGCACCGCGATGTCCACACCGTGCTGTGCCGCCATCTCATCCAGGCGCGCGTTGTCCACCCGGTACGCCACGTGGTCGGGATGCTGCTCGGGAAGGACGAATGCGATGCGGGCGCCGCCCGAGTCCAGCAGTGCCCATGTGGCGTCCTGGTACAGCACGCGGGTGCCGGCCACCAGGTCGCACTGCCAGCGCACCGCCTCGGCGATGTGCGGGACCTGCTGGGCGATGTGGTCGAACTGCACGCGGCCCCCGAGGATCGTGTCGGCTACCGGCACCATAGCGTCGCGATGTCGGCGCAGCCGCGTGCTGACCGGTGTGCGGGTCGGCCTGCAGGCTTCTCCGCATGGTCGTCCAACTCATCAGCCCCGCCGTGCTGGGCCTCGACACGGCCACCGTGGAGGTCGAGGTGGATCTGCGGCCCGGGCTCCCGGCGTTCGCGGTGGTCGGGCTGCCGGACACGGCCGTGCAGGAGGCGCGCGAGCGGGTCAGGTCCGGCATCGTGAACCAGGCGTTCGGGCTCCCCGCGCGGCGCATCGTCGTCAACCTCGCGCCGGCGGACCTGCGCAAGGCCGGTCCCCAGTACGACCTGCCGATCGCGCTATCGGTGCTCGCGGCCTCCGGTCAGATGTCGGCGGGCGCCGTCGAGGGGGTGGGGGCGGCGGGCGAACTGGCGCTCGACGGCTCGCTGCGACCCGTGGTCGGGGCGCTCGCCATGGCGGAGCACGCCGTCCGCTCGGGATGGCGGCGCCTGGTGGTGCCGCGGGCGAACGCCGCGGAGGCGGGA
>JBIQJW010000103.1:0-7977 GCA_044507145.1 Actinomycetota bacterium
CGCAGACCCGCACGGCGCCGGTGGTGACGCCGGAGCGGCGCGCCATGGCGCGGTTGGCGGTGAAGAAGCTGAAGGTGACCAACGGCGGCGGGCGCCAGAAGTTGGTGGCCCTCACGTTCGACGACGGCCCCGGGCCGCTCACCATGCCGCTGCTGTCGATCCTGAACCGCCTGGACGTGAAGGCGACCTTCTACGTGCAGGGCGGCAACGTGGGCCAGTACCCGGACGAGATCAAGGCGATGGCCGCGCACGGCCACGAGATCGGCATCCACACGTGGAGCCACCCCGAGCTCACCAAGTTGTGGGGCGACGAGCTCACCGACCAGATCTACGACACGCGCGATGTCATCCGTCGGTTCTCGGGCGTGGATCCGGGCACCATGCGCCCGCCCTACGGCGCGATCGACGACCGGGTGATGAACGCCCTGGCGCCGGCGCGCCTGGTGCAGGTGCTGTGGGATGTGGACACCAACGACTGGCGCGGTAACTCCACCAGCCACATCGTCGACCACGTCCTGGCCACGGCCACCGCCGGTTCGATCGTGCTGATGCACGACGGCGGCACGCAGCGCCAGGCGACCCTCGACGCGGTGGAGCCGATCGTGAACGCGATGCGGGCGAAGGGTGTCGAGTTCGTGACCGTCGAGGAACTGCTGATGCGCGATCCGCCGCGCGAGGCGCTGCCACCGCCCACGAGCTCCACGTCACCCGCCGGCACCTCGCCGGCGGACGGCGTCACCGCCCCAGCATCTTCCCCATCCGCTGCTGACCCCGCGGAGACTTCCGCAGGGGAGTGAGCGGGATCTCCCAGATCCCGGTGTCGGCGAGATCGAGACCGGTGAGGCGGGATGCGAGTTCGGTGAGCGCGGCCTCGGGGTCGTCGTCCCACGGCAGCCCCGCCTCCTCGGGCAGCGGCTCGCCCTGATCGATCATCCAGGCGTCCCCGGACCGGAACGCGGCACGGGCGGTCGCGCCGTCGTGATGGCTCCCGAACCCGTGGCTGCCGCTGGCCGCCTGCCACAGGAATGCGTATCCGTTCCGGCCGCGGGTGGCCGCGTGCACCACCTCGGCCTGGTCGGGGACGGCGAAGAGCGTGTCCACCAGGATCGTCCAGCCGTCCATCTCACCGATGGCCGGCCGCGCCTGGCGGCCCAGGTCGATCAGCTCCCCCAGCGTCAGGGTGGCGGCATCCGGCGCGACGCCCAGCGTGGGCATGGCCGCCAGGAGGTCGTCGCGCGCGTCCTTGTCCAGGGCGAGCAACGTCAGGTTCAGCGGTGTGGTGCGCATCAGCGGGGAGTCTAATCCCGGGGGCGCACCCGGACGCTTCAGGCCGGCGGGTCCGCGACCGACGATCGGGGTATGAGGGGGCCGACCGAAGGAACTGTGGTGAGTTGGCCAAACGTACAAGGCACGATCAGGCGGGTTGTGCGAACCTCTGACGACTCCAGTCACCGGCATCAGCCGTTGTGGCCTCCATCCAGGCAGAGAGGACGGACATGAGCGCGAGCGTGATCCTCGAACCGACCGCCGAGTTGGAGCGTGCAACCAGCGACTACCTGGCGGTGTCGCGGAACGCCCAGATGTACGCCACGACTCACGACTACGAGGTGGCCGAGAGCAAGGCGTGGGACCGCGTCGTGGCGGCGCGCGAAGCCGTGGCCGCATTGGACGACCCGGCGGCACCGGTCGAGTGACCGGGCCCGCCATGAGGCGGGCCTTCTCAGCGGAGTGAACGGGGCGCCCATCGGGCGCCCCTTTTTCATCCGGTGACCGATGCGGTTGACCGCCCCCCGGGCCCGCGAGTACGTTCGTTTTGTTACGTGCTGCCGGATTCGGGGGCACCGGATGGCGAGCTTGCGTCTCGAGCAGGTCGGCAAGATCTATCCCGGCGGCAACCGTGCCGTGGAGGGTCTGGATCTGGACGTCTCGGACGGCGAGTTCGTCGTCCTCGTGGGGCCGTCGGGCTGCGGCAAGACCACGGCGCTGCGCATGGTCGCCGGTCTGGAATCGATCACCGAGGGCCGGATCTTCATCGGCGACCGGGTGATCAACCACGTGGCGCCCAAGGACCGGGACATCGCGATGGTGTTCCAGAGCTACGCGCTCTATCCGCACCTGAAGGTGTACGACAACATCGCCTTCGGCCTGAAGCTCAAGCGGGTGGACAAGGGCGAGATCGACCGGCGCGTCCGGGACGCCGCGGACACCCTGGGGCTCACCGAGTACCTGGACCGCAAGCCCGGCGCGCTCTCGGGCGGACAGCGCCAGCGCGTCGCGATGGGCCGGGCGATCGTGCGCCGGCCGCAGGTGTTCCTGATGGACGAGCCCCTGTCGAACCTGGACGCCAAGCTGCGCGTCCAGGTGCGCAGCCAGATCAGCCAGCTGCAGGACCGCTTGGGCGTCACGACGCTGTACGTCACGCACGATCAGGTCGAGGCCATGACCATGGGCGACCGCGTCGCGGTGATGCGCGCGGGCCGCCTGCAGCAGGTCGCGCCGCCCCAGGAGGTCTACGACCGCCCGGCCAACCTCTTCGTGGCCGGTTTCATCGGCAGCCCGTCGATGAACCTGCTGGACGCGCGGGTGCAGACCGTGGACGGCCGGATCGTCTTCGTGCTGGGCGACGACCAGCGGCTGGCGTTGGGCGACGGCGCGCGGGCCGCCGCCGCGGGGCTGGGCGGGCAGGACGGACGTGAGGTGGTGCTGGGGATCCGTCCCGAGAGCCTGGAGGACGCCTCTTTGGCGCGGGACACGCCGGCGGATCGCCGGCTGCGCGGCACCGTGGAACTGCGGGAGGCGCTGGGCCCGGACATCGTCGCCCACGTCCGGGTGGCGGGGACCCGGGCCGCCGACACCGAGGACGTGCGCGACCTGGCGCGCGACGCGGGCGATGCGCAGATGACGCAGGTGGACGGGGAGGACGCCTCGGCCGGCGCGATGGTGATCGGGCGGTTGTCGCCGCGCGCCGCGGCCGACGAGGGGACACCGATCGAGCTTGCCGTGGACGTCGACGCGCTGCACGTCTTCGACCCGGAGACCGGATTGGCCATCACAGGCAACGGACAGGGGGGATGACGTGATGACGCGCGCAATGCGACGCCATCGATGGATCTGGGCGGCGTCGGCGCTGCTGGTGGCGGCCGTGCTCGCGCTGGCCGCATGCGGTGACGACGACGACGGCGGGGACGGCGGGGGCACCGAGGCCGCGGTGAGCGGCACCATCAGCATCGCCGGTGTCTGGAGCGGCCAGGAGGAGGAGTCGTTCAAGGCCGTGATCGCCGCCTTCAACGAGCAGCAGCCGGATGTGACGGTGAACTACACCTCCGCCGGCGACCAGCTCCCCACGGTGCTCTCCACCGCGGTGCAGGGCGGCAACCCGCCCGACATCGCGATGGTGGCCCAGCCCGGTGCGATGCGCGACTTCGTGACCCGCGACGCGCTCGCACCCATCGAGTTCGCGCGCGACGACGCGGCCGCGAACTTCAGCGAGTCGATCGTGGGCATCGGCGAGGTGGACGGCACGCTCTACGGCCTGCTCTTCAAGGCCGCCAACAAGTCGCTGGGCTGGTACAACGTCCCGGTCTTCGAGGACGCCGGCGTCGAGCCGCCCGCGACCTGGGAGGACCTGTCGGACGTGGCCTCCACCATCTCCGCGTCCGGCGTGACGCCGTACTCGGTGGCGGGTGCCGACGGTTGGACGCTCACCGACCTGTTCGAGAACCTCTACCTGCGGGTGGCGGGCGGCGAGAAGTACGACCAGCTGGCCGCGCATGAGATCCCGTGGACCGACCCCACCGTCATCGAGACGCTCGACCAGATGAAGGTGGTGCTGGGCGACCCGGCGAACATCGCCGGCGGGTACCGCGGCGCGCTGCAGACCGACTTCCCCACCTCGGTGGCCCAGGTCTTCACCGACCCGCCGAAGGCCGCGATGACCTTCGAGGGCGACTTCGTGGCGAGCGTCATCGCCGACGAGACCTCGGCCGAGCCGGAGACCGGGTTCAACTCGTTCCCGTTCCCGTCGGTGAACGACTCCGGGCCCGCGGTGATGGGCGGCGGCGATATCGCGATCATGTTCAAGGACACCCCGGCGGGGCAGGCGTTCATCCGTTTCCTCACCACGCCCGAGGCCGCAGAGGCCTGGGCCGAGCGCGGCGGGTTCCTGTCGGCGAACACGAACCTCGATCCGGCCGTGTACCCGGATGAGATCACCCGCACGGCGGGGACCGCGCTGCAGGAGGCCGAGACGTTCCGCTTCGACCTGTCCGACCTCCAGCCGGCGGCGTTCGGCGGCACGGCCGGCCAGGGGATGTGGAAGCTCCTGCAGGACTTCATGCGCAATCCCGACAACGCCCAGGCCATCGCCCAGCAGCTGGAGACGGCTGCGGCGCGGGCGTACCGGTAGGACACCGACCCGGCCGGGGTGATGGGCACCCAGATGACACCCGCGCATCCCCCGCCGGCCTCGGCGGGGGATGACGGGCGCGGTCGTCTGCGCGCCGCGCTCACGGCGCTCGCGTTCCTCGCCCCGGCGCTGGTCCTGCTGGGCATCTGGATCGTCTACCCGACGGTCTGGACGGTGGTGCGCAGCTTCTTCGACCGCGCCGGTGACACCTGGGTGGGGATCGACAACTACCGGGAGATCTTCACCAACGACACGCTGCTGACGGCGGTGCGCAACAACGTGGTGTGGGTGGCGGTGGTCCCGGCCCTGGTCACGGCGCTGGGCCTGATCTTCGCGGTGCTCACCGAGCGGATCAGCTGGTCGTCCGCGTTCAAGCTCGTGGTCTTCATGCCCATGGCGGTGTCGCTGTTCGCCGCGGGGGTGATCTGGCGCCTGATGCTGGAGATCGACCCGCAGCGCGGAACCGTGAACGCGGTGATCGCGCAGGTGTACGACCGGGTGAACCCGCCCGGGCCGCTCACCGGCGCGCAGCCGGCCGGACGCGAGGTGGTGATGTCGGGCGGTTCCATCGTGATCCGCGACCCGGTGTCCACCGGCAGCGTGGCGCTGCTGGGCCTCACCGGGATCCGCGCCGCCGAGGTGCCCGAGGACGCCGTGCAGGCGCAGGCCCCGCCGGCCGTCGACGATGCCGTGAGCGGGGTGGTGTGGCGCGACTTCTCCCCCGGAGGCGGCACACCGGGGGTGATCGAGCCGGGCGAGATGGGATTGCCCGGCGTCACCGTCGAGATCCGCGGCGCCGAGGGGGACTCGCAGACCACCACGACCAATCCCGACGGCAGCTTCGTGTTCGAGGGCATCCCGCCGGGCGACTATGTGGTGGGCATCGGCGCGGAGACCTTCCGCGAGGGCTTCGACGGCGTCGCGTGGCTGGGCGCCTCGCTGATCACGATGTCGGTGATCATCGCCTACATCTGGGTGTGGGCCGGCTTCGCGATGGTGGTGATCGCGGCCGGGCTCGCCGCACTGCCGCGCGATCTGCTGGAGGCGGCGCGCACCGACGGCGCGAACGAGTGGCAGGTGTTCCGCCGCATCACCGTGCCCCTGCTCGCCCCGGTGTTGACGGTCGTCTTCATCACGATGGTCATCAACGTGCTGAAGGTGTTCGACATCGTGCTGTCGGTGGCGCCGGCGTCGGTGCAGGACGACGCGAACGTCATCGCCCTGGCGATGTGGCGGGCGGCCTTCACCGGGCAGTCCGACTACGGGTTGGGCTCGGCCATCGCCGTGTTCCTGTTCGTGCTGGTGGTCCCCATCCTGTTGCTCAACATCCGGCGGTTCCGCCGCCAGCAGTCATGAACGGGAGTGCGCGATGAGCACCGCCACCGACCCCGCCGACGCACCGATCCGCGTCAAGGACCCCGACGACCGCGTGTCGGCACGCATCCTGCGCGGCCTGTCACGCACTCCGGTGCACATCGTGCTGGTGATCATCGCGCTCATCTGGATCATCCCCACGGTGGGTCTGCTCTTGACGTCGCTGCTGTCGGCGCAGGACGCCAACGAGGGCGGTTGGTGGCGCGTGTTCACCGCGCCCAGCATGGCCACGCTGGACAACTACAAGGACATCCTCAGCAACGGGGACATCACCTCGGCCCTGCTCACGACGCTCCTGATCGCGGTGGGCGGCACGGTGCTGCCCATCGTGGTGGCGGCGCTGGCGGCCTACGCCTTCGCCTGGCTCGAGTTCCCCGGTCGCGACTGGCTGTTCATCGCGGTGATCGCGATGCTGGTGGTGCCGATCCAGATGGCGCTCATCCCGATGTTCTCGCTCTACAACGACCTCGGGATCTTCGACACGGTGCTGAGCCTGATCCTGTTCCACACGGCGTTCGGGCTGCCGTTCGCCGTGTTCCTGCTGCGCAACTTCTTCGCCGGCATCCCGCGCGAGCTGCTGGAGGCGGCGCGCATGGACGGGGCCTCGGAGTGGCGCATCTTCTCGCGGGTGGTGATGCCCCTGGGGATGCCGGCGGTGGCGTCGCTGGCCATCTTCCAGTTCATCTGGACGTGGAACGACCTGATCGTGGCGCTCACCCTGGCGCGCGACACGCAGCCGATCACCGTGGCGATCTTCAGCCAGATGCGCCAGTTCGGTTCGAACATCGACCTGATCGCGCCGGCGTCGTTCATCTCGCTGGCCGTCCCGCTGGCGCTGTTCTTCGCCTTCCAACGCTATTTCGTGCAGGGGTTGCTGGCCGGTTCGGTCAAGTAGGCGCCGTCACCGGCGGCGCCGTGAGCGGGAGCATGTCAAGATCGCCCCCATGAACTCACTGAACTGGAGCGAACGCCCGGAGGGTCTGCGGGCACCGATCATGGTCGCGGCCTTCCGCGGCTGGAACGACGCGGCCGCCGCCGCATCCACGGCACTCGCCACCTTGGGCGAGGCGCTGGGCGCGCATCGGATCGGGGTGATCGACCCGGATGAGTTCTACGACTTCCAGACCACCCGGCCCATGATCGACACGGCCGCCACCGGCAGTGCCGCGATCACATGGCCCGAGGTGGAGATCTACAGCGCCCGCGTGGCCGAGGGCGACCACGACCTGGTGCTGGTGGCCGGCTCCGAGCCGTCGATGCGTTGGCGGACGTTCACCAGCACGCTGCTCACCGCCGCCACCGAACTCGGCGTGCGGCGCATCGTGCTGCTTGGGGCGCTCCTGGCGGACGTGGTGCACACGGAACCGATCCAGCTCACGGGGCTGTCGCCGGACGCCGAGCTGGTGGAGGAGCTGGGGCTGCGCTCGCCCAGCTACACGGGACCCACCGGCATCGTGGGCGTCCTGCAGCATTCGGCCGCCGCCCACGGACTGCAGGCGCTGTCGCTGTGGGCTCCGGTGTCGCACTACGCGGCCGGGATCACGAACACGAAGGCCAGCCTGGCGCTGGTGGAGGCCTTCGGGTCGGTCACCGGCATCCAGGTGGAGGCGCCGGAGCTGAGCGACGCGGCGGCGGCGTTCGAGGAGCAGGTGAGCCAGGCGGTGAGCGCCGACCCGCGGCTGCGCGGCCTGGTGGAGCGGCTGCAGGAGGCCGCCGCCGAGCGGGCGATGGACGACGCGGACCTGCCGAGCGGCGACGAACTGGCCGCCGAGCTGGAGCGCTACCTGCGCGAGCACGGCGAGGGCGGCGGCCCCGCCTGAACGGCGCGGCGCGGCGCGCCCTCACGGGGTGGTCGGGTCGGGTTCCTCGGTGGCCGGGCGGTCGTCGGCGTCGTAGCGCGCGTGGGCACGCGCGAGCCGTGCGGGCGGGTAGAACCGCCGGGCCCAGCGGGAGCCCGGGCGGGCCAGCCGGACGGCCCCCACCAGGCCGACCGGCCAGATGAAGAACCCGATCGCGGCGGTGATCCACTTCCCTTTGAGGAGGCAGATGAGCGCGCAGGCGACGCTGACCAGGTGGTACCCGATCAGCAGCAGGCCGTCGGCGGGGTCGCCGATGAGGAGGTCGATCCAGAACGGGAGGCCCATGCCGACGATGCCGAGCAGGGCGGCCGCGATGATGACGGCGTCGATGGAGCGGCG
>JBIQJW010000104.1:0-7975 GCA_044507145.1 Actinomycetota bacterium
GGATCGCCTTGCCCTCGACCAGCACCGGCTCGAACGCCTGGATGCCGAGGCGGTGCAGGGTGGGTGCGCGGTTGAGCAGCACCGGGTGCTCCCCGATGACCTCCTCCAGCACGTCCCACACCTCGGGGACCATCGCGTCCACCAGCTTCTTGGCGGCCTTGATGTTCTGGACCTGCTTGCGCTCCACCAGCCGGCTCATGATGAACGGCTTGAAGAGCTCCAGCGCCATCAGCTTCGGCAGCCCGCACTGGTGCAGGCGCAGCTCCGGCCCGGCCACGATGACCGAACGGCCCGAGTAGTCCACGCGCTTGCCGAGCAGGTTCTGGCGGAAGCGGCCCTGCTTGCCCTTGAGCATGTCCGAGATGGACTTGAGCGGGCGGTTGCCGGGGCCGGTGACCGCACGGCCGCGCCGGCCGTTGTCGAACAGCGCGTCGACGGCCTCCTGCAGCATCCGCTTCTCGTTGTTCACAATGATCTCGGGCGCGCCCAGATCGAGGAGCCGCTTGAGGCGGTTGTTGCGGTTGATGACCCGGCGGTACAGGTCGTTCAGGTCCGACGTGGCGAAACGGCCACCGTCCAGCTGCACCATCGGGCGCAGTTCCGGCGGGATCACGGGGATGGCCTCGAGGATCATCCACTCGGGCCGGTTGGTGCTGCGACGGAACGCCGACACCACCTTGAGGCGCTTCAGGGCACGGGCCTGCTTCTGACCCTTGCTGGTCTGGATCGTCTCACGCAGCGACTCGGCCTCGGCATCCAGGTCGATGCGCTCCAGCAGGTCGCGGATGGCGGACGCGCCCATGCCGCCCTTGAAGTAGTCGCCGAAGCCGTAGGACGAGCCGAAGCGGTCCTTCATCTCGCGGAAGAGCTGCTCGTCGGGCTCGATCTGACGGACCTTCAGGTCCTTGAAGGTGAGCCAGGCGCGGGTGAGCCGCTCCACGGACTCCTCCGTGTAGCGCTCGTTGTCCTTGATCGCGAGGTCGGTCTCCTTGCGGAGCTCGGTCTCGGCCTGCTTGCGGTCGGCGTCGGTCAGCTCGCGACGCGCCTCCGGGTCGTCGGAGGTGCGGTCGCGCAGGAGGTCGTCGCGCCAGTACTCGTCCTCCTCGGTGAGGACGTCGTCGTCGCCGTCGCGCAGCCAGGCCACGCGGCGCTCCAAGCGCTCGTTGTAGTCGAGGATGCGGGCTTCCTTGTCCTGCCCGTACTCCTCGATGGTGGCGTTCACCTCGTCCTGGAGACGGTCCAGGTCGGCGGCCCGCGCCTCGGTGTCCACGTCGGTCACGATGGACGCCGCGAAGTAGAGGACCTTCTCCAGTTCCTTCGGGGCGAGGTCGAGCATGTAGCCGATGCGGCTGGGGACGCCCTTGAAGAACCAGATGTGGCTGACCGGGGCGGCCAGGTCGATGTGACCCATGCGCTCACGGCGAACCTTGGCCCGCGTCACCTCGACGCCGCACCGCTCACAGATGATGCCCTTGTACCGCACCCGCTTGTACTTGCCGCAGTAGCACTCCCAGTCCTTGGTGGGACCGAAGATGCGCTCACAGAACAGGCCGTCCTTCTCCGGCTTGAGCGTGCGGTAGTTGATCGTCTCGGGCTTGGTCACCTCGCCCGAGCTCCACTGCCGGATCTGCTTGGAGGAGGCCAGTCCGATCGTGATGGAGTCGAAGTTGTTGATGTCGATCACGTGCCCGCGCCTTTCTCGAGTCCCCGTCCGCGCCGTGTCGGATGCGTCGGCCGGGGTGAAAACCTGAGTCCGCCGGTGATGCGGGCCGGCCGGTGATCACCGGCCGGCCCGCAAGCCCCCTTACGCCTCGCCGTCGGACTCAGACGCCTCGCCGGAGGCGGCCACCGCTTCCGTCGCCCCGTCCGCGTCCTGTCCTGTGCCCTGCGCGCCCCCGTCGGCACCCGCACCGCCTGAGAGGTCGATGCCGAGTTCCTCGGCCGCGCGCAGCAGGTCGTCATCCTGGTCCTGGCCCAGCAGTTCCGGCCCGGCCTCGCCCTCCACCTTCACGTCGAGCCCGAGGCTCTGCATCTCCTTCAGCAGCACCTTGAAGCTCTCCGGGATGGACGGTTCCTGGATGTTCTCGCCCTTCACGATCGCCTCGTAGGCCTTCACGCGGCCGACCGTGTCGTCGCTCTTGATCGTGAGCATCTCCTGCAGGGTGTAGGCGGCGCCGTACGCCTCCAGGGCCCACACCTCCATCTCACCGAAGCGCTGGCCACCGAACTGCGCCTTACCGCCCAGCGGCTGCTGGGTGACGAGCGAGTACGGGCCGGTGGAACGCGCGTGGATCTTGTCGTCCACCAGGTGCAGGAGCTTCAGCATGTACATGTAGCCGACGGTGACCTTGCCCTCGTACGGCTCGCCGGTGCGGCCGTTGAAGAGCTTCATGCGGCCCGACGCGCGGCGGCCGGGACGGTCGCCCTCGTCGATGCCCAGGTCGATCGGGTTGTCCGGGTGGCTGGCCGACCAGTCCATCAGCACGCGGTCGACGTCCTCCGGGCTCGCCCCGTCGAACACCGGGGTGGCCACGAGCGTGCGCTCGGGCGTCTCCCCGTTCAGGCCCTTCTCGTAGGCGCCGTCCACCCACCCACGGCTGGCGGCCCAGCCGAGGTGCGTCTCGAGGATCTGCCCGATGTTCATGCGCGACGGCACGCCCAGCGGGTTCAGGATCATGTCGATCGGCGTGCCGTCCTCCAGGAACGGCATGTCCTCCTCGGGCACGATCTTGGAGATCACGCCCTTGTTGCCGTGGCGGCCGGCGAGCTTGTCGCCCTCGGCGATCTTGCGCCGCTTGGCCACGTAGACGCGCACCAACTGGTTCACGCCCGGGGACAGGTCGTCGCCGTCCTTGCGATCGAACACGCGGACGTCGATGACCTTGCCGCCCTCGCCGTGCGGCACCTTCAGGGAGGTGTCGCGCACCTCGCCGGCCTTCTCCTTGAAGATGGCGCGGATCAGCTTCTCCTCGGCGGTGAGCTCGGTCTCGCCCTTCGGCGTGACCTTCCCCACCAGGAGGTCGCCCGAGGTGACCTCGGCGCCGATGCGCACGATGCCGCGCTCGTCGAGGTCCTTGAGGGACTCCTCGGAGCGGTTCGGGATGTCGCGGGTGATCTCCTCGTCGCCCAGCTTGGTGGTGCGGGCGTCGATCTCATACGCCTCGATGTGGATCGAGGAGAGGGCGTCCTCCTTGACGAGGCGCTCCGAGATGATGATCGCGTCCTCGTAGTTGTAGCCCTCCCAGCTCATGAAGGCGACGAGGACGTTCTTGCCCAGCGCCAGCTCACCGTTGTCGATCGAGCTGCCGTCGGCGAGGACGTCGCCGGCCTCCACCACCTGGTTCTTGCGCACGATCGGCTTCTGGTGGATGAGGGTGCCCTGGTTGGAGCGGCGGAACTTGTGGAGCTCGTAGTGCTCCAGGTCGCCGTTCGGGTCCTCGATGATGATGTGGTTGGCGTCGACGGTGGCGACCTTGCCGGCCGTGCGCGACACCACCACGTCACCCGAGTCGATCGCGGCGCGGCGCTCGATCCCGGTGCCCACCAGCGGGGCCTCGGTGATCATGAGCGGCACGGCCTGACGCTGCATGTTGGCGCCCATGAGCGCGCGGTTGGCGTCGTTGTGCTCGAGGAACGGGATGAGGGCCGTGGCCACCGAGACGATCTGCTCGGGGGACACGTCCATGTAGTCCACCTCGGCCGGGTCGGCCAGCACGGGCTCACCGGCCCGCCGGCACAGCACCGGCCCGATGAGGGCGCCCTTGTCATCCAGCTCGGCGTTCGCCTGCGCGATGACCTTGTGCTCCTCCTGGGTTGCGTCCAGGCGCTCCACCTCGGGGGTGACCACGCCGTCCACCACGCGCCGGTACGGCGTCTGGATGAAGCCGAACTCGTTCACGGTGGCGTAGCTGCCCAGCGAGCCGATCAGGCCGATGTTCGGGCCTTCCGGGGTCTCGATGGGGCACATGCGCCCGTAATGGGTCTGGTGGACGTCGCGCACCTCGATGGGGGCGCGCTCGCGCGTGAGGCCGCCCGCGCCCAGGGCGGACAGGCGCCGCCGGTGGGTCAGGCCCGTGAGCGAGTTGGTCTGGTCCATGAACTGGGAGAGCTGCGAGGAGCCGAAGAACTCCTTCAGCGCCGCGACCACCGGGCGGATGTTGATGATGGTCTGCGGGGTGATGGTGTCCACGTCCTCGGTGCTCATCCGCTCGCGCACCACGCGCTCCATGCGGTAGAGACCGATGCGGAAGGCCTCCTGGATGAGCTCGCCGACGGTCCGCAGGCGGCGGTTCCCGAAGTGCTCGTACTCGTCCAGGTCGCCGGCGATCTCATCGCGCGGCAGCGCCGCGGCTTCGGCGGCGAAGTCCTTGGAGTCCTCGGAGACGCCGATGCGGATCGGCAGCTCCACCAGGCGGCGGACCAACTCCACCAGGTCGTCGTTCATGCCGGACAGGCGCCCGGTGAAGCGCGGGTTGGTGAGCGTGCGCACCGACGACCCGACCTCGAGGCCCAGGCGGGCGTCGAGCTTGTAGCGACCGACCTTGGTCAGGTCGTACCGCTTGGGGTCGTAGAACAGCGAGCGCACGAGCGACCGCGAGTTATCCACGGTCGGCGGCTCACCGGGACGCTGCTTCTTGAAGACCTCGATCAGGGCGTGCTGCATGATCTCGCCCGAGCGGTTGTCGAGGCGCTTCTCGAGCTTCTCGATCTCGGCCTCGATCTCCAGGCGCTGATCGCTGGTGGCGCCCTCCAGGCCGGCGGCCAGCTCCTGCATCTCGCCCACGATCGCGCCCAACTCGGCCAGCGAGGTGCGGTCGCCGGTCTGCGGGTTCCCCTCGGTGGCGTCCTTGTCGAGGGTGGCCTGGATGTACGGGTTGACCCGGTCGGGGTCCAGCGGGTGCCGGAAGAGGTTCGCGATGTCGTCACGCGTGTAGCCGATGGCGAACAGCAGCGTGGTGACCGGCAGCTTGCGCTTGCGGTCGATGCGGACGTGGACCAGGCCCTTCTTGTCGATCTCCAGCTCCACCCAGGAGCCGCGCGACGGCATCAGGTTCGCGATGAAGACCTGCTTCTCGCGATCCTTCGGCTCCATCACGTAGGCGCCGGGCGACCGGACAAGCTGGGTCACCACGACGCGCTCGGTGCCGTTGATGATGTAGGTGCCCCACTCGGTCATCAGGGGCAGGTCGCCCATGAAGACCTTCTGCTCACGGAACTCACCGGTCTCCTTGTTGACGAAGGAGACCTCCATCGTGAGCGGCGCGGCGTAGGTGAGGTCCTTCTCGCGGCAGTCCTTGATGGAATCGTTCGGCTGGATGTGGTCGAACGGCATGCCCGGCTCCCAGCCGCCGAGCGTGTACTTGCCGAACTGCACGGCGAGGGTGCCGGTGAAGTCCTCGATCGGTGAGATGTCGTCGATCGTTTCGCGAAGGCCCTCGTTCAGGAACCATTCGAACGACGAGCGCTGGATGTCGATGAGGTTCGGAACCTCAAGGACCTTGTCCAGGCGCGAGAAGGTGCGGCGGGCGCGGACAGCGGTGCGGGTGCTCAAGTCTCGAGGCCTCCTGACGAGAGCGAGCGGCGGGCGGCGGTGCGCCGAGCGTGCGGCGCGAGCGTAACGGGTGATGCTATCACCGGAAAACCGAAGGGGTCAACGACCGGCCCGCGTTGCAGCAGGCGGAGCGAGGCCGCCCTCCGGCAGGAGCGGCGTAGCGTCAATCGGACCCGTCGGCCAAGACGAGACACACTACCATGCGCCGCAGGTACATCGACTCCGACCGGCACGATTGTGCATACTGGCGCGGTGTCCCCATCGCTCCCTTCGTATGCGAACGGCCCCGCGGGCGACCGCATGGAGGTCCGGCTCCCGGCCCTGCTGGAGGCCACGCACCGGCAGTGGAGCTCGCCGGACGAGCGTCGGCGGATGCGCGCGTTCGGCTTCCGGCCCGCCGTGGAGCCGGGTGTCCTCAAGCGCGAATGGCACGGGCTGGCCGTGCGGATCTCCGCAGCGGGACTGCGCGCCGCGCTCCCCGGCGCCGGCGAACTGGTGTGGGATGCGACCGAGCGGGTGGTGCTGCTGGACGGCGCGCCCTACCGTGAGACCGAGCGCGGGCTCGCCCTCGTGGAGAGCCTGCTGGACCTCATCGCCGGCTACGAACGGTGGGTGGAGGCGCGCGAGGGCCGCGAGGGACGCATCGAACGCGGTCGGACCGCCTTCCCGGACCGGCGGCCGATCAACGCCCTGGCCGAGACCCGGCGGCTGCAGCGCCTGATCCACAGCGGGGCCGGCCGCTCGCGCTGACCGGCGCGGTGGGCGGGGCTGACGCCCCACCCACCGGGGAGATCCGAGGGCTCCGGCCCGGTCCTAGAACTTGCCCGGGACCCCGCCGCCCTTGACGACGGAGAGATCTTCAAGCCAGCCCTCGAGGCGGGCCTTGTCCTTGTCGCCGTCCTCGAGCTCGGCCAGGGCGGCCTTCACTTCATCGGCGACCGCGTCGACGTTGCTCTTGTTGGCGGTCGACACCTTGTCGCGCAGGGCGCTCTTACGATCCCGGTCCAGCGGCATGTGGGTCCTTCCTGGTCGGTTCTGCGGAGCCGGCCGCCGGGGTGTGGCGGTGGCGACGGCATTGTGCGCGATCGCACAACGTCTGTCCAGCCGCCGGCGCCTTCCCGAGGACGCGGTTCAGCGGACGACGACCCGCCGGGTCCGGTCGGCCCTGTTTCCGGCGGCATCGGTCACTCGGACCCGCAACACGTAGCGACCCCGCGGAACCGACGTCAGCACGACCGTGCGCGCCCTGCCCTGCGGCCGCATGACCCGCTCTCGGCGGGTCTGCGAACCCACCAGCCGCGCATCGACCGACAGCGGCCCTGACGCGCCGGGATCCCGCAGGGCCAGGCGCACGCGCACCGTCCGGCCGTCCTGCGCTGCCCCCGTCCGGCGCCGCACCGTCACCGAGCGCACCGTCGCCTCGGGGGGTGTGTTGTCCACCCGGACGGCCCAGGTGCGCACGCGGCGGTTGCCCGGGTAGTCGCGGACCTCGGCACGAAGACGGTGCAGACCGTCCGCCAGGTTCCGGGTGTCGATGCGTGCGGAGCCCGGGCGATTGCCCAGGCGGCCCGCGACGGTCACCCCGTCCAGGGACATCGTCCAGCGGGTGAGCGTCGACTCCGAGCGCACCGCGAACCGGGCCCGGATAACCCCGCGCACGGCGCTACGGGGGCTGGGCAGCACGGTGGTGATCTGCGGACCCGCCAGGGACACGCGCACGCGCCCCGCGCCATGCTGCATGTCCGGGCCCGGCGCGCCCAGGTCGACGGCCCGGTCCACCAGCGCGGCGCGCACCGTCGCGGCGTCGGGGCGGCGCCCGGCGCGGCGCTCGGACGAGATCAACACGGCGGCGGCGCCGGCGGCGTTGGGCGCCGCGTTCGACGTGCCACCCACACCGCGGAAGCCGGCGCGGCCCATCACCCGCGTCCCGGTGGGCGCCACCAGGTCGGGCTTGAGGCGACCGTCGTCGCTGGGGCCGTGGGACGAGTAGGCCTTGAGCCGGTCGCCGCGCCAATCGACGGCGCCCACCGCGATCGCGCCCACGGCATCGGCCGGCGTGGGGATGCTCCCCACCGTGGTCCCGCCGGCCGGGGCCATGGCGATCTCCCTGGTGAAGATGGTGAGCGGGCGCGGCGGCACCGGACCGGCGACGTGGACCACCCTCAGGCGGAACTCGCCGGCCACCGGCGACCGGTACCCCACCAGGCGCTCCGCCGGGCCGGCGCCCAGGGCCTGCCTGGCCCGCGACGAGGCCACGGTCACCCAGGCGCCGCTCGTGTCGTCACGGCGTTGCAGCAACAGGTCCAGATCCGTCGCCGCGGAGACATCGTTCACCCACGAGAGATGGACGGTGATCGGCTGATCGGCGCCGCGGGAGAACGTCCAGGCCGGATCGGCCCAGTCCAGCGTCGAGTCGGCGTCGGC
>JBIQJW010000105.1:0-7884 GCA_044507145.1 Actinomycetota bacterium
CGCCGGAACGCCGCGCTTGCGGGGGCTCCCCTCTCCGACGACGAGATCGCCGCCATCGACGCGGTGCTGGCGCGCCACCCGGGCGTCGACCGGCCCTACGGGCACGGCGAGCCGCCGGCCCGTCCGGTCGGAGGCTGAGCCGTGCGCGTCGCGGTGGTCGGTGCCAGCGGACTCATCGGTGGGGCCGTGGCGCGGGCCTTGCTGGCGCGCGGGGATGAGGTGATCGCGGTGTCGCGGTCGGGGGCGGCCGGCGTCCCGGGTGCGCGTGACGTGCGCTGGGATCCGGCCGAGGGGCCCCCTGCGCCGGACGTGACCGCGGTGGACGGCGTGGTGAACCTGGCCGGGACGCCGATCGGCTCGCGCCGCTGGACGGCGGCGCGCCGGCGGGCGATCCACGACAGCCGGGTGACGACCACCCGGGCCCTGGCCGAGCGCGTGGGTGGCGAGGGCGGCGCCGCGGTCCTGGTGAACGGCAGCGCGGTGGGGTACTACGGGCCGGCCGGCGACGACGGGCTCGACGAGTCGGCGCCGGCGGGCACGGACTTCCTGGGCGACGTCGCCGCCGCCTGGGAGCGCGCGACCGAACCGGCCTCGGCGCGTGGAGCCCGCGTGGTGCTGGTGCGCACCGGGCTGGTCCTCGCGGCGGAGGGCGGCATCCTCCCGGTGCTGGCGCGGCTCAGCCGGCTGGGCATCGGTGGCCCGGTGGGCGGCGGGCGCCAGTGGGTGCCCTGGATCCATATCGACGACGAGGTGGCGGTGATCCTGCGCGCCCTGGACGACAGCGACCTGGCGGGGCCGGTGAACGCGGCGGCGCCCGGTGCGGTGCGCCAACGTGAGTTCATGGCGACGCTGGGGCGGGTGTTCGGGCGCCCCGCGATCGTGCCCACGCCCGCCTTCGCGGTGCGCGCGGCGATGGGGGAGATGGCGACGCTGGTGCTGGATGGGCAACGGGCCGTGCCCGCGGTGCTCACCGGGGCGGGACACGCGTTCATCCACCCCGAGTTCGAGGAGGCCCTCCGTTCGGCGTTGGGCCGGTGAGTCGCGCCGCGGCGCTCGTCGTCTCGACACTCGCCTTGGTGCTGCTCGCGGTGACCGGCTGCGCGGGCGACGATGCGCCGACCGACGCGGACTCGCGGCCGGGTGGGGCCTCGCTCACGCGCACGGGGACGGTGGAGCGCGTGAGCGACGGGGACACCGTGCGGGTGCGCATCGGCGGTGTCAGCGAGCGCGTGCGCCTGCTGGGCATCGACGCGCCGGAGGTGGAGCGCGACGACCATGCCGGCGAGTGCTGGGCCTCCGAGGCCACCCGGCGGGCGCGGGCGCTGTTGCCAGACGGGGCCGCGGTGAGCGTGGTGGCGGACCCGGGGCAGGGCGAGCGCGACCGGCACGGGCGCCTCTTGGGGCATGTCTACCCGGGAGCCGGCGGCGGTCCTGTGTCGGGCGAGGGGTCGGTGAACCTCGCGCTGGTGGAGGCCGGTGCCGCGCGGGTGTATGTGTACCGGGGCTCACCCTTCACGGGTGCCGACCGCTTCCGAGCGGCCGAGCGCCAGGCCCGTGACGGCGATCGCGGCCTGTGGGGGCCGCCCTGCGACGGGGGGACCTGACGCCATGTCCGGCGCACTGCGTTTCATCGACAACCTGGTGCACATCCGCCGCCACCCCGACGAGGGCGATGGGATGTTCGGCGTGGCCGAGATGGTGGGCCGCGCCGGGTTCCAGAGCCCGCTGCACGTCCACCATGCCGACGACGAGGGCTTCCACGTGGTGGAGGGGCAGATCACCCTGTGGATCGGTCAGGACGAGCCGCTGGTGCTCGACGCCGGCCGGTCGCACGTGGCCCCGAGGGGCATCGCGCACGCCTACCGGCTCAGCGGCGACGGCCCGACGCGCTGGTTCACCACGTCCACGCCGGGGCACATCGTGCGCTTCATCGAGGCGGCGTCCGAGCCGACGGATGCGCCGCGGCTGTGGGACGAGCCGGTGGGGCTCAGCGACGCGGAGGCGTTCGCGCGGATGGCGGCCGAGTGGTCCATCGAGATCCTGGGTCCCCCCGGCATGCTGCCCGGCGACCTCGCCCCGTGGAGCCGCGCCGGCTAACCCTGCGGGGTGGGGTCCTCGGGAGGCTCGGGGAAGGCGCGGCGCAGTTCGCCGGCTAGGCCGCGCCACGTCTCGGTGACGTAGGTGCTGGCCACGTGGTACCGCGCGCCGGGGAGCACGCGCGCCAGGCGCTCCTTCTCGGCATCGGGCCGGTCGCGAAGCTCCTCCACCATGGTGCGGTAGTCGTCCACCATGCCGGCCATCTCGAAGTGCTTGATCTGGATCTGCTCCAGGGCGCGCTCGATCGCGTCGAAGGGATCGTGGTCGGCGTCGCTCATCCGGGGCACCTCGCGGTCGGGACCGGGCGCGGCGATGCTACCGTACCCATCCGCGGGGGATTAGCTCAGTTGGGAGAGCGCCGCCTTTGCAAGGCGGAGGTCGTCGGTTCGAACCCGTCATCCTCCATCACGAGAACCACCGGATAGCCCCGCATCTGCGGGGCTTTTCTCATGCTGCGACGACGGAGGTGGCGTCGTCACGAGGCGTCACCAGAGCCCACCAGGAGTCAATCCGGGACCACGTATGGGCCAGGATCCTTCAGAAGGAACGCGGTCCGGGCCAACCGACGTTCGTCCGGCGCCTGGAGGCCGCCCGGGCTCAGGTCGTGTCGGATCCCCAATGCGCAGGTCGCTGTGCCGTAAGCAGGTTGCCGCGCATCGAGCGGCGAACCGTCACCACGCCTTGGCCGCCGCCGAGGCGACCCTCGTGCTACGGAGGCCCACTTGACCGCCGTCCAGGCGCGTGACGCTGCCCGCGTCGGCCAGACCATCACATAGAGATGCCTGGCGAGCCCCTCGGCGGACCTGCTGCCGGGATCCGGGAGTCGTGAGACGATAGCCCGGGCAAGGACTTGGGCTTCGGCTTACGATGCGAGAGCGCAACGAACCAAGGAACGGGTGTTCTCTTCACAAGAGGGGAGGTGATGCCGATACTCGCTCCCATGTCACGACGCCGCCACTGCGTGCATGAACTCGACTACGTCCGGCTCACCACTTCCGCAATCGGTTGGCGGGGCGGTGACGGCGATGAGGTCACTGTGCCCGCGGGGACCCTTGGGACCGTCGTCGGCCACGAGCCCGGGGCCGACTGGCTCGATGTTGAGGTCGTCGCTGAGACAGGCGAGACCGAAGTGCTCGTCGCCGCCAAGGTCGGGGGGGTGCAGGTCGTGAAGCGCTACGCGCGCCACCTGTAGCTCTGCGCAGGCCGCACGAACTCCCGGAGCGCCTACCGGGCGCTGCATACGCGGTCGTGCAACGCTCGAAGGTTCGCGATTACATCCTCAACCCTGAGAACTCAGACGGGCGGCACAAAGCGCGAGTGTTCCGCTCCGCCTTGGGCTATGAGCGGGCCCACTCCGATCTGCTGGTGGCCGACATCAGGGCCGCGGTCTTGGTCGGCACTCCCACGGGATGGCGCATGCATCCGGACGGGACGGCTCGGTGGTCGGTGGTGTTCCCGCTCACCGGGCCGAACGGAAACACGCACATGGTGAAGAGCGGGTGGCGGGTCGTCTGCATCGGCAACGCTCCCCGACTCCTGTCCGCGTACGTCGCGGAGAGCCGAGGGGACACCCCGGCGGCTGATTCCTGAACGGTCCATGACGGAATAGCCGAGCGGCTCAGTAGAGGCTCGGCGGGGTGTCGGAACCCTGCTGCTGGTGCCCACGACAGCGGCCAAGGAAGCGGGAACCCGCGACCTGCCGCGAGCAGAGTTCGGTGGACTCGGCCCGAGCCGTTGAGGAATCGAGCCTGGCATGCCGGAATCGCCCCGGCCAGCCCCTATGCAGCCCGCGGCTCGTGGTCCGGTTCCTACGCTCGCCCGCGGTCGGTCGCTGGTCGTCGGTGAGCGCGGACTCGCGTTGGTCTCCCTCTCGGCCGGCGCGTCGGTTCGAACCCGTCATCCTCCACTCGCCGCCCCGCCGGCCGCCGCCGGACCGCCCATCCGGGAGTCGCCGTGGCGACCCCCGGATGTCGCGGGTGTCAGGTCAGGACGCGATCGTCCAGTTGAAGCGCTCGTCGGTCTCGGCGCCGAAGGACAGGCGCACCTCGACGAGCTTGGCGTCCACGAAGTCGACGCTGGTCGTCGCCGTACCGCTCGCGGAGACGCACTTGTACCGCCAGAGGCCGTCGGGCAGCGACGTGTTGAAGTTTGCCCCCGCCATCGTCGGCAGCGAACCGTCCACGCGGTACTCGAAGCACGACTGGAAGCCCTGGGTCCCGATGAACGTCACGGTGGTCGTGGTCCCGTTCTTGGCGACGGTGAAGTGACTCCAGCCCTTCGTCTTGTTATCGGCGTTGGTGGACGGCATCGTGGTGGACGAGTCGTAGCAGTTGAACGTGGGCGTCCCGTTCACCGGGTAGCAGTGGTTGCTGCCGAAGCGGAACGAGTTGACGCCCTGGCCCGGCAGGCCCTGGGGGCCCTGCGGACCGACGGCGCCCGTGTCGCCCTTCGGGCCCTGCTCGCCCGTTGCGCCCGTGTCACCCTTCGGGCCCTGCGGGCCCGTCGCGCCGGTGTCACCCTTCGGACCGCGCGCGCCGGTGTCGCCCTTCTCGCCCTTCGGGCCTGCGGGGCCCCTGGGGCCCGTCTCGCCGGTCTGCCCCTTCTCTCCGCGGGCACCCTTCTCGCCGGGGTCGCCCTTCTCGCCGGGGTCGCCCTTCTCGCCGCGGGCGCCCTTCTCGCCGGCGTCGCCCTTTTCGCCCTTCGCGCCGGGGTCGCCCTTCTCACCCTTCTCGCCCGGGTCACCCTTCGCGGCGGCCTCGCCGGGGTCGCCCTTCTCGCCACGGGGACCGGTCTCACCCCGTTCGCCCTTCGGGCCCTGATCGCCCTTCGGGCCCTGGTCGCCCTTTGCGCCGGGTGCGCCGGCGTCGCCCTTCGCCCCCGGCTGGCCGGTGGCACCCGGGGTGCTCGGTCCACCGGCCACGGTGGCCGGCGGGGCCGTCAGGCGGGAGACGGTCAGATCCAGCGCGTCGAGGCGACGCAGGGCCTCGTTGGCGCGCCGCACCGCGGCCTGGCTGATGCGCTGGTTGATCTTGAGCTGACCGGTGCTGACCGTGAAGTTCGCCGCACCGGCGGCCTGGGCGTGGCCCGTGGGCGCCTCGGTGACGCTGCCGATTGCGATGCCCGCGCCGAGTGCGAGCGTCGCGGCGCACGCGATGACCGGGAGTTTCATCTGACCGACCTCTCCGTTGGTGACCGTCCACCGAACGTACGAGCGCCCCCGGAGCGTCAACGCTCGACGAACGGGTATGTCGGGTCGGGCTTCGCCTATACGAAGGAACGGACCTGCCGGTGTGTGCGCGCCCGCGCCGGAACCGGCAGGTCGTGACGTGCGGTCAGCCGATGCGGATGATCGGCTTGATCGTGGCCTCGGACTCCATGTCCGCGGCCGCCTGGTCGATCGCGTCCAGATCGTAGAACCGCGCAAGGCGGTCGAACGGGAAGCGGCCCTGCATATGCAGGTCCAGGAGTTGGGGGTTGACCACATCGGGGACGCTGTCGCCCTCCACCACCCCCATCAGCGTCTTGCAGCTCTGCATGAACGTGTTGGCCGGGAGGTGGATCACCGCGTCGGCCGAGGAGGCGCCGAGGACCGCGGCGGTCCCACGCTGGCGCAGGGCCTCCACGATCTGGACGATCAGCGCGGGCAGGCCGGCGGTGTCGAGGGCGTAGTCGGCGCCCCCGCCGGTGATGCGGTGGACCTCGGCGACGGTATCCATGGTGCCGCCGTCGATGGCGTGGGTGGCGCCCAGTTCGCGCGCGAGCTCGAGTCGCGCGGGCACCACGTCGACGGCGATGATGGTGGCGGCCCCGGCGACCCGTGCGGCCATCACGGCGCTCAGTCCCACCGCGCCCGCGCCCATCACCACGAAGCTCGCGCCGGCGCCGACCCGCAGCGCGCGCAGCACGGTGCCGGCCCCGGTCTGGATGCCGCAGCCCAGCGGTCCCAGCAGCTCCAGCGGCGCGTCGGCGCGCACCTTCACGGTGTTGCGCTCGTGGGCGATCGCGTACGTCGCGAACGACGACTGCGCGAAGAAGCGGTCGTGCAACGGCGCGTCGCCACCCGGTTGGCGTAGCGCATGCGACCCGTCGGGGCGCCGCCCGGCGAAGTGATGTCGTTGAAGTTCGCACAGGAGGCGGGCGATCCGTCGAGGCACGGCCGGCATGTTGCGCAGTTGAGGAAGCTCAGGGCCACGTGGTCGCCTGGCGCGACCTTCGTCACCGCCGCGCCGACGGCCTCCACCACACCGGCGCCCTCATGGCCGAGGACGACGGGCAGCGGCACCGGGTACACCCGGTCGCGTACCACCAGGTCGGTGTGGCACAGGCCCGAGGCGACCACGCGCACCAGCACCTCGTCGTCCCGGGGCGCCCCGAGGACCGCCGGTCCGATCTCGAACGCCCCGGCGGTGCGCACGATCGCCGCCGTGATCTCCCGGTCCCCGCTCGTCACGGTGCCCATCAGCGGTACTCGAACACGGACCAGGCCACCATCTCCGCGTTCGGCACGGCGGCCGCGTCGTAGCCGTACATCTCGCCGTACGTCGGCCGCAGCGCGTCGGCGGCGTCCCGCGAGATAGTCGCCATGAAGTCGGCCAGGAATCCCGTATGCGCGCGGGCGGCGGGATCCACGAAGTCCGTGAAGGGGTGCGCCCCCATCGCCTGGCCCACGGCGTCCTTCAGGTCGTTGCAGAACGCCAGCTCGAAGTCGATGTCCTCGCGCGTGCCGATGTTGCCGTGGCTCCCGGACAGGTGGTCCCAGCCCAGGTCGTAGACCTCGCGCAGGTTGCGCTCGTGCCAGCGGAAGCGTTCGTTGCCGGCGAACCGCCAGAACGGAGGCTGGTCGGGGTTGATGAGGTCCGACGAGTGGATCACGCGCTCGTCGGCCAAGAGCCAGGCCGAGTGGTCGTCTCAATGCGCGGCCCATTCGAAGCCGTACTGCTCCACCGTGGTCCCCTCGAAGTCGAACCTGGCCCGCGGCCAGTCGAGCACCTCGGTGGGACGCGGGAACGAACTGTCGCTCAGGTCCATCGCCTCGGCGGTCTTCGCGCTGCCGATGATCCGCAGCTCGCGCCCGCGCTGCTTGGCGCCGTCGACGTACTTGGCGATGTCGCCGATGTGGTCGGCGTGGTAATGGGGGTAGACCACGGCCGTGATCGGCAGGTCGGTGACCGATGCGACCGCCTGGGCGATGCCGTCGTACACGCCCTCCAGGGCGTCGAGGATCAGCACCCCTCGTCGCCCACGTAGAACACCGTCCCGTAGTGGAAGCTCTGGACCCACCACGAGCGCTCGGACAGCCGCTGCAGCACGTACGGCTCGGACATGTTGCGCCGGTAGAGGTCGCCGATCTTCAGCCCGGGCCGCAGCGCATCCGCGCGGAGGGCTCCACGTAGGTGGCGCCGATGGTGGACCGGGGGGCGGGCGCGTCGGCCATTGAAGGCTCCGTCTGTCGCGTGCGGTGCGGACAGTCATATGCTTGGCCGGCAGAGCGGTCAAACCCCGATGCGCCGGCTCGCCGGGCCGCGCGCACCGGCTCAGGGGCCGTCGGGCGCCCTCGGCGACTCCGCGGTCCCGGTCGCGGCCTCACGCCGGATGCGTCGCGCGTCACGTGTCACAACGAACAGGACCGCGACCACGGCGACCGAACTGATGGCCGCGGTGATGATGAGCGACGCCACCGGGTAGCCCGCCAGGGCCGTGGCCACCAGGTAGGCGAACAGGCACGTGTAGATCGCCCACAGCGTGCCGCCGATCGACGACCACAGCAGGAACCGCCGGTAGGGCATG